>JBKPTC010000031.1:0-71454 GCA_046735355.1 bacterium
ATCGCGGACCGGGTTGAACGCGAGTGCGATCACGGCGGCCGCCACCACGGTGAGGAAGGAGTTGTGTGTGGAGCCGATCGCTGTCCCGATCCCGACGACGATCGAAACGTATATCGCGGTGATGAAGGCGGCGAGGACGGCGTACACGACCGTCTTGCTGATCACGACGTCGAGTTCGTAGAGCCCGTGTTTTAGGATCGCGATCCCGCATGCGACGGGGACGGCGATGCCGAACCCCAGGATAAGCACGGCGTTGAAGACGGGCTCTGGAACCGCCGCGCCGAAGACGGCGTAGGCGCCGACGGAGGCAGCCAACCCGACGGCCGTGACGATCCCTGCGAAGGCGAACCACCGGAGTTGCTGGCGGAGTTCTCCCGTCGCCCGGCGCATCCGAACGAAGGGCGCCGCCATCGCGCCGACGAGGACTGCGAGCCCGACCAGCCAGATGAGCCCGGGCGCTCCGTTCTCCATGTCCACGACCGCCGCCGGACCGAGCGGGTTCGGCATCGTCGGGGAGCCCGTCAGCGAGATCGACGTCTGGAAGACGAGGAAGACGAACCCCACGGCCGCGACGAGGACGGCCGCGCGGGCGAGCCACCGCCATCGAGGCGAGGGCAGATGACCGTCGGGGAACAGCATGAAGAAGAACGACGCGAGTCCGGCCGGGAAGACGAGCCACAGGAGCGGACCGTTCACCCAGCCGACCCACTCGGTGAACGGCAGCGGCCCGAAGTGCGAACTGCGGAAGACGTACTCCGTCGAGACCCCGCCGAGCGTGCCGATGACCGGGATGACGAGGAAGATCCAGCCGATCGGGTTGCGCGGCTGGTTCGACGCGAGGAGCGTACCGATGACGGCGAACCCGATCGGCAGGATCAGGTCGACGGGATCCGCCTGGTCGATGTTTCGGAAGGCGGAGCTGTTGGCGATCACGAGTCCCGCCATGACCAGCCACTCGGCGAGCCAGACACCAGCGACAGTCCAGGCCAAGCGCGAACGTCGGTGCACGTGGGCGTCGGGGTCCGACGCGGCATCGTCCTCACGGAGGCGAGGGCGTCGTCCGTGTGTGGCGTCCATACGCGGGATTCTGCAACCTGGCCGTGCCGTTCGAAAATCGGCGCCTCGAGCGTCGTGCCGATCCCCCCGGGCCCGGGTCCCCACGACCACAGCGTCCGGGACGCGAAACGCAGCGCCGTAGGTTGATGCCGCGAACGGCCCTAGATGTCCCGACGCGAGGGGTTTAGGAAACCCGCGAGGATGGCCTCACGTGTCGATCCGCGCACGTTTCCGCAGGTAGTCGACGTGCACGCCGTCAGTCGACGCCGGCGTCCGCCCGCTTGTGGCCCCAAGATGGCCCCAAGCGCGTGGACCGATGCTCGGCTGGCGATGACGAGCAAGCGCCTGACGCCGGAGCAAGTGCACGCCGTCGGCCTAGCGGCAGTCAAGAAGGCGGTCGCACTTGTCGAAGAAGGGGCGATCCTCCTCGACGCCGACCGTCCACAGCGGGCGTACGCTCTCGGCGTCGTCGGTGTCGAGAAGCTGTGCAAGTACTGGTCTGTCTCGACCACCTGAACGACTGGACTGGCGAGCTCACAGTGGCCGACCTTCGGAGTACGCTTCGACCCGGTCGTGACGCACACGTCGATCGATACAGCGCAGCGCTCGTGTACCTCACGGTGTTCGCGAGTCTCGTCGTCGTTCCGCGTGAGGTCGCAATTCAGGATATGCGGGCGCGCGAGGCGCTCTGTACATCGACGTTCACGACTTCGGCGCCGTGGCAACGGACACGAATGCCGCCGAGGCGCGTATGTGGGTCAACGGCGTCGTGGGGCACTTCGCGCAGCGGGTGGCGATCGAGGCCGGGCCACCGCCGGCGACTCGTCCGCGTATGGCTGCCGCCCGACTTGGCGGTTGATGTGCGTCGAGGGACCTCCCTGAACGCTGGGAAAATGACGGGGGTCTCGCCTGACTGTCGGGCCGTGACAAGGTTGTCAAGGCATCGACCGGAGAACGAAGAGGAGCGGGTATGCCGATCGTTCGAGGATCTGAAGCGCCCGAGTTCCCGCTCCCGGGTGCCGTCGTGGTCGGTCTCGCCGCGCGCAGCCGCGGTTCAGCTGAGATCACGACCTACCGGGTTCGCCTCGATCCTCGCGCGTCCATGCCCCCGCATCGTCACGATCACGAGGAGGTGTTTACGCTCCTCGCTGGCGACGCCACGGCGGTCCTGGATGCAACACAGATCCCCACGGAGCCCGGTGACACCGTCATAGTGCCCCCAGGAACGCAACACTATGTCGTCGCTGGGGACGCAGCCGTTGACATCGTCGCAGCGGTCCCCACGGGTACCGTCTTCATCACGCCCGACGGCGAGGAGCGGATCGCCGACTGGGCGAAGTAATACCGTTCCTGTTCAACGTTCATTCGCCGACGCTCGCGCATCCGAGAGTCGAGTCGCTCGCGTGCCGACGACTGCAACTAGCCGTTGACCTTCCCGACAACCTAGGTGTAGGAGGGACGTCGGCAGAGTCGTTTGCGCCCGCGGGGGTGGTTGCGGGAAGCGACTCATCGCGCTTGCATCGGTCGTCAGTCTGACCGTGCTCGGTCTCCGGACGGGGCAGAGTCTCGCCCAGCCCGGAGCAGGAGCAGACAGCCAGATCGCGTTTGCCCAGCGGATTGGCGAGGGTGGTCCGACGTTCGTGATCGCGAACCCCGACGGGTCCGACAGGCACGTCGTCCCGATCCGCGCCGAGCCCGACACGTTTACGATCCCTGTGTGGTCGCGGCAGCCTGGCTGCCGTGCCTCACTGCCACCATAGAGGCAATCGATCGACAGGCCGAGCCGCGTCGTATCGTCGGCTAGATAGGGCCGACGACGAACCGCTTGCCGTACCGGCGCGCCAGTGCATCGAGGCATCGGATCGCGTTCTTCAGGCCGTCCGGTGGTCCGTCCGAGAGGAGGACCGATCCGTCGAGCCGCACCACCTTGACCTCGGGATGCGTCAGCAACTCTTCAGTGGCGGCGACGATCGCGTCGGTGTCTGCCTCGGTCACGGTCTCGGCCCGCGTGAGGTCGACCCGGACGGTTCC
Source organism: bacterium (assembly GCA_046735355.1). Taxonomy (GTDB): domain Bacteria; phylum Actinomycetota; class UBA4738; order UBA4738; family HRBIN12; genus DATAEU01. Next base: position 3,088 of record JBKPTC010000031.1, read on the forward strand.
CTCAACTCTGAGGACGTCCCATTGGAAGGCCCCCTGCATATCGAATTGGTACCCACCTTTGGGCGGCCCAATGACAGATGACATCCGCGTTCCGGTTACGACCGTCGGACGCTGTTCGCTAGCTCGGGTCAGTTTCGTGCAGGCAGGCCGCGGAAGGGTTGCACACGGAAACTGGGCGCGACCGGGAAGGGAGAGCGTCCTCATGCAGGAGTCACGTAGCGAAGCGCGACCACGCGAACGAACGCGGGCAGCGGTCCGTCGAAGACCGTCGGACGAGCCGCAGTAGCACAGCGGGCCCCCGTGATCCTGATCGGCTCGCTCGGCGTCATCGTCGGATCGTTCCTGAATTGGATCGACAGCCGCGACCAGGCGGGGTCGCCGGCACAGGGCTTTCAGATCTCCGACGGCCGCGTCGCTCTGGATATCGGCGTCGCGCTGCTCGTCGTCGGCATCCTCATAGCCGCGACAGGCGGGTCGGCACATGGGTTGATGCCGATCCACTCGCGGTCGCGCTTTCGACCGTCGCGCTCGTGACCGTTGTGGCGCTGTGGGTCTACCTCGGATCCGACCAGCGCCCTCCTGATATATCGGCATCTAGTCACCGTGGCTGGGGCACTCAACGTGGCCATGGGCGGTTCCCTGATGGCTCTCCTGCGAAGCGCTTCGGATAGGGCCACGTGGGACGACGACGCTGAGGGCGATGTCGGTCGGAATCGGCGACTCGCCTGACGATCAAAGCACCGAACGCCGCTTGCGGACGGTGCTAGATTGCAGGGCCGCGCTGAAGGAGGGAGATCCGATGCGTGTTCGCCTTGCACTCGTCGCCGCGGTTGTAGCGGCCATCCTCGCACCCGGCCCCGCGATTGCTACGCCGAAGGCCAGTGGCGCCGATTCGGTGCAGCAGCCGACGTGCACGCTGCCGGAGTCTGATGCCGAAGCCCTCGTGATCCTTAGCAACTACTATCCGGGTTACTGGTGGGACCACACGCACCTGACGATCGCTGTTCAGGCCTATCCAGGCATCTCGGACGAGTATCGGGAAGCGATCGACGATGCGATCGCCACGTGGGCCGGTGTTCTCCAGGAGTGCTTCGATGGCCTGATCACCCTGACCCAGGTGGATACTCGGCAGGAAGCCGACATCGTCGTTCACTACGTGCCGCATGCCGGTGGCGCGGTCTTCTCTGGGTACGCGATCTGTGGTGACCACGGATGTCCCAACATCCTCGTGAGCTCCGAGGCACCGCCGAGCTGGGGACAGGAGCCATATAGCCCCGAGCTTCTCGGTTGGATCACGCTGCACGAGGTCGGCCACGCTCTCGGCCTCGGCCACGCGACGAACCTGTTGGAAAGCACCGACCTGATGGGGTACGGCTGGCCCGATCTCGGTGATCCGGTCCTATCTGATTGCGATGTCGATGCGCTCGCATTCGTGTTCGCTTGGGCACTTGCCGGTGAGGAACCACACCCACCGGCTGAGGGTCCGTACGACTGTTCCATCAGCTAGGGGAGCGCCTCTTCGGCAGACGCCGTGAGGGCGTGCGAGATCGAACGGACGCGGCGGGGCCCGGCCGACGCCGGCCCCGCCGTCCGTCTTCCGGTGCTGGCCGGCCCGCAGACTAGAGGAGAGGCCACCGGCCGCGCGGCGGTCCCGGGCGCTCGACGTTCGCCCGGGAACGTCAGACTTCTGGCTCAGGACCGCTGAACAGGAGGGGTCGCATGCAGCCCCACGGCGGGTCCTCTTAACCAGAAGTCCTGACCTCGACAACGCCGTCCAAAGACTGCAAACGCTCAACTAGCCCCTCGACGGAGCGGGAACCCTCAACGTCGAACCGAAGTCCGACGAGGTTCCGATCCGTATCCGAACGAGTCACATCGAGGTCTGAAATCACGTAGCCGATTGCGGTCGCTTCCGCCAAGACACGTCGCAGCACGCCCTCACGGTCGCGGTAGGATAGGTCGATGGGCGTGAGTGAACGCCTCGATTGGGGGAGGGCGCGTCCCAGCGGCGTGTAGACATACGCGACGAACAAGTGCGCCACGGTCGCTCCGATCGCGAGCGCGATCAAGCCAGCTCCAGCGGCCATCCCGACGGCCGCGGTGAGCCAGATCGCGGCAGCGGTGGTAAGGCCTCGCACACCGGCGCGTTTGACGAAGATTAGACCCGCCCCGATGAATCCGATGCCCGAGACGACCTGTGCGGCGACCCGTGAGGGGTCGAGGTTGACCGTTCCGGCCGATACCACGTCGCTAAAGCCGTACTTGCTGACGAGGACGAAGACAGCCGCTCCAACGCCGACGAGCGTGTGCGTGCGCAGTCCTGCGCTCTTCTGCCGCAGCTCCCGCTCTACCCCGATCACCGAGGAAAGCGCCAAGGCCAGGGCGAGGAGAGCGAGCTGGTGAAGCCAACCCATCTGCGAAGCCTATCGTCGCACCAGGTGGCAGCGTCGTCGCGTGCCCGAGGGCCGTTACGTCCCTGGGGTTGCCCTCGCCGGCGTCATACACCAGAGCCAAAGGGCGATCGACGGCACGTACAAAAGCCCTGACCGCCGATGAGTGACACGACCGCCGTAAGGGCGGTCACGGATGCGGCGACCCCCAAGACGGCTCGATGCTCGGGCCGCCACACCGCGAGATTGCCCCGGCGATTGCCGGATCAGGATGACCATGACCGCTCGGGCTATCGCATTGAGGAGGCGATGGATCCACGACCGTGAGGATACCGAGCTCGAGCGCAGATCCCTCAAGGTACGTCCGGTCGCGCCGGATCGCAGCTCGACATTCCGCGAGTTCATTGGCCGTCACAAGCTCGGCTCGTACCTCTTCGGAGCGTGCGTGATCTCGTGGACAGGTGTCGTGCTGGCCGCAATCGCGCAGCCTTCCACTTTCGACGCGATACGAGCACCATTCCGATCCTGCTCGCGATGCTTCCCGGTCGGACCCTGTCCGCCCTCGCGGTGACCGCGATCTCCGACGGGAAAGCGGGGCTGCGGCAGCTGGCGGTCCGGCCCTTGTACTCCGGGACGGGTGACTCATGCACCCCTTTTGTCGTGCCCCGACGATGCCATCTGAACTCAGTTCGCGCCGTGCCGTGTTGAGGCGGCGCCCCCGTAGAAAGGAGAGGCGCCATGGATGCAACGTTGCGACGCAGGCGCTCGTCGGCGCACATCGTTCGGCCAGTTGCCGTCGCAGCAGCCATCGGGGCGATCGTGGAGGCCGGTTTTCAGGCGGCGCTGGCAGTTGGGGCTCCGTTTGGCCGAGCATCGTGGGGCGGGCAGCCAACCCATCTTGCGACGGACCTTCGCGTGGCGAGCGGCATCGTAGCGTTCGTCTGGCTGTTCGTCGCGGCCGTAATACTGAAGCGCGGCGGGTTCGACGTGCGAGGAATGTCAACGACGTTGGCGTATCGCGCGACGTGGGTGATCTTCGCGTTCCTTGCGCTCGGGACCGTCATGAACCTCGCCTCCCAAAGCGCGCTCGAGCGTGCGATCTGGACGCCGTTCACGCTCGTTCTCGCAATCCTTACGTTCGTAATCGCTCGAAGTGAGCAGACTCGGACGCCACGGTAAGCGGGCCAGAGGAGCGATGCGCCTCCTCGATTTCCCGGAAGCGTCGTCACCTCGGCGACCGTACACGACGTGTGAACGCTGTCCCTAGCTCGCGAGCCGAAACGGCGGGTGGTCGTCGACGATCCAACTCGTCGAGAATGCGCTTCGCCTTGGCGTGGGCCACCGGCCGCTCGCGCTTGTTGAACCAAAGGGCCGGGAATCGGCGAGACCTCCGGTTGGTCCGACGGGGCGCAAAGCTATCGACGCTCTCTTGCCGGCCTCAGTCGTCCGGAGGTCTCGTCTCGACCTGATCCTGGCGTCGTGTAACGCGTCGCGATCGGGTCTCTAGTCCTGCTCGTCATGGGTCCTTGCACCCGCGCTACGGAACCGGCTCAGCGAGAGGCTGACCCAGTTCTGCACGTGGAGGGCAACATGACACTAGGGCACAGCGTCGGCCACATGAACATCGCGATCACGGACTTCTCGCCGGTCGTTCAGGCGCCAGTGCGTCGATGCCCGAGGTGCGACGCCCATCTGTCCGCCCACAACACGGACAAGGTCTGCTATCCCTGTCAGCGAACGGAGATGCGAACGCGATGGGAGAACGGATCCCTGTCGCGCCGAGGTGCGATCCACTAGCGTCGGTGCCGCTTGTCGATCCGCGGCTGGACAACCGCGTCGGGCCGCACACGAGCCGCTACATCTGGTTGGACAATCTGCGCGTCGCGCTAATCGCAGCGGTCATCGTCGCACGTCGCAAGCACGTACGTCATAGACTCCGATTGGTACTACATGGAACGGACCACGGACCGGGTGACGCAGCTCGTCGTCGGCGTCGTCGTCCTCGTGGGCGGGCTATTCGGCATGGGGCTTCTGTTCCTCGTCGCGGGGCTTCTGACGCCATCTGCGCTCGACCGGAAAGGGGCCGCTCGGTTCGTCCGTGACAGGGCCGTGCGGCTCGGGATTCCGCTCGTGATCTTCGTCGCCGTCATCGACCCCCTCACCGATTACGTCGGTCATCGTGGCATGGGCGAAGCAACAGGCTTCGGACAGTACATGCACCTCTGGCTGGCTCGGGATGCGGACGCAGGACCGGCGTGGTTCATCGCCGACCTGCTCGTGTTCTCAATCGTGTACGCGCTCATCCGCGGAGTTCGACCAGCCACTCGGAGGTCTCGTGAACCGTTCGAACCCCGCCGCCTCCTCGCCGTCGGCGCCCTCATCGCGGGCGGTTCCTTCTTGATTCGCATCGTGTGGCCGTTCATGTCCGACACGTTCTTCGGTCTCAACTTGTGGGAGTTCCCGCAGATGATCGGGATGTTCGCGCTCGGCGTGCTGGCCGCCGAGGCAGGCTGGAATGCGACATCGCTGCCGGTGAACCGGAAGAAAACCGTGGTGCAGGTGGCGATTGCGTCCCTCGTTGCGTTGCTCTGTTTTGCTGTTCTCGGAGCGTCCGCGGACGATGCCGGTCCGCTCCTGGGCGGCCTTCACATCCAGGCTCTGCCGTTGCCGATCATCGAAGCCGCCTGGGCTATCTCGATGTCGCTCGTCACCCTGGAGTACTTCCGACGCCGGGCCACCGTTTCGAGTCAGACCCTCGCCGGCGCTTCTCGAGCGTCATATGACGCATATCTGCTGCACCCGCCTCTGATCGTCGTCCTCGCCGTCGCGTTGCGGACGTCGGGATTTTCCATTGGAACGAAGTTCGTCCTTGTCAGCATCGTCGGTGTTTCCTTGGCGTTCGTGATTGGGTGGATCCTGGCTCACGCCCGGAGCGACCACCTTTGGAGTCGCTCTCGAGTCGCTGGTCCGACGTGATGTCGTGGCGCGTGGCGTCGGATGGTCGTACCGAGCGAGCCCTTCCGCGCGTGGCTCGATGATCAGTGAAGCGCCGGAACCGCTGTCGCGGAGCTCACGTTGACGCGCTGGGCCGAACGAAGCTCGACGCGAGCTCAAGCGCTCTGCCGAACGACTCCACGAACCGCCGCTGCTGACCCGACCCCGGGAACGGAACCCGCTCGTTAACGACCGGGAGACGCGCCCGCTTCAGCGGCCAATAGGCCGCGTCGAACACCGTCGCCTTGATGACGATGATCGCGCGAGGATCGAGCTCCTGACACCGGATGACGAGATCCGCGGCAAGGGACTCCAGCGACGCGCGACCGACAGGGTTGGGGCTCAAGTCGATCAAGAAAACGCCCCGGTCGCGCAGCTTCCCGAGAAGCGCGGCCTTGTTCGATCGAGTCGGCTCGTCGTTCAGTACTCCCCGTGCGACGTACCGGAACAGCGAGTCCTGCTCGGTCACGTTGTCGAAGTAGAAGTAGCGGTCGAGTGCGCTGGGTGGACCCTCGGCAACGAGGAGCAGATCGATCTCGGCCGGGCGGTATCGGGTCGCTGCTTCTTCTCGCCGTCGCCTGGCGTCAGCTCCGTCCATCTCGCCCTGCCCTCTGCTCTGTCCTCGGCAACGTCTGGCGACCCCGACGCGGTCGCCTCATCACGGATACGTCTGGCGCCTCGATGAGGCACACGAATCCATCACGAAGCAGGACGGGCGCGAAGACGCGCTGGACCCCAGGTGCGATCAAGAAGAGGAGACGCCGTGGAGGACATCCTCGGCTGAGCGCGTGGCCCAAGATGGCCCCAAGAGCCGCGCTCGCCATTCTCGCCGATGAGTGGACGATCAAGGAACGACCCAGCGACGACCTCGTCGCTGCCCCGCGGGGGGTAAAGGATTGGCTGCTCCGGCAGCCCGCTGTCCTTCGTTCCAGTGACACGATCGTGATAGCGGCGGCCGGCTTCAAGGCTCAAACGTGGACGACGAGCCCCGGGACCGACTCGTGCGCATGCGGGGGTCAATGGGTCCGAAGGACACGCAGGAGCGACGGACACGAGTTCTTCGGGTGCTCCCGCCTCCCCGCATGCCGACGCACAAAAGCCTGAGCTTCGGATCACGCTTCGGCTGCCAACCATCTTGTACCTGGCCGGAGAGCTGGACATGGCCTCGGCCGACGAGCTCGTGAACGACGTACTGGCTCGTGTGGACGGACAGCGCGACGTCGTGCTGGACCTGTCGGATCTGGAATTCGTCGACTCGACCGGCATGCGGGCCTTCTTGACGGTCGCCAAGTCAGTCGAGCCGCGCCCGGTCGTGCTTCGCGACCCACGACCTCATGTCGAGTATGTGCTCGATATCGTTCGGATCGAGACGTTCGGATTGCGGATACAGCGGCCAGACGAGTGATCGCCGTCGCTATGTGGCACTTCAGCCCCGATCGGCATATCGGGCACGACGAATGGGTGTCGCCCGTCGCGAAACGACTGGACCATGGTGCCCCGGCAGGAAACGAACGAGCCGCTGCCGGTCCCGACACCTATGTCTGATCATCTTTCTGAACTCACCGTTTCGACGAGCGGGCGAGCCATCCCGCCGATGTTGTCGAACCCGTGGTTGCTTAGCACGACGACGACTGCGTGCGCGTCGGGGACGCACCCTGCCCACGCGACGTAGGCAGAGCCGGTGATGAACCCACCGGTATGCCCCACTGCCTCTGCGTACGGATCGGCCACGTTGTACAGCCCGAGCCCGTACCCCTCGTGGGTTGCCATCTCGGTCAGCGAAGCTTGGGAGACGATCTCGCCGGTGCAGAACGCCCGCCACCAGCGCGCCAGCGAAGGCGCGTCCGAGGCCAGGGCACCACCTGCTGCGCCGTCAGCGGATGCAGCAGCGAGGGATGGCAGGTAGCCTCCACCCTTCCTTAGCGCAGCCGCCGAGCGCCCGCTGGGCATCGCTATGGGCGGGGTCGGCTTCTCATCCGGTTGATAGATGAGCCGGTCCGTCCCCTCGACGTCCAGGACGCCGTCGCGCAGGACGTCGCCCACCGGCCGCCCGCGGATGTGTTCGATGACCAGCCCGAGGAGCTGGTAGTTGGCGTTCGCGTACTCGAACGACTCACCGGCGGGAGCGCGCTCCGCGGGGACGAGCTTCAGCGCGTCGGCGGGGGTCCAGAACCGTCGCGGATGCGCAGACAGACGGGGGTCTTCGATCTCGAAGTTGGTCTCAGGGATGCCACTGCGCTGGCCGAGCAGCTGACGGATCGTCGCCCCATTCGTGTCGAAGTGGAGGTCGGCAGGGAGGTGCTCACTCGCCGGGTCGTCGAGGTCGAGTTCACCGGCCTCGACCATCTGCATCACTTGGGCCGCGATCACGGACTTCACGACGCTGTGGATCGCGAACTGATCGTCGACCCGTACGTCTCGGACGCCGTCGGCCTTGCCGGTCGCTCCGCTCCAGGTTCCGTCGGCGGACATCACCGTGGCCGCCATCCCGGTTCCGCGGGCCATCTCGTTCAAGGCCGCCTGGAACTCCGACGCCGCCTTGGGAGAGACCGCGTCCTCGCTGATGTCGGCGAACGCCTCGGTCGGGAAGCTCTCGACCGCTTCACTCGGGAGGTCCGAGGCAACCGGGGTCGCCGACGGCTCCGCCGGGACTGTCGTGCCGGTGTCGTTCGAGGTCGACGTGCACGCGCCCAGCGTGACAACGAGGGCCAACCCCAAGACGCTCCCGAGAAGATTCTTCATCCCGGCCTCCACCGCGATCCGGTCACCGTTAGTGGTGCTTCGCCCGCCTAGGGAGATCTGGAAGGGTTCGACGCGTCGAGCGCCTCCTCCGGGCGCAGCTCGACCGTCTTGAGGAGCCCCCCGCGGCCCCAAAACCAGTGCGTGTCGTAGGTTTCGAGGAGACGCCGCTCGTCCGCGACGTGGAGGTAGATGAAGTAGCCGCGTGTCTCCGTCGCGACGGTCAGGACGATCCCGCGCGCACCGCCTCCCTCACCGCAGTACTCGAACCATGCTTCGTTGCCTTGGAAACCGTTGCCGCTGCCTCCGCCCCCACCCCGCGTACACATACCGGGCGGGAAATCGGGCAGGTTTGTCCAGTCCATTGGCGACTTGCCGCCGAGGGGCGCGGAGACCAGGGCGATGTAGAGATCATCCCGAAGCTGCGGGTCGAAGATGACGTCGACGTCGGACGCGTCGAAGGCGAGTTCGCCGTGACCCCAGGGCTCGGTCGCCGCCCGCGTCCGCCAGCCGGACGGGTAGCCGATGGAGAGACCGTTTAGCGGCGAGTCGAACCGCTCCGTGAACGAAGACGGCTGCGTGACGGGCGACGATGCCACCGGCGACGGAGACGCCGCGGGACCGATCACCGCTCCGCGTTCGGATGCGAGCAGCCGGACTAGCCCGACCGCCGCGAAGGCGAACACCGCGATGCCGAGGACGCCTGCCGCAACCCGCTGGTTCCGGCGCTTGTGATCGCGGCGGCGAAGTAGGGCGTCGTAGGGGTGGTCGGGCGCATCGATGCTCATCGCCGCCCGCTTGGCCCTGTCGAGGATCTCCTGGTCATTCATCGCCGGTCTCCCTTGCGAAATGCGCTCTCGCCTGAGCCACGAGGGATCGGACGGTAGACTCCTTCACACCGAGCACGGCTCCCGCGTCGTGATAGGCGAATCCCTGGATACCTGTGAGGACGATCGCTTCGCGTTGACGCATGGTCAGTCCTAGCAGGAGACGCACGGCGCTCTCGCGTTCAGCGAGCTGTTCGAACGGGTCGCTCCCGGCTCGACCTGGCGCGAGCACGCGCTTGGCGGCGAGCCGTGATCGACGGTAGAGGCTGCGGTAGGCGTTTAGGGCCGTGCGATACAGGTAGCCCTCGAGGTCCGCCACGCCGTCCAGCTGGTCCCATCGCTCGAGCATCTTGAGGAACGCTGCCTGAGCCACGTCCTCCGCCTCCTCCTTGCTCCCCGAGAGAAGGAGCAGCGACCTGAAGAGCTGGTCCCATTCGGCGGCGAAGAACGCCTCGAACGAGGTCTCCTCGGCGTCCTCTGCATCGTGGGTCAACGGGATCTGCCTTGGCTGGGTTTCCATCACTCCATGGACGCTCGAGCGACACCTCATGTGTAGAGCGTCCGGTGGTTTCTTGGTCCTATTCGCGCGGATTTGCGTGAGCGTGCGTCAGTACCGGCTCGCGTTCGGGTGGACTCGGCGGGCCTATTCCTTGTCGTAAACGCCCTGGTGGCCGCTCTGACCACTCCTCCGCCTCGTTGTAAAGCTGTCCGATCAGAACGGCGATCTCGCTGACCACGGCCCTGCGCCACGGAGAGCGCTGCCGCCACGTCTCTGCCAACGTCACACTCGACGGCGGTGAGCCCGAAGGAACGAGCCGACAGCGCGGACCCTAGACCGTTCGCCGTCTCGCGGCGATGACCGACGTGGCTGTCGACCGAACCAACGGCCGACGGGCTCGGATCTGGACGGGTCTGACGCGGTCATGATCGCCGACGCCCCCTACGGCGGGTGTCAGGGAACCAACGTGGACCGATCTACGAGTCGCCGTCGTGGTCGCCGGACGGAAGCGAGGACGAGTACTCGTTCGAGTTCGTGAACCAGTCCGACATGACGATCGACGAGGGCGGGCCGGTGATGTGCAACGCGAGAGCGGGCGAGGCGTGGCCCCGTCGAGCCGCCACGCCTCGCGTCGAAGGACACCTCACCGCTGCCGTGACGCGTCGCGGAGCGCCTTCGAGTAACCGGACAGGTGCTGGCGAACCGGCGGAGCCAGACGGTTCATCGCGGGGAACACCTTCGATCCGACGCCCGGGTTGGCTAGACCGCTCACGGACAGCACCCGCGCGTTCGAATGCGCCGGCGCGGTGGCCGTACTCGTCGCGCGGCCCGCGAAAACCCCGGCGGCGACCGACAGGACGAGCAGCATTACGACCGCGATCAGGTGCGAGCGCCGCACCACCGAACCTCCGACACCAATCGTCGCGCCCTGTGCGCTCATGGCTCCCCCCTTCCGTCTCGAGCTACCTGCGCGCAGGTTGACGACCGCCCCTCAACCGACACGCAAGGACGGCTCAAGCCCGGGCTTGAGGCATGGCGTCGAGCGTGAGGCTGGTGCATCCTGTCGACAATGCCCACCGCCGGAACCGCCGCTGACGTGGAGTTTCGCCTCCTCGGGCCGCTGGAGGCCGCGGCCGACGGCGGCGCCCCGATCGCGCTCGGCAGCGCCAAACCGCGGGCGTTCCTGACGATCCTGCTGCTGCGGGCCGGCGAGCTCGTCTCGCGCGACCGCCTGATCGAGGACATCTGGGGCGAGGACGCGCCGGCGACGGCGGGACACAGCCTCGAGGTGTACGCGTCGGGGATCCGCAAGGCGCTCGGGCCCGGCGGTGCGGCACTCGTCGCGCGTTCGGGCGCCTACGTCCTCGACGTCGAGCGCGACGCGATCGACGTCACGCGGTTCGAGCGCCTGGCCGCCGAGGGGCGGGTCGCGCTCGGCGAGGGCGACGCATCACGCGCGCTCGAGCGCCTGGCGGCAGCACTCGCGCTGTGGCGGGGGCCGGCGCTCGCCGACGTCGCGTACGAGTCGTTTGCGCAGGCCGAGATCGCTCGGCTGGATGAGCTGCGGCTCTCCGCGATCGAGGACCGCATCGAGGCCGAGCTCCGGCTCCGACGCCACGCCGAGCTCGTCGGCGAGCTCCGCGCCCTGGCCGCGGCCAACCCGGTCCGCGAACGACTGACGGGGCAGCTGATGCTCGCGCTATATCGGACGGGCCGCCAGGCCGAAGCACTCGACGTGTACCGCTCGGCGCGCGATCGGCTCGCGGACGAGCTCGGGATCGACCCCTCGCCCGAGCTCCGTGCGCTCGAGACGGCGATCCTGCGGCAGGCGGACGAGCTCGACGTCCCGGACGCCGCCGGGGCCGGGGCCGCCGGCGCTCGCGAGGCGCCCGGCGAGGACGACGTTCCACACGCACGCGAGGTCCGCAAGGTGGTGTCGGCGTTGTCGATCCACCTCGATATGCGCGCGGCGGACGGTGGCGCCCTCGATCCCGAACGCCGGCGGAGCGTCTCGGCGAGCGTGAGCGAGATCGTTTCCAGGGCGGCCGAGCGCGCAGGCGGCCACACCACGACGAAAGCGGGCGCGTCCGTCCTCGTATTCGGCGTCCCGCGCGTACACGAGGACGATGCGCGCCGGGCGCTCGTCGCGGCGTTCGCGATCCGGGATGGCGTGCGCGGCGCCGCGGCTGACGCGGCGAGCGTCCTCGCGCTCGATGTCCGGATCGGCGTCGACACGGGCGAGGTGATCGCCTCGCCGAACGACCAGGGGATGCTCGACAGCGACGTCGTCGTATCGGCGGGTGATCTGGCGCGCGCCGCGCCGCCCGACGAGATCGCGATCGGCGACCGGACGCGCCGGATGCTGGCCGACGACGTCGTCGTCGACGAGGCGGCCATGGAGGGTGGTTCCAGGCCCCCGTTTCTCGTCCGATCGGTTTCGCCGGTGCCGCGACGTCCGACGCCGGGCGGCGCGCGGTCGGACATCGTCGATCGGACCGAGGAGCTCGCGCTCGTCCTCGGCGTGCTCGAGCGCGCGCGGGCCAACGCGTTGAGCCACCTGTTTACGATCCTCGGGTCCCCTGGGATCGGGAAGAGCCGGCTGATCGACGAGGTCGTTGGGCGGGCGCGCGACTCGGCGAAGGTCCTGACCGGACATTGCCTGCCGTTCGGCGACGGCATCACGTTCTGGCCGGTCGCCGAGGCCGTTCGCGAGGCGGCCTCGATCACCGACGCCGACGACGCCGGGCAGGCGATCGAGAAGATCCGGGCGCTTGTCGCGTCACAGCCGGACGCGCAGATGATCACCGACGCGATCGCGCGGTTGCTCGGTCTGTCGGCCGAGCCGTCCTCGGCCGGCGAGGCGCAACGCGCCGTCCGCCGGCTGCTCGAGACGCTAGCGCTCGACCGGCCGTTGGTATTCGTCATCGAGGACCTGCATTGGGCCGAGCCGACACTGCTCGATCTGCTGACGAACGTCGTCGACCGCGCGACGGATTCGGCGTTGCTCGTGCTGTCCACCGCGCGGCCGGAGTTCCTCGACGCGCATCCGGAGTGGGGCGCTCGCCGGGCGAACGCCGCGAGCGTGCTGCTGGAGCCGCTCTCCGCCGACGACAGTTCGGAGCTGCTCGGCCGGCTGCTCGAGGGATCCGACCTGCCGTCCGACGTGGCGCAGCAGGTCCTCGCCGCCGCCGACGGCAACCCGCTGTTCATCGAGCAGATCCTGTCGATGCTGATCGACACCGGCGTGCTCTCACGCACCGACGGCGGCTGGCGAGTGTCCGGCATCGTCGCGCCGATCCCGATCCCGCCGACCCTCCAGTCCCTGCTCGCGTCGCGGCTGGACCGGCTGACGCCGCATGAGCGCGAGGTGGTGCAGCTGGCCGCCGTGATCGGCAAGGAGTTCCGGGCCGACGACGTTCTGGCGCTCGCCGAGCGGGGCACCGGAGCCGATCTCGACGACGTCCTCGCCTCGCTCGTCGACAAGGAGTGGCTGCGCCGCGACCGGGTGGCTCGCGCCGACGGCGCGTACCGCTTCCGCCACGTGCTGATGCAGGTCGCCGCGTACGACGCCATGCCGAAGGCGGAGCGGAGCGAACTGCACGAGCGGCTCGGCTCCTGGCTCGAGCACACGGCGGGCGAGCGGATCGCCGAGCTCGAGGATCTCGTCGGCCACCACCTTGCGCAGGCGGCGCGCTATCGACTCGAACTCGGCCTCGACGACGACGCGACGCGCTCGCTGTCCGATCGCGCGGCCAGACGCCTGCGCGCCGCGGGTGATCGAGCGTTCCTGCGCGGCGACATGCCGGGCGCCGTCGCGCTGCTGTCGGCGGCCGCCGACCTGTTCGCGCCCGACGACGCCGAGCGGATCACGCTGCTGCCCAGACTCGGGACGGCGCTCGTCGAGATCGCGCGGTTCGACGACGCGCTCCGGACGCTCGACGAGGCGTGGGAGCGGTCAACGGCGGCGGGCGACATCGCAACGAGGGCCGACACGCTCTTCTACCGGACGGAGCTCCGCTCGTGGTTCGGCACCGTTGACCACGACGAGACCAGGGCGTACGCGCGGTCGATGCTTGCGGAGCTCGACCCGCGGATGGACGGAGCGATCGCCCGCTGCCACAGGATCCTGGCGATCTTCGCGAGCGACGTGCGGACCTACGGTCGGGAAGCGGAGCTCGCGATGTTCCATGCGCACCGCGCGGGAGACCGGCTTCACGAACTCGAGATTCTCCAGAACCTCGCCGACGTGGCGTCGGCGCTGAACCATCCGATCGGGACCGCGCTCGAGGCGTGCGACACGCTCCTCGACATCGCCGGACAGGACGCCGTCGCCGGCAATGCCGTGCGCGTCATCGCCCTCGGCCCACTGCTAGCCTTCGCCGGGCGTTTCGACGAGGCCCGAGCTGCGATCCGAACGGCGCTCGACGCGTTCGAGGAGCTGGGGCTCGAGCTTTGGGCGGCGGACAGCGGCGCCGGCGGCGCGGCCGACGTCGAATGGCTCGCCGGGGACCTTCGGGCGGCCGCCGGTTTCGCGGAGGCCGGTGTGCGAGCACTCGATGCGATGGGCGCGCACGGCTCGACCCGCCGGCACCTGGCTCGAGCCGCCCGCGTGGCGTACGCGGATGGACGCCTGCGCGACGCCGAGGAGCACGTGCGCCTCGGACGCGAACGGGAGGCCAGATCCGCGCTCGGCGTGGACGCGATGCTCCGGGCGCGGCGCGGCGATCCGAGCGGCGAGGCTCCGCTCCGTTTCTGGCTCGACGGGTACGGCCGGATGCCCGAGGGTGAACGCCTCGAGACGATGATGGAGCTCGCCGAGGTCCTCCACCTCACCGGGAGATATGGCGAGGCGCGTACCATCGTGCGCGACGTCGTCGAACGTGCAGAGAGGCGTGGGGACGTTGCGACCCCGCGCCTCATCGCGCGCTGGATCGAGCGCTGGCGCTAGTCCGCGTCGGGAACTCGGCCTCGTCCGCCATGATGCCACGGGGCAACCCGGCCGACCGCAACGGTGCGAACGACGTCCTGCAATCCCACAGCCCGAGTCGAGCGAGCTACCGGTCTCCGGAGACACGTCCCGACGACGGCGCCCGCTCACGCCAACCAGCCGAACAAGCGTCCGATCGAGCAGTCCTCAAGGCGATTGGCGGAGCACCGTCCGGAGCCGATCCTCGAGCGTGCGATCAGGACGGAGGCCGTCACGCCGGTACCGCTCGGCGTCTTCGACCAACGACGCGCGCTTGGAGCGGATCAGCTCGCGGGCTGTCAGAGCGGCGCGTGTCCGGGCGTAGAAGTCTCCACCGCCGGCGGCGTCGAGCCAGACGGGGTGCTTTGCATCGCCTCGGTCGACGCGAACCGGAGACCGCACGGCGCGGCGAGCAGGCGGAGCGGGATTTCCATGGGTGATGCCGATCGCTCACACGAACGGCTGCCGCTCTCGATCGAAGAGCAGCTCCATTCGACGCGATCGCCCAAGAACGTCACGCTGAAACGTGATCACCGCGACGTTCGTTCAAAGGAGCGCAATCAGCGACGGCCAGTCGGCCACTCGTCGTTGTCGAGCGGCACCGGGCGAGCGGTGTCCGGCGTCGTGCCCCCGGCAGGAATCGAACCTGCGACACGCGGTTTAGGAAACGGCATTGCGCCGTGCGCCGCTTGCGCCGCATCAGGCACTGCGCAACCCGAGGGGCGCTTCGAACATACGTTCGGTTTCGCTCTGACTTGCAAAAAATGCTCCACGCGCGGTGACGCGGTGCTTCCACGCGGTCGACCGACGCATCGACCGTCGCGCGGTGGAGAATGCACCGGCGTGGGCGAGACGATGCTGGCGGCCCGGTTCCTGGGTGACCGGAAGGTGCGGATCGAGGACGTCGACCGTCCTCGGCCCGGCGACGGGGAGGTGCTCGTGCGCGTCGACACGTGCGCGCTCTGCGGGACCGACCGCCGGACCTGGCTCGAGGGGTCGGAGCAGATCCCGGGCCACGAGGTGTCGGGAACCGTCGCCGCGGTCGGTCGCGGCGTTCCCGAGGCGATCGCCGAGGGCGCCCGCGGGGTGGTGTATCTCGTTGCCTCGTGCGGCGGGTGCGCGGCCTGCGCGATCGGCGCGCCCAATACCTGCCTACGGAAGCGGGCGACGTACGGGTTCAGCGCGCCTGGCGGGTTCGCGGAGTACGTCGCCGTTCGCGCCGATTGCTTCCTCCCGGTGGACGAGGCGATCCCCCTCGACGCCGCGACGAGCCTGCTCGACCTCTTCGGAACCACGACGCATGCGTTCGTCCGGGCGGGGCGCTCCGCGATCGGGTCCGTCGCGGTGATCGGATGCGGACCGATCGGCCTCGGTGCCATCGCCGTCGCCAGGAGGCTGCGCGTGCCCGTGATCCTCGGCGTCGACACGTCCGGGTACCGCCTCGACCTCGCCGCGAGGCTCGGCGCGGCGCCGCTCGACGTCGGTCTGGCCGATCGGGAGGTCTCGGCCCGTCGCGTCTCACCGGACGGCTTCGACGTGGTGATCGAGGCGGCAGGAACGACCTCGTCCCAACGAGCCGCCATCGACGCCTGCGGTCCCGGGGGCGTCGTCGTGGCGGTCGCCCACAGCGACCGGCCTCTCGAGCTCTGGACGTCGTCGGATCTCATCTCGGTCGAGCGAGCGATCGTCGGCTCCGAGTACTTCCCGCCGACCGTGTTCGCGGGGGTGCACGAGGCGCTTCGCACCGGCGCGCTCGACCCGGCGCCGATCCTGACGCACCGGTTCCCGCTCGAACGGATCGCCGAGGCGTGCGAGACGTTCTTCGGAGGCGAGAGCGGGAAGGTGTTGGTCCGTCCGTGACCGATCGGTCGCTCACGGCAGCCGTCATCGGTGCCGGCCCCGTCGGCGAGATGCACGCCCGCGCGCTCGCCGCCCATCCGTCCGTACGCCTCGTCGCCGTCTGTGCGCGCTCGAAGGGGCGGGTGAACACGCTCGCCGAGCGGTACGGCGCGCGCACGGCGATCGGGATCGACGAGCTGCTCGCGGACCCGCCGGATCTCGTGTGCGTCGCGACGGGGAACTCCGAGCACGTCGAGCCGACGCTCGCCGCGATCGACGCCGGGTGCCACGTCTTCGTCGAGAAGCCCATCGCGTGGCGCCCGGAGGAGGCGAGGCGGATGGTCGCTGCGGCGGCGTCCCGGAACTCGCGCCTGGGCGTGAACCTCAACCATCGGTTCTCGGAGCCGTACGGGCGCGCGCTCGCCTACGTTCGCGACGGGCTGCTCGGGACGCCGGCCTATCTCGCGATGCGGTTCACCGGCGACCTCTATCCCGTGCTCGGCGACCCGTACTGCATGCTCATCGAGACGCAGGGACACAGCTTCGACACCATGGAGCTGTTCGGGGGCGAGATCGAGGAGATATCGGCGTTCCTCGCGGATCCTCGCGGGCTGGGCGTGTTCACGAGCGCCGCGGTCGCCGTCCGGTTCGCGAGCGGCGCCGTCGGAACGCTCCTCGGGAGCTGGGACGCGTCGTATGACCAGCCGCAGGCCGTGACCCTCGAGGTGGCCGGAATCGACGGACGCGTTCAGGTGGACAACATCGTGGACGCGGTCCGGATCTACCGCGCGGGCCGGGACGGATACGAGGAGTGGCGGCCCGGCATCTTCCGCACGGATCGCCGCGACTTCTGGTCGACGATCGATCGCCACATCTTCGCCTTCGTCGATGCGCTTCTCGCCGGGGATGAACCGCCCGTGACGGGCGAGGACGGCCTCCGCGCGCTCGAGCTGACGTACGCGACCATCCGCTCGTTCGAGGAGGGCGCTCCGGTCCGAATGGGGCGCCCCGCATGAGCGCGTCGTTCCGGTGGGCCACCGGGATCGAGGACACGTTCATCCCGCAGGAGGGGCCGGGGCGCCGGCGACTCGACGAGTACGAGCTCGTGCAGCACTACCGCTGCTGGCGCGAGGACGTAGACATCGCCGCGGACATCGGCCTCGACGCGATGCGGTACGGCATCCCGTGGTACCGGGTCGAGCCCGAGCCGGGACGATACGACTGGTCGTTCACCGACGCGGTCGTTCCCTACCTCGTGGAACGCCGGATCGAGCCCATCGTCGATCTCGTCCACTACGGCACGCCGACATGGCTGGAGGGCGAGTTCTCGAACGCCGAGTACCCCGAGCGCGTCGCCGCGTACGCGTCCGCGTTCGCCGAGCGTTACCGGGACCTCGTGCGTTGGTACACCCCGCTCAACGAGCCGTTCGTGAACGCCGAGCTCTGTGGGTACACGGGCCACTGGCCACCGTACCTGCGCGGCGACGTCGGATTCACGAAGCTCGTGCGGCAACTCGCCCGCGGGATCGTGCTGACGCAGCGGGCGTTGAAGGAAGTGCGGCCCGACGCGATCTGCGTGCACGTCGAGGCGATCGGCTACGGGACGACGGACGATCCGGCCCTCCGTGAACGACTCGACCTCGACCTGGAGCGGATGTACGCGGCGATCGAGCTCGTGCGGGGTGGCGTCGCACCCGGCTCGACGTTGGACCGGTACCTCCGTGCCAACGGGATGGCCGAGCGCGACCTGGCCTGGTTCGCCGACCATGCCGTCGAGATCGACGTCGTCGGCGTGAACTACTACCCGTTCATGAGCGTGTGGCGTCGGTGGGTAGAGGGCGATGCCGTGCGTCAGGAGGGCGTGTGGGGGGGCGGCGAGGCCCTGGCGCGCGTCGTGCGCGACTACCACGAGCGTTACGGCCGTCCGATCTTCATCACCGAGTGCAGCCTCAACGAGGGCGCGCTGCGAGGAAGCGGCTTCGGCGTGCCGCCGTATCCCGTCGACGGTCGGGAGGGATCGCGCCGGGCCAGGTGGCTCGACGAGGCGGTGAAGACCGTCGCCGACCTTCGCGCCTGCGGGGTCCCGGTCGTCGGCTTCTGTTGGTGGCCGCTGTACGACCTCGTCAACTGGGAGTACCGCGAGGGCACCGGGCCGGTCGAGCGGTACCTCGAGCCGATGGGGCTGTACGCGCTTCGCCCGGGATCCGACGGCCGGCTGCGCCGGGAGCGCCTTCCGGTCGCCGACCGGATGGCGGAGATCATCGCGACCCGTTCGGAGCCGTGATCTCGGACGCGCCCGACGAGCGGCTCCGCGACCAGATCCGGCGAGCGGCGGCCGTCTTCGAGGACCGGACGGGGCGACGGCCGGACGGCGTGTGGGCGGCGCCCGGCCGCGTCAACCTCGTCGGCGAGCACACCGACTACAACGACGGGTTCGTGCTCCCGTTCGCGATCGATCGCCACGCCGTCGTCGCGATCGGGCTTGCGCGCGATCGCCGGCTGCGTCTGTGGTCGGCGCAGGAAGAGACGACGGTCGACGTCGCGGCGGAGGACGTCAGGCCCGGGATGCCGGGCGGGTGGGGGGCCTATCCGGCGGGCGTGTTCTGGGCGCTCGCCCGGGCGGGCATCGAGGTTCCGGGCTTCGACCTCGTCGTCGACGGCTCGGTCCCGATCGGGTCGGGCGTGTCCTCGAGCGCCGCGCTCGAATGCGCGGTGGGCCTCGGCCTCGCCGAGCTCGCGGGATCGGCGCCGGATCGCGTGGAACTGGCGCTCGTGGCGCAGCGCGCCGAGGTCGAGGCGGTCGGGATGCCGTGCGGCGTCATGGACCAGATGGCGTCGATGCTGTGCCGTGCCGGTCACGGGCTCTTCCTCGACGCGCGCGATCTGTCGTTCGAGCACATCCCGCTCGAGGCTCCAGGCCTGTCGATGCTCGTCGTCGACACGCGGGTCGCACGACGGTTGACGGATGGCCGCTACGCGGAGCGCCGGGCCGAATGCGAGAGCGCGGCGGAGATCCTGCGCGTTCCGGCGTTGCGCGACGCCTCGGCCGCCGACGTCGACGGGGCGCGTGAAGCGCTCGGACCGATCCGGTACCGACGCGCTCGCCACGTCGTGAGCGAGAACGCCCGTGTGCTCGCGGTCGTCGACGCGGCCCGGGCGGGACGGTGGGACGAGATCGGCCCGGTGCTCTCGGCGTCACACGCGTCCCTGCGGGACGACTTCGAGGTCTCGAGCCCGGAGCTCGATGCCGTCGTCGACGCGGCACAGGCGGCGGGCGCGCTCGGCGCGCGGATGACCGGCGCTGGATTCGGGGGGTCCGCGCTCGTCCTGGCGCGGGCCTCGACGGTCGAGGACGTCGTACGCGAGATCGAGACGGGGTTCGGGCGTCGCGGGTTCGAGCGGCCGACCACCGCCGAGGTGCGGCCGGTGGACGGCGCCCGCCGCGTCCGGTGAGCCGGGGGGCGCGTTCCCGGCGGCCACGCGACAACGGTCGGCTCCCGCTCGGAGCAAGGCGGGAGTATCATCCGAGACCGTCTCGGGAGGGGGTTCCGATGTCGGGTGTTCGAACCGTCGCGGCCGCGATCGCCATCACGATGCTCGTCGCCGTCGGGTGCAGTGGCGGGGGAACCGAGAACGCGCCGGGAACGATCGTGGTGATGCTGCCGAGCGACAATCCAGGAGACATCCAGCTGCGCCGGGCGCAGGCCGAAGCGTTCATGAAGTCGCATCCGAAGATCAAGGTGCAGGTGCAGGTCATCCCGTCGGAGGGGTACAACGAGCGGGTCTTCACCAGCATCGGTGGGGGGAACGCCCCCGACATCTTCAACTCCGGCGACGTCGTGATCCCGTCGATCGTGCAGCGACACGTCGCCCTGGACCTCAACCAATTCGTCAAGAGAGACAACTACGACCTGGGGCAGTTCTACCCGCAGGTGATCCAAGGGCTGACGCTCGACAACCAGCTCGTCGGGCTCACCGACAACTGGGACACACAGGTCATGTACTACAACCGCGATCTGTTCCAGAAGGCGGGCGTGCCGGAGCCGACGGCGGACTGGACGTGGGACGACGTCGTGTCGGCGGCGCAGAAGATCACGTCGGGGTCCGGGGGCAGCAAGACATGGGGGCTGCTGTACGAGACGTGGTTCGCACCGCTCGATGATCAGGTCTACTCCTTCGGGGGACAGGTGTTCAGCGACGACGGCAAGCAGTGTCTGCTCGACGAGCCGCAGAGCGTCGCGGCGCTACAATCGATCGTCGACGTGATGAAGGCCGGGTACGCGCCCCAGCCGCAGGTCTTCGAGCAGGAGGGCCAGGACCCGTTCTCGATCTTCGCTGCGGGTCACGCCGGGATGTGGATCGGTTCCGGCCGGTGGTCGGCGTTCGACCTGCAGGGCGTGAAGGACCTGGACTGGGCGATCGCGCCGCGGCCGAACGGGCCCGATAGCCCGCGGAGCAACTTCTTCCACCTCGCGATGTACGCGATCACCTCGGCCAGCAACGACAAGAACAACGCCTGGGAGTTCCTGAAGTACATGGTGAGCCCGGAGGGCATCACGCAGGCGTTCGAGAGCATGCAGGGTATCCCGTCGCGGCCGGCTCTCGCCGAGGATCCGAAGATCACCAACACGGATATCGTTCAGCAGCACGACGCGTTCCAGCCGTTCGTGGAGTCGCTGCCCACCGTGCGGGCGGCCCCGTTCCTCTCGAATTTCTTCGAGGTCGATGACGCGATCGGAAACGGCCTCGATCCGATGTGGCGGGGCGAGGCCGACGTCCAATCCACGGCCACGAAGGTATGCCAGCGCGTCGACGAGCTGCTGTCCGAGCAGCAGTCGTAGCACCGTCCAGGCACCGGGGAGTGGTCGATGTCGGACCAGGCACCTGACGCGATCGCGAGGCCGCTCGGCGATCAAACCGGCGGGCTCCCGGCCGTCGCGATCCCCGTCCCGCCGCGCCCGAGTCTCCGCGAGCGATGGCTCAGTCGCGACACGCTCGCCGCGTATCTGTTCCTGGCGCCGGCGCTCGTCCACTTCTTGGTCTTCTTCCTCGGCCTCGTCGTGATCTCGCTCGGCCTGTCGTTCATGAGCTGGGATCTGTTCAGTCCTGCGAAGTTCGTCGGTCTCGCGAACTACAAGCGCCTGCTGTTCGAGGACCCGGACTTCTGGCCGACGTTCTGGCGGACGACCTACTACGTCGTTCTCGTCATCCCGACGGCCGTCGCCGCGGAGCTTCTGCTCGCGCTCGCGGTGAACACGCGGCTGCGGGCGATCAAGTTCTTCCGCGCCACCTACTTCATCCCCGTGGTGGCGTCGGCGGTGGCCGTCGCCCTCGTCTGGGGCTGGATCCTCAACACGCAGAGCGGGATCCTCAACTGGTTCCTGGGCTTCTTCGGGATCGGATCGATCGACTGGTTGGGCAGTCCGCGGCTCGCGATGCCGTCCGTCGCGCTCGTCCAGGTCTGGCGCGGCCTCGGCGAGGGGATGATCATCTTTCTCGCGGGCCTACAGGCGATCCCGCAGCACCTGTACGAGGCGGCCGAGCTCGACGGCGCCGGTCGGTGGGCCAAGTTCCGGAGCGTCACCTGGCCGCTGCTCGCGCCGACGACCTTCTTCGTGACGGTGCTCGAGGTCATCGGGTCGTTCCAGGTGTTCGACATGATCTACCTGCTGACGCGCGGTGGCCCGGCGCAGGCGACCACGGTGTACAACTACGAGCTTTACCAGCAGGCGTTCCGCGACTTCCGGATGGGGTACGCGGCGGCGATGACGTGGCTCTTGTTCGTCGTCATCGGCGTCCTCACGCTCATCCAGTTCCGCGTGATCAACCGGCGGGTGCAGTATGAGCTCGGCTAGCGCCGTCGAGTCGACGACGCCCCCGCAGGCGCAGCGCGTCGCCCCATCCCCGGACCAGGAGGAGCGCAGCCCGGCGTCCCGGCGGACGGTCGCCTACCTCGGCCTGGCCGCACTCGCGATCGTGTGCGTCCTCCCGTTCGTCTGGATGCTCGCGACGTCGCTGAAGACCGTCGACGAGGTGATCCGCGAGCCGCACAAGCTGATCCCGTCGGACCCGCAGGTCTCGAACTACACGACCCTCTGGCGCGACTTCCCGATGTCGGCGTGGATCTGGAATTCGTTCAAGGTCAGCGCGCTCGTGACGGTCGGCGTGGTCGCGACGTCGGCGCTCGCCGCGTACGCCTTCGCCCGGATCGAGTTCCCTGGCCGCAACCTCATCTTCCTCGCGTTCCTGGCGACGCTGATGATCCCGGGCATGGTGTACCAGGTCCCGAAGTTCGCGCTGATCCAGAGGATCGGGTGGCAGAACACGCACACCGCGCTCATCGTGCCGGCGCTGTCGAGCGCGTTCGGTGTCTTCCTGCTTCGCCAGTTCTTCCTCACGTTGCCGCGGGAGCTCGAGGAGGCGGCGCGGATGGACGGCGCCGGCCACATCCGGATCTTCACGCGCATCATCCTGCCGTTGTCCGGCCCTGCGCTGGCCACCCTCGCGGTCTTCACGTTCGTCGGGACGTGGAATGACTTTCTGAACCCGTTGCTGTTCATCGACGACTATCAGAAGTACACGCTCCAGATCGGTCTCAGCTTCCTGAACGAGCAGCATCGGAGTGTCGTGAACTTCAACCGGCTGATGGCGGGCGACGTGATCGCGCTCGTTCCGATGATCGTCGTCTTCATCGTCGCGCAGCGGTATTACGTCCGCGGCATCGCGCTCACGGGGATCAAGTGAGGCGCGTCGCGGTCGGGACGCTTGTTCGCTGACGATGGGGTACGCCGTCACGTTCGACGCGCCCGGCGTGGTCGGCTTCGCCGAGGAGGAGGATCCGGCCCTCGAAGGCGCGCAGGTCAGGCTGCGGACGCTGTTCTCGGGTATCTCGGCCGGGACCGAGCTCACCGGGTACCGGGGGACGAACCCGTACCTCGACAAGCGGTGGGACCCGGAGCGGCGTCTGTTCGTTCCCGAGACCGGGGCGTCGTTGAGCTACCCCGTGGTCGGCTGGGGCTACGAGGAGGTCGGCGAGGTCGAGGAGGTGGGCCCCGGGGTGACCTCATTGTCCCCCGGACAGGTGGTGTGGGGGACGTGGGGACACCGTTCGCACGTCGTCGTCGACGAGGCGTGGGCGGTCGCTCGCGTCCTCGCCGATCCGGCCGACCCGATCGTGGGCGTGTTCTCGCAGATCGGCTCGATCGCGCTCAATGCGGTCCTCGACGCGAACGTTCACGTCGGCGAGACCGTCGCGGTGTTCGGTCAGGGGGTGCCGGGTCTTCTCGTGATGCAGCTCGTGCGGGCCAACGGGGGGACGGTCGTCGCCGTCGACGGCATCGCGTCGCGCCTCCGGCTCTCACGCGAGCTCGGCGCGGACCACGTCGTCGATGTGGGCGCCGATCGCCCCGCCCAGGTGGTGAAGCGGCTGACCGACGGGCGCGGCGCCGACGTGTCGATCGAGATCAGCGGATCGGCGGCCGCCCTCCACGAGGCGATCCGGTCGACGGCGTACAACTCCCGCGTCGTCGCCTCAGGCTTCTTTCAGGGGCCGGCCGCATCGCTGTTCCTCGGAGAGGAGTTCCATCACAATCGGGTGCACATCGTGTGCTCGCAGATCTCGGGCGTGAGCCCATCGCTCGACCACCGGTGGAACGAACACCGGCTCCAGCGAACGTTCATGAGTCTCGTCGCCGGAGGTCGGATCGAGGTCCGTCCCCTGATCTCGCACGTCGTCCCGGTCCGTCGCGCGGCCGACGCGTTCCGTCTGCTCGACGAGCGGCCGGAGGACGCGGTCCAGGTCGTGCTCGACTTCACGGACGGCGAGGCACCATGAGGCTCGCCTGCCAGGAGCAGCTGATCCCGGGGGATTCGCTCGAGGAGAAGTGGGAACTCGTTGCCACCGCGGGCTTCGACGGCATCGAGGTGCTCGGACGCGGGGACGGCGAGTTCGCTCGCCGACGGCTCGAACTGTCTGGCGCGCGCGACCGCGGCGTCGTGATCTCGAGCGTCTGCGTCGCCATGGACCATT
This sequence comes from bacterium, assembly GCA_046735355.1. Lineage (GTDB taxonomy): Bacteria > Actinomycetota > UBA4738 > UBA4738 > HRBIN12 > DATAEU01. Next base: position 27,371 of record JBKPTC010000031.1, read on the forward strand.
TCATCGGCGATTTCGACGACGCCCTGCGGCGCGATGCCATGGACCAGATGAAGATCCTGCTCTCGGTGATCGCTGAGGCGGGAGGGGTCGGGGCGGTCACGCCCGCCGCGTTCGGGCTCTGGTCCAACGCGCTCCCACCGTGGCGGCCGCCCGCGCGGACGCCGGAGGAGGACCGGCGGATCCTGGTGGACGCGCTCGCGGAGCTGGCCGGGCACGCCGAGCGGGAGGGGACGGCCGTGTTCCTCGAGCCGCTCAATCGATACGAGGATCACATGGTGAACACGGTCGGCGACGCTGCCGACATCGTGCGCCAGATCGGACGGCCGTCGGTCAAGGTCATGGCCGACACGTTCCACATGAGCATCGAGGAGGACGACCTCGCGGCCTCGATCCGCTCGGTGGGCGAGCTGATCGGACACGTGCAGCTGGGCGACAGCGGTCGCCTGCAGCCGGGCGTTGGTCACCTCGACTGGCCGCCGCTTATGGCGGCGCTCCGCGATGTCGGCTACGACGGCTGGCTCGCGATGGAGTGCGGGATCCGAGGGGATCCGCGGACCGAGCTGCCGAAGGTCGCGGAGCTGCTCAGGCCGCTGATGTGAGCGTCCCGGCTCGCGCCGCCGATGTGAGGGTTCCCGCTCAAGCCCACCACATCTGGCCGACCGGCTCGGCGAACAGGATCGACCGCAGCAGCTCCACGCCGCGTCGAAGCCCCTCGTCGATCGACATGTAGCCGTCCTCGTGCTCGATCGAGAGCACGTAGTCGTATCCGACCGCGCGAAGCGTGCTGATGATGTCGCGCCACACCTTCTCGCCCTGGCCGTATCCGACGGTTCGAAAGACCCACGACCGATCGAGCAACTGCCCGTAGTGCTTGGTGTCGAGCACGCCGTTGATCGCCGTGTTCCGGCGGTCGATCTGCGTGTCCTTGGCGTGGAGGTGGACGATCGCGTCCTCGGCGGCCAGGGCCTTGATCACCTCGACGGGGTCCATCCCCTGCCAGAACAGGTGACTCGGATCGAGGTTCGCGCCGACCGCGGAACCGCACGCGGCGCGCAGCTTCAGAAGCGTCTCGGTGTTGTAGACGACGAAGCCCGGGTGCATCTCGAAGCCGATCCTCACGCCGTGCGCCTTGGCGAAGGCGGCCTCGGCGCTCCAGTAGGGAACGACCTTCTCGTCCCACTGCCACTCGAGGATCTCGAGGAAGTCGTCGGGCCAGGGACACGTCACCCAGTTCGGATACCGTGAGCCCTCGCTGTCGCCGGGGCATCCGGAGAACGCGTTCACGACGGGCACCTCGAGCTGCTCGGCGAGGCGGACGGTCATGCGCCACGTCTCGTGCGCCCGCTCCGCGATCTCGCGCTGGGGATGAAGCGGGTTCCCGTGCTGGCTGAGCGCGCTGATGATCATCCCCCGGCCGTCGACGGCCTTCCGGAAGGCCTCCGCCGCCTGGCGATCCGATAACAGCGCGTCGGGATCGCAGTGGGCCGACCCCGGGTAGTTTCCGGTACCGATCTCGACGGCCTCCACACCGAGTTCTTGCAGCCTGTCGAGCGCCTCCTCGAACGGCGCCTTCTGATACAGAACGCTGAACACTCCAAGCTTCATGCGACGCCCCCTCGGATCGGCCTTCGGCGAGCATAGTGCGTGCCTCCGGCGCAGGCGTTCGCCGCCTTCGGTCCGTCGCTGGACCGGGCGCGGCCGTCAGGACGTCTTGCGTGCGAGGAACACGACGGTACGCGTCTCGGCGGTGGGCTCCGCACCGGTGTAGTCGGCCGTCAGCCGGACCGAGAAGCCCTCCCGCTCGATCAGCATCTCGAGCTCGTGTGTGAAGAACACCGTCATGCTGAGCCGATGCTCGTCGCGCTCGACGAGCTCGTCACCGACCCATCGGTATCCGCGGATGTCCGCGACGACGCGCTGCTCGAGCGGGTCGACGTCGACTAACCGTCCGCCGAGCGCGTAGTCAGAGCCATCCGATGCTCGACGCCGCTCGCCCGGTTCGCTCCACGGACCGGGGAGCTCGCGCCGCTCCTCGCTCCTCCAGAAGCGCCACCCGTCGTCGGCGTAGGGGACGTCGTTGTCCAGGATCAGCAGGCCGCCGGGCTCCAGGTGCTCGTGAAATCGTCGGAGCGCCGTCTCGGCCTGGCGCCGGTCGCTCCCGAGGCCGAAGCCTCCACAGACGTAGATCGTCCGATAGGGCCGCCCGATGTCCAGCTCGTGCATCGCTTGCCGGTACAGCCGTGGGGACAGCCCCTCCCGCTCCGCGCGTTCCCGACAGAGCGACAGCATGTCTTCCGACACGTCGCAGCCATCCACATCCAGGCCGGACGCGAGGTAGGGGATCAGCAGCCGTCCGGTCCCGCACGCGACGTCGAGCGCGGGCTGGCCGGCCTCGACGAAGGTCCTCACGTAGTCGATCTCCGGGCCGGAGGTGTTGAACTCGGCCCACCACTTCGCGATGACGCCGTGATGCCAGGTCGGGTGATCCGGCGGGCCCCCGGTGGACGTCACCGTTCGAGCCTAGTCGCGACGGTCGAGGCGTGTGACCGGCGCGAACGCCGCGCCCGCCGCGATCTGGCGCAACCGGTCCACGAGCGCCTCCGCCAGCGGATCCGCATGAGCGGATCCGAGGAGCGGGAACGTGCACAGGATCCCGGCGCCGCCGCCGTGGGCGAACGCCGCGACGGTCGCGCGCATCCGATGCAGCCACCCGAGGTAGTGGCCGGCGAGCACGTCGGCGCGCTGCGCCGGCGTGTATCCGTCGATGACGAACCGTGGTGTCAGGCCGTCGAAGGCGAGGTCGACGGCGGGGCCGACCGCGAGGTTCCGGGTGAGCGCCGGCGAGAGCCATCCCATACCGGCCGCGAGCGCCCAGCCGCTGCCGTAGAGGGAGCTCGCATCGCCGTTCTCGCACCCGAACGCCTCGAGATGCACGGCACCGTCCGCGGGCAGGGCGTCCTCGTCCATCGCGACGATGACGGCCCGTCCGCCGCCCCGGAGGTGCGCCTCGACGTCGCCCCACCGGGTGGCGACCGGGATGTCTCCGAGCGGATGCTCGCTCGCCGCGGGGAACAGCCAGATTGGTGCGTCGTTCGTCGCGACGATCCGATCGCCGTCGACCCACCGGGTGAGGAGGGTCGTCCTCGTCGGATGCTCGACGCCCGGCGCCTCGATCTCGATCCGCTCTCCGGACGGCGTACTCCCGCCGATGTCGAGCGGTTCCAACCGCCACCGGACCTCGCCCCTCGCGGCGCCGTCGCGCGCCATGGTCATCACACCCACGAGGATCCGTTCGCCCGACCGGTACCGGTTGCGTTCGGGGAGCGCGATCACCACGTCCGGCGCGTTCACGCGGCGGAGCCGTTCGAGTCCGGCCTTCGGGCGCCGGCGCATGTCGAGCAGGCCGTTCGCCTCCCAATGCACGTCGGTGAACTCCGTCACGACGTATCCGGCGATCTGCGGATGGGAGCGCAGGTCCTCGATCTGCAGGCTCAGCCCGTCCACCTCGTGCCGCTGACTGACATCGACGAACGCCTCGAACGAGCCGAAGACCTCCGCGAGACCCCACTCGTCGAACCGCTCGCGAACGCCGGCGGGACGCACGATCCCCGCGCTGGTATCCCCGCCGGTCTCGAACCACCAGGGTTCCCGGCCGTCGGCGTCCTGCAAGCCCTCGGGATCCGGAAGTCCCCACATCCCGAACTCGGAGAGGATCAGCGGCTCCGATCCGCGCCGGCTCGCGTCGCGGAAAGGGCTGTACGTCGCCGACGGATCGGACACCCAGCCGGCCGTCCAGTCGCGCCAGGACGCGGTCTGTTCGGGGACCGAGCGGTAGAGGTGGAAGTCGTTGAGATCGGACTCGACATGGAAGCTCGGCGGACAGGCCGAGTTGTCGACGACGAGCCGCGTCGGATCGAGCGATCGCGCCCAGCGATACGTCTCGCGGAGCCATTCGCGATCGCCCGGGTCGGTCGCGAGGTCCGTTCCCCAGTCCTCGTTGACGATGCTCCGGATGACCAGCGACGGGTGGTTCGCGTCGCGCCGCACCATCCCCTCGAAGGTCTCGCGGGCGCGCCGCCTCGCGTCCTCGGTCGAACGGCTCCAGCTCGGCGGCTCCTCCCACACCAGCACGCCGCCCCGATCGGCGGCGTCGAGGTAGCGCGGGTCCGGCGGCTTGATGTGGCAGCGAAGCAGGTTGAGGCCGAGCTCTCGGGCGCGCCGCATCTGCTCGGCGAGCTCGGTCGTCGTTCCGGGCGTGCAAACGTCCCCCATCCAATAGTCCTGATCCAACGCGCCCAGCAGGTACACGGGCTCGTCGTTGAGGACGACCCTTCCGTCGCGCACGCCCACCGTCCGGAAGCCGAACGAGTCGGCAGCGCGGTCGACGACGCGATCGCCCTCGAGAACCTCGAGGTCGAGCTCGTACAGATGCGGTGCGCCGGGCGACCACGGCTGCGGGTCCGGTACGATCGCCCGCACCGCGAGCTCCCCGGGCTCGGCGACGCCCGCCGCGCGCTCGTGCCCATCGTCGTCGAGGACAAGCCACCGCAGCCGGCGCTCGGCCGGCGCGCCGCCGAGCTGCACGCGCGCCGACAGCTCCGCCGACGCGGGGTCCGCCCGGATCTCGATGCGCTCGACGAACGTCTCGCCGCGCCGCTCGAGCCACACGGACTGCCAGATGCCGCCGATCGGCCCGTACCAGCTCTGCTTGCCGTGCGGGATCTCGGCGAACGGGAACGGGCCGGCGTCGTCGTCCGGCCCGACGTCGAGTACGCGGACGGTCACCGTGTTCGCCGCGTTCGGTTGGATCAGCTCGGTGACGTCGAGGACGAACGGGAGATAGCCACCCTCGTGCTCGCCGGCGAGCCGGCCGTTCACCCACACCGAGGCGAAGTAGTCCACGGCTCCGAAGCCCAGGTGGATCCGGCCGCGGACCGGACCCAGCGGTTCGAGCACGCGCTCGTACCATGCGGTGCCGGCCCAGAGGCGGAGGTCGTCGAACTGCGCCTGCCACGGCGCCGGGACGCGCACGCGCCTGGGGGCGCCGCACGCTCGGTTGCGTTCCTCGACAGCGACGAAGCGCGCACCCGGTCCGGTCGGGAGCGCGCCGACGAGGTCGGGCCAGAACGACCAGTCCCCGTCGAGCGATGCACGGAACCGTTCTCGGGCAGAGGGAACGTTCCCGCGAATCACGCCGGGCCCGGCGCGACCTTGTCGATGAGCCGCCGCTCCTCGTCGGAGAGCTGAGTGCCCGCCGCAGCCGCGTTCTGCTCGACCTGTCGGGGATCCTTCGCACCCGGGATGGTCGTCGACACGGCCGGGTCCGAGAGGACGAACGAGAGCGCGATCTGGGACAGCGGTCGATCGTCGCTCTGGAGCCGTCGCAGCCGCTCGGTCTGCTCGAGCTGGTCGGCGTACCATGCCTCGCCTAGCCATCCACGCCTGATGTCGCCCTGGGGGAACGTCGTCTCGGGTGTGAACTTGCCGGTGAGAATCCCCATGCGCAGCGATCCGCGTGCGAGCGTCCCGATCTGGTGCTCGAGGGCGTACGGGAGAAGCTCGGCCTCGGGCGAGCGGTTGAGGATCGAGTAGTCGAACTGAAGAACCTCGCATGTCCCGTTCCGATCGAAATGCCGGAGGTGATCGATCTCGTTCGTGCTCACGCCGTAGGAGCGGATCTTGCCGTCGGCCCGCAGCTTGTCGAACGCCTCGACGAACACCTCGGTGTTCTCGTCCCACCAGAGATGACACTGATAGACGTCGATGCGGTCCGTCCGCAACCGACGCAGCGATCCCTCGCAGCTCTCGATCACCATTGCGGGATCGGTGTATGCGTTCGGCCGCTCGCCACCGCTGTGCCACAGGCCGACCTTCGTCGCGATCACCGCATCGTCCCGCCGCCCCTGGAGCGCTCGGCCGACGATCTCCTCGCTCCGGCCGCGCCCGTACACGTCCGCCGTGTCGAACAGGTTGATCCCAAGGTCGACCGCGCGGCGGATCGCGGCATCGGACGTCCGGTCATCCACCGGGCCCCAGGCATCCCCGCCGATCGCCCAGCACCCCATGCCGACCTCCGACACGCGGATGCCCGTTCGCCCCAGCCCCCGGTACTGCATCGAATCGACCCCTTTCTTCCTGGTCCCGGCTCGGCTTTCAGGTGCTCTCGGGCACGCCCCAGTGCGACAGGCCGAGGAACGGATAGCGGCTCGCGTCGGCCATTCCGAGCGCGTCGAGGAACTTCGCGAACCCCCACCGCGGCCGATACCCCAACACCCGCTTGGCCTTTTCGACGGGCCACAGGAAGCGCGCCCAGATGTGCTCTCGCGGGTCGATGCCCCTGCGTTCGAAGACCTCAGTGCATCCGGGCCAGTGGCGCTCGAGGACCGCGACCGGATCATCGTGCATGGCGCGCGCGTCGGCCTGCACGAACGGGGTGTCGGCCATGATGTCGAACGCGTCGAAGCCGCCGTCCGGGTCGTGATCGAGGGCCACGAGCACCGAGTGTGCGACGTCCCGCTCGTCGACGCCGCCGAAGAGCAGGCGAAACCCGTAGTGCTCGAACGAGGCCGGCACGTACATCCCGAACCGCAAGGCGACGACGCGCATTCGGCCGATCCGACCGTTGTACCGTCCGAGCTCCTCAGCGAGAACCTTCGAGGCGCCGTAGACGTCCGTCGGCAGCGTCGGCAGGCCCTCGTGCACCCACGCCCACGCGTCGGAGGGTGCCTCGAGACTGCGACCGTAGACGCCCATCGTGCTCGCGAGCACAACGCGGTCGATGCTGGCGCCGGCGGCCGCCTCGAACACGTTGAACGCACCGTCGACGTTGATCGAGAAGAAATCGCGCGCGGGCCAGTGGGCGAGATGAATGCCGTGCAGGGCCGCCGCGTGGACTACCGCGTCACAGCCGTCGACCGCCTTCGCGACCGCGTCGGCGTCGCGGACGTCGCCGACGATGGACTCGACCGATTCGTCGATCGGGCGGAAGTCGAACGCGACGGGCTCGTGACCGGCCTCCCGCAGCGCAGGGATCGTCGCCCGTCCGAGGTTCCCGCCGGCGCCGGTGATCAGGACGCGCACGTCGTCATCCCCCTGTTCCGACCGCCGGCGCCTCGTCGGACTCGACCGAGGGTCCCGACCCGCCGTTGACGACCGGCCACCCGTTCACCCACTCGATCGGATCGATGAAGAGGTAGCGGTAATTCGTGAAGTCTCCTCGAATCATCGCGTGGTACACGATCCAGTCGCGGCCGTCGCCGTCCCGGATCGTCGAGTTATGGCCCGGGGCGTTCACGCTCGCGTTCGCGGCGAGGATCGGGTTGTTGGGGTCGCGCTCGAATGGTCCCGTCGGGGACGAGGAGCGGGCCACCATCACCGCGTAGTGCGCCTCGGTCCCACAGCACGCGTCTCCCGAGTACATCAGGTAGAAGAAGCCGCCGTGCCGCAGCACCCAGGCACCCTCGACGAGACCCTCGTACGGCCGGTCCGACGGCTCGAGGACGTCCGTCCGCTCGCCCTCGAGCGCGAGGCCGTCGTCCGAGAGCCGCTGGACGTGGATCGGCACACCGTCGGAGCCCCAGTAGATGTACTTCGTCCCGTCGGCCTGCATGACGAACGGATCGATCGCGTCGAATCCCTTCTCGCCGACGATGAGTGGCTTTCCGATCGCGTCCTCGAACGGACCGGAGGGGCTCGCGGAGGTCGCGACCCCGATCGCCATCCGCGCCGTCTCGAGGTAGCGCGCGGAGAAGTAGAGGTAGTAGGTCGCCCCGAACCGGACGATGTGCGGCGCCCAGATGTCGCCGTTGTCCGTGCCCGGCGGCGTCCAGTCAGGGCGCTCGCTGAACGCGTCGCCGACGAGCCTCCAATGGACGAGGTCGGTCGAGTGCAGCACCGGGACGTTGTAGAAGACCGCGTCGTGATACGACTGCGTCGTGTACGCGTAGTAGGACCCGTCGTCGGCCCGGATGATCGACGGGTCGGGAGCATCGTTGTGCAGGACGGGGTTCCGGTACGCGGGGTCTCGTGATTGCACGAACCAGACGGCCACGGCGCCGACCAAGGCGACGACGGCGACCGCGACGAGGAGCCGGCGCGTCACGTCGGTCCGCCGCCTCGCGTGGCGTTTCGCATGCGGGCGAGTCTAGCGATGGCCTGCCGGCCGTTCCGGCCGGCTCGCTCCGGCTCTGCCGGCCGTTCCGGCCGGCTCGCTCCGCTCGGGCGGCCATCGTAGAGTCCGGTTACCCAACGTTGGTGGCCGGAGGTGCGATGGCCGAGATCCAGCTTGAGCAGGTCTGGAAGGTCTACCCCGAGGGTACGGTCGCCGTCGCGAACGTCGATCTGGACATCCCCGACGGCGCGCTGTGCGTCCTGGTCGGTCCGTCCGGGTGCGGCAAGACGACGATCCTGCGGATGGTCGCCGGGCTCGAACAGATCACACAGGGCTCGATCACGGTCGGAGGCCGTCTGATCAACCGGGTCGCGCCGAAGGACCGGGACATCGCGATGGTCTTCCAGAACTACGCGCTGTACCCGCACATGGACGTGTACCAGAACATGGCGTTCGGAATTCGACTGCGCAAGGTGGATCGCAAGGAGATCGACCGGCGCGTGCGGGAGACGGCCGACGTCCTTGGCCTCGGCGAGTTGCTGAAGCGCAAGCCCCGTCAGCTCTCGGGCGGGCAGCGGCAGCGTGTCGCGATGGGACGGGCGATCGTCCGCGAGCCGCAGGTCTTCCTGATGGACGAGCCGTTGTCGAACCTGGACGCGAAGCTGCGGGTCCAGATGCGCGACGAGATCTCGCGGATCCAGCGCGAGGTCGGCGTCACCACCATCTACGTCACGCACGATCAGGTGGAGGCAATGACGATGGGACACCTCGTCGCCGTGCTGAAGAAGGGCGTCCTTCAGCAGGTCGACGGGCCGCAGGCGTTGTACGAGCGGCCGGTGAACTTGTTCGTCGCGGGTTTCATCGGCTCGCCCGCCATGAATCTCGTGCAGGGGCGCCTCGAAGACGAGGACGGCGGGTCCGTGGCCGTCTTCGGGGGCAATCGCCTCTGGCTCGACGACGCCGTCGTCCGCGACCGGCCAGCGTTGCGCACCCTTGCCGGGCGCGAGCTCGTGATCGGGATCCGGCCGGAGGACATGGAGGATCCGGCGTTCGCGACAGGTCCGACGGAGGGCCGACGCGTGCGAGGCCTCGTCGATCGCCGGGAGCCGATGGGGGCCGAGGTGGTATTGCACTTCACCGTCGACGCGCCGCTCGTCCTGACGGAGGACACGCGCGAGCTCGCGGCCGACACAGGGGCCGAGGCCTTGCACCGCCTCGAGCAGCAGGCTGCCAAGGGCCAGAACCGGTTCGTCGCCCGTGTGAACCCGAGGAGCGCGATGGACGTCGGCCAGCAGGTGGACCTCGCCGTGGACACCGCTCGGCTGCACTTCTTCGATCCAGAGACCGGCGAGGCGATCTACGGCACGGAGCCCCGGGCGGTATCGGTTGCCGCGCCTGCGGCGCATCCCGATAACTCATAGGCAGCGCGTTCGGCGTCGGACGCGACGTCCGGCTCTGGCGATCTGACGGTCACGGCGATCCGACGACCCCGGTCGCGACCCGTACTCCTGTCCGTCGCGTCTGGCGCGACCCGGGGAACCTTGACCCGCACGCCGAGCGGGCGGATAGTTCGAGGGTCGCCGTTTCGCGGGGGCGCAATTGGTTGCGTCGAAGCCTCGACCCCTTCCGAACCTTCCGCGAAACGTGTGGGTGCTCGGCCGTGCGTCCTGGGAGTTAGCCCCGTGTTTCGGTTCCCTACGCCTGCCGGGAGGCGCTCAGCAATCTCGGCGGTTTAACGATGGGCGCGGAGGACAAGCCGTTGGCGCTCCGATCGTTCACGGATCGATCGGTCTAACGGACGCGCACTCGAGCGTGAGGAAATCTTCGGACCAACGTCTGGTTGGAAGCTGAGACATGACCCTGGCCGGAAGGTCCTAGGGCGTATAGCCCACGGCGGTGGCCCAGGCGAGGTCCACGTGGAGGGTGCCCGAGGCATCGGACGTATCCACCGTCACCGTGGACGGCACGCGGTTGCCGGTCGGCGACAGGATCGTGGCCGACCCGGTCCAGCCGATGAAGTTCTTGGTGGAGTAAAGCACTCTCGCGAGCGGCACCTGCTGGAAGTTGTGGGCCTTGATCGCGCTCTGCACAAGGAGGTTGACCGAGTCGAAGGTGTAGGGACTCCACAGGCCGGGTGCCGAGTGGAATTTGGCCTCGAAGGCGGACAGGAAGGGGGCCGAGCCCGCGAAGTCGGACGGGGCGGGCACGCCGAGCACGGGGCAGTTTTGGACGGCAGGGATCCCGGCGTCGGTCACGTAGCCAACCGAGGCCGAGGCGTAGTCAGACAGGCAGTTCGTGCCCGCGCCGACCTCAAGCATCTGGTCGGCCACCAGCGCGCCCTCGGGGTAGTACAGGTCGGCGTAGACCCCGGTCGGATGGGTTGCCAGGGCCTGGGCCACGGCTGCCTGGATCACGGCGGGATCGTTGGTGGCGCTGGGGATGATCGGGATGTTGGCGGATACGGTGACTCCAGCGGCCTGGAGCCCGGCCACGAGCGAGGCGTCTGCCCCCTGGGTATAAGCGGTGGAGTTGTCATAGACGACGGCCACCGAGGTGTTCTTCTGCCAGGTAGTCAAGGCCTGCACGGCGATCGGCGAGATCTGGTCGTTCATGGGCTGGAGCGTGACACCGTAGCCTTCGGTCGAGGTCGACGAGGTGAGGCGGATCGGGACCAGCTTGTCCTTGATGAACAGCGGCAATGTCTGCAGGCCTACCCCCGAGTTGTACGGACCCACCACCCCGTCGAGTCCGGCCCGGATGGCAGCCTTGGCTGCAGCCACGCCGACGGTAGGATCGGCCGCATCGTCGATCGGGACGATCTGGACCTGACGTCCGAGCACCCCACCGGCCGCGTTGATCTGGTCGGCGGCTAGTTGAGCACCCTCGAGCATGCCGATGCCGACATCGGACTGGCTTCCGGTGAGCGGTCCCTCGAGGCCGATCTTCCAGACCTTGGGCTGGGATGCTCGGACCGTGCCCTGGGCTGCCGCATCAAAAGAGGTGATGAACAAGGCCACGCCCAGGGTGAAGGCGAGCTTCTTGGCGAGATGACGCATTGAAGCTCCATTTTAGGTCGAGGTGGGGCCGGAGTGTCCAGGATGACCCCGAACACGACAGTGGATGGTCGCCGGGCAGGAATCGATCCTGCGACACGCGGTCAGGAACCTGATGGCCACCGCTGTCCGCTTACCTTGTACGCCAGCGGTTATGTGCTGGGTCCGTCGAGTCTGGACGAGACCGGTCCGATCAGCGACGCAAAGCCGCTGGTGGAGGTGCCCCCGGCAGGAATCGAACCTGCGCACGCGGTTTAGGAAACCGCTGCTCTATCCACTGAGCTACGAGGGCCACCGTCGCAGGATAACGAGCGGCGCGCAGAGGATCGCGCAGGGCTCTAGTCCTCCGCGTCCGAAGCGTTACACAAAGAGATCGGTGCGGCCGCTTGGGGAAACAGCCGCACCCATCTCGTCACCTATGGCCGGTCGAGTTGACTGGCCCAGGTAGTCAGCGTCCTCCTACGACGTCGTGTCGGCGTCCGCGATCTTGTAGATGCCTCCCGAGGCGTCGGGACAGTGGTTCCGGATGAGGTACGCGGTCGTCGACCCGCCCGGCTCGTCGAACGCGAACGTCACGAACGCGTCGAACCCGCGGCGAATCCTCGCGATGACGGTGCCCGGACCGCCGACCGGGTAGCGGACGATGCGCGCCCGCAGCCCGCAACGCCAGACGTCATGACCGCCCGCCCGAGTCATGTAGACGGTTCCGTCGACGTCGATGCCGCCCGCGTACTGTTGCAGGTCCGGATTCTCGATCTTCTCGAGGCCCTCCGTCGAGATCTGATACCGGAATAGGTTGCATCTCCGAAGCGCACCGCGCCGCACCGCACATGTCTCGAAGGTGGCCCAGTCGCCGTTCACCTGGTCCGACACGACGTATCCCCGCCCCTTGTGCAGGATCCGCTGCTCGTCGGTCGTGAGGTTGTACAGGATCACCTTCGTGCGACGGCCGAGCCTCGTGAAGAGCAGCCAGTCACCGGAAAGGGACGGCCGGTTCTCGAACTTGTCCGAGTTAACCGCCGCTGGAAGCGCAGAACCAGTGTCCGTCGCAGCGTCGTACAGCGCGAGGTTTCCGTGGCCGTGCCGTGACACCTGATACACGACGGTCGAGCCGTCGATCCCGACGCTGTAGCTTCGCGTACCGCGCGGATTGACGCGTACGGGGTCGCCGCCGCCGACCGGGCGAACGAAGCTGTTGTAGTGGCTCGGATGCGCGATCGAGTTCTGCGACCACGCGAAGTAGGTGCCGGAAACGGCAACCGACCCCTCGTCGACGTCCCGGTCGTCCGTCACCTTCGTGAGGGTGGCGGCTTCGGCGGTCGGCATGACGCCGAGCGTCAGAACGCCGATCAGCACGAGCGCGATGCGCTTCATGAGGGCCTCCCTTCCCCGCGGGCACCGTAGTTCGGCTTTCTTTCGGGCGCAACTCGATGGTCGTTTGGTCGTTCGAGAGAACGCCGGCTAGCCGCGCGCCCGCGCGAACTCGCGCAGACGGTCGCCGGCGGCCTCGAGCGTCTCGAGCCTCTTCGGGAACGCGAACCGGAGGAGCCGGTGGCCGTCCGCCGGGTTCGAGAAGAAGGACGAGCCCGGAACCGTCGCCACGCCGGCGTGCTCGACGAGGTGCAGGGCGGCCTCCGTGTCGTCCTCGAACCCGAGATGCCCGATCTCTGCCATCACGTAGTACGCGCCCTCGGGTGCACGGGCGTCGAAGCCGACGTCACCGAGGATCCGAAGCATCGTCTCGCGCCGCCTGGCGTAGTCGATCTTCATGCGGTCGTAATACGTCTGCGGCATCTTCAGGGCGGCGATACCCGCGTGCTGCAACGGCGCCGCGGCGGCGACGGTGAGGAAGTCGTGGACCACGCGGATGCCCTGCGTGAGACGAGCGTCCGCGACCGTCCATCCGACGCGCCATCCGGTGACGGCGTACGTCTTCGAGAGCGCGCTGATCGTGACGGTTCGATCGTGCATGCCGGCGATCGTGGCGATCGGGATGTGCTCGCGATCGTCGAACGTGATGTGTTCGTAGATCTCGTCGGTGATCGCGATCGCGTCCCACTTGATGCAGAGCCTCGCGATGGCCTCGAGCTCCCCGCGCGTGAACACCTTGCCGGTCGGGTTGTTGGGCGAGTTGAGGACGATCGCGCGCGTTCGGTCGTTGAACGCCGCCTCCAGCTCGCCCTCGTCGAGGCTCCAGTCGGGCGCGTGGAGTTGCACGATCCTCGGTGTCGCACCGGTCAGGATCACGTCGGGGCCGTAGTTCTCGTAGAACGGCTCGAGGATCACGATCTCGTCGCCCGGGTCCACGAGGCCGAGCATGGCGGCGATCATCGCCTCGGTCGAACCGCACGTGACGCAGATGTCCGTCTCGGGATCGACGTCCATCCCGTACCGACGGCGATACGTCTGGGCGAGCGCCTCGCGGAGCTCCGGCACGCCGAACGTGACGGGGTACTGGTTGTGGTCCTCGTTGATCGCGCGGGCCGCCGCCTCCTTGAGCTCGAACGGCGCCGGGAAGTCGGGATAGCCCTGTCCGAGGTTGATGGCGCCGTGCGCGTCGGCCAGACGCGTCATCTCGCGGATCACCGACTCGGTGAAGGAGGCCGCCTTGACGGAGGTCGCACGCCGGCTCTCGGTGCTCACGCCCGAAGGATAGTCGGGGTTCGCGTCCGTATCCCCAGACGCGCTATCGGCCGTCGACCGTGGAAGCGCCCGAACGTCGCAACGAGCGTACGAAGTCAGCCCGCGCTGACGAACGGGGCCGGATCGAAGATCGCCGTCTGCGCGACGAGATCGCCCGGGCCGCATTCCGCGCTCGAGCCGGTTTCGCCTATCACGTGGAGGTACAACGTTCGACCCGAGACCGAGAACGAATACGTGATCGTGCAGCCGTAGCCCTTCGCCTGAACGGTATGCGGTCCCGTTACGGTGAAGCTCCCGCTCCAGCCCGCCTCCCGCTTGCCCGTGTCGCTCTCCGCCGTCTGGAACCAGAATCCGTCCTGCACCACGAGGCCCTGCCGGATCCAGCGGTCGAACCTCAGGCCCGGACCGAAGTAGTAGCGAGCCGCCTGCCGACGCGAGAAGCCGGCCTCGCGCAACGTCGACTCGATCGTCGAGCGCGTGATCGGATGTGTCCAGTAGACGCCGTCCGGGATCGTCGCGACGGCCTCGCGCGACGGCGTTGGTCCCGTCGCCGCGGCCGACCGCCCGCGAGGCAGCGCGGACAACCCGGCGGCTAGGCCGCCGATGCCGACGGCGAGCGCGACGACCGCCGTTCCGATCCGGCGGCGCGCGCGACGGCGCGTCCCCCGGTCGAGCGTCCGTTGGAGCGCGTCGGGCGGAAGCTCGAAGTGCTCGGAGCGCCGTTCGAGCCGCTCGCGCAGATCACTCATCGATCGATCCGATCGTCTCGCGCATCGCCGCGCGCGCCTGCGACGCAAGCACGCGAACGGTGACGTCCCGGATGCCCATCATCGAAGCGGCCTCGCCCGACGTGCAGCCGAGGACGTCGAGGAGGACGAGCGCGGCTCGTTGCCGAGGCGTCAGATCGGCCAGCGCGCGGTCGATCGAATATCGGTCATCGACGACACCGAACGCGTCGGGCGAGAACTCGCTCGACGTCGATGCGAGGCCCGCGACGGCACGGAAGTGGCGTGCGAGCTTCCGCGTCCTCTTCTTCCACCGGTTGAACGCCGCTCGATACAGATAGCCGACGGGATCGTCCATCACGGAGACGCGGTCCCAGCGCTCTAGGAGCGCGAGGAACGCGTCCTGGACCATCTCCTCGGCCTCCTGCCGGTTGCCCGTGATGACGCACATGCGACGGTACAGGGTGGGCGCGTGGTCCTCGAAGAACGTCTCGAACGCCATCACAGACGCGCCGTCGGTCGCGCGGTCGCGCGTCGCGGCGACGAGCCTCAGGCGGGCCGACATCCAGTAGAGAACCCCCCTCGAGGTGGAACCGTTTAGCCGGCGGCCCGAAGATCCAGAACATCGCGCCAACCCCGCGGATCGCTAAACGGATGAGCCACGGCGAGCCTTCTCCTCCCATCGGCATTCGAATCGAAGGAGGCGCTCATCATGACACATCGGATCCGGATCGCGTTGACCGTCCGTCTCGCCGCCGGGGCCGCGATCGTGGGGGTGCTCGCATCGATCTTCGTCGCGCAGCCGGCGTTCGCGTCCACCGTCGTGCCGGTGCAGATGACGTTCACGGAGCAGGAGTTCTCGCCGAACTGCTCGCTTCCGGATGGCTTCTGCGGAACGGGCGTCGTGCTGCCGTACGGGAAGGTGACGGAGACGATCCGCTTCGAGGCAGGGTGCGGCGGTGGATGTGATCTTCGAACGATCTATCTCCCCGGCGGCTCGATTGTCGTCAACGAGCCGTTCAACACGGCGGTGTGCCCGGGAACGTGCGCTCCGGCGGGTCGTGGAGAGCCCGTCTACGCGGCTCTGTCCGACACGATCATCGCCGGGACTGGCGTCTTCGGGGGCGCGAGCGGGCATCTCGACGGTTCGGTGCGCGCGTCCGGCGACGCAAGTCTGATCCAGCTATCGGGATCGATCGTGCTGACCGGCTGAGGGATCAGGCGTCGGAAGCGCCGCTTCTTTGAACCCTCGACGACCTCGATCAGCTCGACGATGCTGTCGTTGAACGCGTCGAGCTCCTCGGCCGGGATCCAGTACTCGACGGTGCTCGGACGAGCCGACCTGATGCGTCCGTAGCGGCGAAGGTGGGCGTCGAGCACATCGAACCTCGTGACATAGCCGTCGAAATCGGACGCGTCGCGCGTTGCAGTCTCTGGCGATCCTCGCCGCGTACGCCTGGGGAACCCGATTGGCCGCGATCTTCGACTGGGAGAGCGTGAAGCGCGCGATCTTCGACTGGGAGAGCGTGAAGCGGTGCCCCGAGGCGGCGCTCGTCGGCATGGCGGCCGCGGTTTTCTCGGCCGTTTGGAGCGGTCACGACCCGTATCCAACGCCCGAGGAGTCGCGTTCGTTCGTCGAGGACTACGCGAATGCACGAGGCGTTCCCATGGGCGCCGACGAACGATCCCTCGTCGATGCCGCGTACTCGTACGCCGTCGCGTACGGCGCGCGCTGCGAGTACTCGGACGAAGCGCTCGGGATCTTCGGCGACGCAGCGGCACCGAGCGGTCGGCAGACTCTTCTGCGCCGTCGGCTCCTTACCAGTTTCGATGTGGCTGGTAGAACCGGAGCCCGACTCAACCAGGTCTGCGACGTCCAGTTAACGGCCCGACGCTCCAGCCGACGCCGGCGCCGCATAGGTGCGGTCCAGCGATGAGTCGGGGCGGACGTTCGGCGCCGCGGTTGGTTAACTGCGGTCGAGCGGCCGGGTGAGGCAGGTCGGGCCCCCGTCGCCCTTGCGTGAGATCTCGTCGCCCTCATACGTCCGGACGTCGACGCCCGCGGCTTCCATCCGGCGGCGCGTCTCGTCGTTGCCCTCGAGCGCGAGGGCGACGCGCGGACCGAGCGCGAGCACGTTCGGCCCCATCGTCTCGAACTCGTCCGTCGGCACCTCGACGATCCCGATGCTGCGCACGCGGAGGAGCTCGACGAGATGGCTCGGCATCAGCGGGGGATAGCCGACGACGAGGTCGACGTCGAGCGGGCTCAGCAGCGACAGGAGATGGAGGCATTCGCCGGGCCCGTTCAGATGCGGAAGGTCGAACGCGACAACGTCCGTGTCGGGAAGGAGCGATCGGAGACCTGCGATCCCCGCGTCGTTCGTTCGATACGAGCGGCCGACGACGAGCGTTCGCTCGTCGAGCCAGAACATGTCGCCGCCCTCGGCGGTAGCCGGCTCCTCGAGCCGCCCGACCACCGCAACGCCCGCGTCGGACAGGTCCTCGGCGAGGGCGGCGGGCTCCTCGCGGCGGCCGGGCTTGCCGGGGCGGAGCAGGATCGCGCCGCGATCCGTCATCAGGACCGGGTCGTACGCGTAGATCGCGTCGGGATCACCCTCGACCGGCGTGGTGCCGACGACGACCTCGGCGCCCGCGACCTCGAGCTCGGCTCGGAACGCCTCGTGTTCTGCCGCGGCGCGCATCGGATCGGGCTCGGCTCGCCATCCGTAGTCGCGCCACGCGAGGTGGTCGTTTGGTTGCGGCGCGCGGACGAGCACGCGCTTGAGCGTCCCGGTCTGATCTTGTGCGGCCACGCGCGCAGGCTACCGGACGACGTCGCTACCGGTTCCGGAGCGCCGGCGCCGCCATCGCGAAGTACTCGAGGAGCTCGCCCTTGTACGGCTCCGGCGGATCGAGCTCGTCGACCGCCTCGCGCATCTGCGCGAGCCATCGGCCGGCGACGTCCTCGTTGATCCCGAACGGCGCGTGTCGCATCCGGAGCGCGGGATGCCCGCGTTCCTCGTGGTACGTGCTCCGGCCGCCCCAATACTGAGCGAGGAACAACGTGAGCTTTCGGCGCGCGTCGGACAGGTCGTTCGGATCGGGATACGTGGCGAGCAGGACGTCGTCCCGCTCGACGCCGGCGTAGAAGCGTTCGACGAGCCGTTCGAAGAACGGCATGCCGCCGACGGCGTCGTACAGCGTTTCCGGAGCGTCGCGCACGGATCGAGTGTAGAAGCCGAGGGCAGCGTGTCGGCCGACTCACCTCGAGACGACGGGAGCCTCCCGCGGTTCCGAGGACGGGCGTCCGATGCGCGGCCATCCGTCCCGCCACTCGACCGGATCGAGCAGCATGACGCGCGGGCCGAGCCGCCTCGAGCGCATCGCGTGGTAAAGCATCCAGTCGGTGCCCGCGTCGTCGCGGACGATCGCGCAGTGGCCGGGCGCGATCCACCGACCGTCCGTCGATTCGAGGATCGGGTTTCCGGCGAACCGTTCGAAGTCCTCGAGCGGCGACGCGGCGCGGGACACCGCGACGGCGTAGTGCGGGTCGGCGTACATGCAACACACGTCGCCGGAGGTGAACAGGTAGATCCGGCCGTCGCGCTCGAGCATCCAGGGGCCCTCGACCACGCTGTCGTAGCCCGTGCCCTCCTCGCCGATCGGGAGCAGCACCGCGCGACCGTCGCCGGCGGGGCGCACCCCGTCTCGATCGATCGGCGCGACCTTGACCTGGTTCTCCTCGCTCCAGACGAAGAACCGCTCGCCGCGCGCACGCGTGAGCACGTTGGCGTCGATGCGTTCGTGCTCGCCGTCGATCAGGTGAGCCGGCTCGGGCTCGAACGGTCCCTCCGGTCGATCGGCGACGGCGAGGCCGAGCTGCATCTTTTGCGTGGCTCGATCCTCGATCGACAGATACAGCACGTATCGGCCGCGGACGAGCTCGATGTGCGGCGCCCACGACGCTCGTCTGCCCCACGGCGGCAGTCGCGGAAGTGCGTCGCCGACGAACGTCCACTCGACGAGGTTCTCGGAGCGAAGGACGGGCACCCAGACGCGGCGCCGGCGGTAGTACGTCATCGTCGTGTAGCACCAGAACACGCCGTTCGGATCGCGGACCACGGACGGGTCGGGTGCTACGTGGTCGAAGACCGGGTTCGTGTACGTTCGCCCGCCTCGCGCCGAAGCCGCGACTACTGGTTCGAGCTCCAGCGGAGCAGTGCGCCGACGCCGTCCGTGAGACCGGTCCCGGCGGGCACCAGCCGGATGCCGGCCGCCGTGCCGATCGCCGCGCGGATCACCGCGTCGATGCGACGGACCTCGATCGGCCGCTCGACGCCGAGCGCCTCGAGGTCCTCGCGCCGAGCCGCGACGGGTACGGCCTCGGACCCGACCCACACGGTCGCGCCGTCCTCGAGGTCCTCGTGCAGCAGGAGCACCGCGACCTGCGACGACGACAGCGCGGTCAGCATCGCGTCCGCGCCCTCGGTCGCCAGGTCGCGCTGCCCGCTCTCCTCGCGGAACCGCTCGACGATCGCGCGCGTCTCGCCCTCGACGAACCGGTCGAGGACCTCCTGGGCCTCGGCCGGCATCATCGGCCCCGAGCCCTCCCACGGGCGCTCGCCGGGAACGATCTCGACCGGCAGATCGAACTCGGACGGCCACGAGTCCTGGATCAGCGTCACGGCGCGGACGTCGCCGGCGAGCATCACGAGACGCGCCTCGATCCGACCGGCGAGCCGCGCGATCGCCTGCGCAACGTCCTGCGCGTTCTCCTGCCACGTGTTCTCGGCGCGTTCCTGGTACCGGCGCTGCGACCAGCCGCCCGGCCCGACCTTGCTGATCGTCGAGTCGTCGCCCTTCACCTCGCGCTCGACGTCAGGCGTGTCCTCTCCCGCGCGCTCGAAGCCGTACAGGGTCGCTCCGGTTCGATCGGCGAGCGCGACGACGAACGGGACCGACGTCTGCCGCCATCGCAACACCTGCTCCAGACGAGGGAGCGGCTCCCAGAACGCCTCATCGGTCGGTCCGGGGAGCGAGCCGTGCTCGACGTGCCGGACCCCCGAGGCGTCGGCGATCACCACGAGGCCGTCGCCGGACAGATGGGCATCCGGGATGACCGGGTCGACCGCGGCGAGCACGTCCTCGGGGACGTCGCAGTTGTCGGCGAGGTCCGAGCGCAGCGTGCGCCATCGCTGGTCGCTCCGCTGTTGGGCGTTCTCGATGCCGCTCTCGGTCGTCATCACGACGGTGAGGAACGGACCCTCGCCCGAGGCGAGGTCCGACAGATCGGCCGGCGCGACGGCGCCGGCGGGCAGAGCTTCGGAGGTCTCCATGCGGCACCCGTTCCCGAAGAGGGCCGCGGCGAACCGCGCCTCGCGTGCGACGGGCCACGATCGCATGGGTCGTCCGACCGCGCGCAGCGCGACGCGGCTGCGATGCTGTCGCTATGGCGACGACCGGCGAGCCCGCGCGACACGCCGGCGATCCCGCCGCCGGGCTGGCGGGCGATCCTGCGCTCCGGTGGCTGTATGTCCTCCAGGGCCTCGAGGGCGCGGCGTTCATCCCGTTCTACGTGCTCTTACTCCGCGATCGAGGGCTCCCGGCCGACCGCATCGGCCTCGTGCTCGCGGTGACGTCGCTCGCCGGCGTCGCGGCGACGCCGTTCTGGAGCCACGCGGCCGACATGCGCCTCGGCAGCGTGCACACGCTCCAGCTCGCCTGCACGATCGCGTGCGTCGGCGGGCTGGCGCTCATGACGACCGGCTCGAGCCCGCTCGCGATCGGGGCGGTCGCCGTCGTGCTCGGCGCTGCGCAGGGACCGCAGACAGCCATCACCGACGCGCTGGCGCTCACCGAGCTCGGTCCGGCGCGTCTGATCGAGTACGGGACGTTCCGCGTCTGGGCGAGCGTCGGCTGGGGGATCGGCGCGGTCGGCTTCGGTGCCCTGTTCGCGGCGGCCGGGCTCGGCGTCCTGCTCCCGGTGTACGCGGTCGCGCTCGGGGTGTTCGCGCTGTTCGTCGCCCGCTTCCCGAGCCGTCACGCCGCCGGGGCGGCTTCGAGCGGCCGCTTCGGCGCGGTCGGCGACGCGTTCGGCTCGGCGCGCGTCCCGGTGTTCCTCCTCGGCGTGCTGGTGCTCGCGACGTCGACGCACGCGGCGTGGGACTTCGTGCCGCTCCGGATCGTCTCGGGCGGCGGCGGTCCGTTCCTCGTCGGCGTCTCGAGCGGCGTGAGCGCGTTCGTCGAGATCCCGTTCATGCGGTCGACGCCGAGCCTGGTGGAGCGGTTCGGGCTCGAGCGGGTGTTCCTCGCCGGCGCGATCGTGTACGCCGCCGCCTCGGTCGCGTGGTCGCTCACGGCCAACGCGGTCGTCGTGACGGTGATCCGCATCGCGATCGGCGTCGGGTTCGGGCTGGTGTATCCGTCGCTCGTGGTGATCACCGGGCGCCTCGTCCCGGCGCGCGTCCGCAACAGCGGTCAGGCGTTGCTGGCGATCTGCTCGTTCGGGCTGGCGCCCGTGATCGGCGGCGCGGTCGGGGGGTTCGTGTACCAACACGTCGGACCGGCGCAGCTGTTCGCCGGCTCGGCGGTCGGCATCGCGGCCGGCGCCGCCGTCGTGTGGAGCGTCGCCCGAGGACCCGAGGTGCGTTCGGATTCCGACTGATCGCGGCCGGGTGGACTAGTCGAGCCTGTACACCCGCTCCTCGTACTCACGCATCATGCGCGTCGCGCCGAACCGAGGGCCGACGGTGCGCATCGACGCCCGCACCTTCTCGAGCCAGGCGCGAGGAACGCCGTCGTCGTCTCGGTCGCAGAACAACGGAACGACCTCTCGCTCGATGAGGTCGAACAGCGTCGCGCAGTCCCGCTCGTCCTGCTCCCACCACGGAAGCGACGAGTCGCTGTCGATCCCCCAGCCGTTCTGCCCGTCGAACGCCTCGGCCCACCATCCGTCGAGCACGGAGAGGTTGATGCCGCCGTTCATGGACGACTTCATGCCGCTTGTGCCGCTCGCCTCCATCGGCGGTCGGGGCATGTTGACCCAGACGTCGCATCCGGCGACGAGTCGTCGGGCCATCGCCATGTCGTAGTCCTCGAGGAACACGAGCCGCGCGCCGACCTCCGCCGGCCAGCCCTCGCGGAACAGCCGGGCCAGGGTGCCCTTCGCCTCCGCGTCCTTCGGGTGCGCCTTGCCGGCGATCACGAACTGCACGGTGTCCGGTTTGGCGAGCAGCGCCGAGACGCGGTCGACGTCGGAGAACAGCAGAAAGAGGCGCTTGTACGTCGCGACGCGCCGCGCGAACCCGAGCGTGAGGCGTTCCTCCTCGAGCCCGGACAACACCGTGTCGAGGCTGTCGCGCGACTCGTACCGCGACAGCCGCGCCGAGAGGTCCTGGTCGCGCGCGTATCGGACCAGTTGCCGCCGGAGCTCCTGCCGCACCGCCCACAGTTCGACGTCCGGCACGTCGTCGATCGGGGTCCACGCGGCCGGATCGTCCGGACGCGAACGCCAGTCGGCCGGGAGGTACGCGTCGAGCAGGGCGCGCATCTCCGGCGACATCCAGGTGGGCACGTGCACGCCGTTCGTGACGTGTCCGATCGGAACGTCGTCGACCGCCCGGTCCGGCCACACGCGCTGCCACATCGATCTCGCGACCTGTCCGTGGAGCCGGCTGACCGCGACGGACGATCTCGACATCCGAAGCGCCAGCGACGTCATCCCGATCTCGTCCGTCGAATCGACGCGTCCGAGCTCGGATATCCGCCCACGCCAGCCGGAGAACGACTCACCGAGCACGTCGACCACCTCATCCGTCGCGTACGCCTCGTTGCCGGCCGGCACGGGTGTGTGCGTGGTGAAGACGGTCGCGCGTCTCGCGCGGTCGATCGCGTCCTCCACCGAGCTTCCGGCGACGACGTGCTCACGCGCGAGCTCCAGCGGCGCGAACGCTCCGTGGCCCTCGTTCACGTGGATCACGTCCGGCGAGACGCCGAGCGCCCGCAGCGCGCGCATGCCGCCCACGCCGAGCATCGCGTACTGCTCGAGCCGGATGGCCGGATCGCCGACGTAGAGCCGGCCGGTGATCCAGCGCTCGAGCGTCCCGTTCTCCGCAACCTGCGCGTCGAGCAGATACAGCGGCACGCGCCCGATCCTCGCGCACCAGATCTGCGCCACGACGTCCCGATCGCGGATCGGGACCGAGATCCGCAGCGGCGACCCGCCCCGTGTGACGAGCGCCAACGGAAGGGCGTTCGCGTCGACGTCCGTCCAGAACTCCTGCTGCCACCCGTTCGGGTCGATCCGCTGACGGAACACGCCCTTGCCGTACAGGATCCCGACGCCGACGACCGGAAGGCCTCGGTCCGACGACTCCTTCAGGATGTCTCCCGCCAGGACGCCGAGGCCGCCCGAGTAGATCGGGAGCGACCTGTGGACGCCGAACTCCGCGCAGACGAACGCGACGGCGGGCACGTCCGCATCGGACCGTTCGCGATTGGCGCGGACACGCTCGGCGAGCGCCCGCGCCCGTGCGAGGAACTCGTCATCCGAGGCGAGCTCGCGAAGTCGCGCACCGGGCGTTTGCTCCAGCACCTGGACGGGGTTGCCGCTGTAGAACCAGTAGCGCCCCGGGTCGATCGACTGGAACACCTCGCGACCGTCGGGCATCCACGACCACGCGAAGTCGTACGCGGCGTGCGCGAGCGGCGCCAACTCGGCCGGGATCTTGGCGGCGAGCGACTCCGCGGCGCGCTCGAGGTCGTCGTCGCCCGGGTACGGCATGCGACGCATCCTACGAAGCTCGGATCGGCGCGCCCGACCGGGCTCCGGGCAACCGCTGCTCGAGCGTCAGGACGTCCGCGAACCGATCGCCATCGCGCTCGATCCGCGCGAGCGCCTCGTCCGGGCCGGGCAGCAGCTGTGCCACCTCGCCGGCGGCCGCTCGTTCGACGTCCTCCCACGCGACCGGCATCGAGACCGTCGGCACCGGCGTGGCGCGCAGCGAGTACGGCGCGACGGTCGACCGGAACGCGTCGTTCTGGAGCCAGTCGAGCAGGATCTTGCCGTGCCGGATCGACCGGCTCTGCCGGTCCACGACGTCGTCGCGGGCGCGCACGAGGAACGAGGCGAACGTTCGCGCGAAGGCCTTCGTCTCCTCGAACGTGTGCGGCGTGTTCAACGGAACGACGACGTGGAGGCCCTTCGACCCGGAGCTCTTCGCGAACGCGCGCAGCCCCGCCGCCTCGAGGAGCTCGCGCACCTGGCTTCCGACGGCGCAGGCATCGGCCAGCGTGGCCGGCTCGCCCGGATCCAGATCGAACACGACCACCGGCGCGAGCGCCGGCTCCTCGGCGCGGAACAGGAACGGATGGAGCTCGATCGTTCCCTGGTTGCCCACCCACAGCAACGTCGCGGCGTCGTCGACGACGCAGTGCCGATGGTGGCGTCCGTCCGCGCCGTCGTACTCGTACAGCGGCATCCAGTCCGGTGCGCCGCGGCACTCGTTCTGCCACCAGCCCTTCGCCTCGACGCCCTCCGGATACCGCCACATCGTGAGCGGCCGGCGGCGAAGATGGGGCAGGAGCACGGGGGCAACGCGGGCGTAGTACTCGAGCATCGCGCCCTTCGTGAACCCGGTCGACGGCCACAGGACGCGGTCCAGATGCGTCAGCCGGACGACACGTCCGTCGACCTCGACATGCCGGGCTGCCTCGGCTCCCGCGCTCATCCGTTCGCGGCCGCGACTTCGACCGCGACCGTGGCCGCCGAACCCGCCTCACCGGAGGCGAGCTGGTCGAGCGTGCATGATCGCGCGTCCCGGTCGGGGCGCCAGCGGACCAGGCGAGCCGGATGGCGGAACCGCGCCCCGTCGACCTGATCGAACGCGACCTCGACGACGCGCTCGGGCCGGAGCGGCACCCAGTCGTGCTCCATCTCGGGGGTCCACCTCGCGGCCGATCCCTTCAGGCGCCCCGTCGGACTTCTGCCGATGAGGAAGCCGTTCGCCCACGGATGGCCCCGGAGCGGCACACGGAGCGGCGCGAGGTCCTCGACGAGGTCGACCCGTTCACGGTCGGAGAACGCCTGCACGACACCGACGTGGTGCAACGCACCGCGGTCGTCGTACAACGCGAGCAGCAGCGAGCTGAGCGCCGGTGTATCGACGTACGGCCGGTAGCCCGCGACGACGCAGTCGATCGTGTGCAGCGTCTTGACCTTCATCATCGCGCGCTTGCCGGGCCGATACGTGAGCCCGACCTCCTTGGCGATGACGCCGTCGATGCCCTCGCCGGGCGGCCGCTCGAGCCAGCCGCGAGCCACTGCGGGATCGGTCGTCGCGGGCGTCAGGGCGACCCTCGGCGGCGCCGACCGCAGCAGCGCCTCGAGGCGGGCGCGCCGTTCCGCGAAGCCTCGCTCCCGGAGGTCCTCGCCGCCGACGGCGAGCACGTCGAACGCGACGAACGTGGCCGGCGTCTCGTCGGCGAGGCGACGCACACGCGACGCCGCGGGATGCAGTCGAGCCATCAAGGCGTCGAAGTCGAAGCCTCCGTCGCGCCGCACCACGATCTCGCCGTCGAGCACGACCGACGAGGGATCCATCGAGCGGAGCGCCTCGACCAGCTCCGGGAAGTACCGCGAGAGCGGCCGGTCGTGCCTGCTCCGGAGATCGACGTCGTCGCGCTCGCAGAAGGCGAGGCACCGGAAGCCGTCCCACTTCGGCTCGAACAGATGCTCGCCCTCGGCCGGGAGCTCGCGCGTCAGGCGGGCGAGCATCGGCCGAACGGGAGGACGCACGACGGAGGCGGCGGCGGTTCCGACCGAGCGCATCAGCACTGTGTACCCGATGTCCTCCGATACCCTCGACCCATGACGGTCTTCGACCTCTCGTTCGACGCACTCTCCGAGCGACTCGCCTCGTGGGGCGAGCCGCCGTTCCGAGCGAGGCAGGTGCACGACGGCATCTGGAAGCGCGGCAAGAGGTTCGAGGAGATGAGCGACGTTCCGGGTCCGCTCCGTGCGCGTCTGGCCGAGGAGCTCCCGCTCGGCCTCGAGGTGGTCGAGGAGCGGACCGCCGACGACGGCTCGACACGCAAGGCGCTCCTTCGTCTCGGCGGCCGTCACCTCGTCGAGGTGGTGCTGATGGGCTATCCGGACCGAGTGACCGCGTGCGTCTCGTCGCAGTCGGGCTGCGCGATGGGATGCGGCTTCTGCGCGACCGGACAGATGGGGCTTCGAAACAACCTGACGGCCGGCGAGATCGCCGTCCAGGCTTGGTGGGCACGACGCGAGGCCAACGCGCTTCCGGCGTCGACGCCGAGACGTCTCACAAACGTCGTGTTCATGGGGATGGGCGAGCCGCTCGCCAACGAGCGGAACACCTTCGCGTCGCTCGAGCGACTGACGCAGCCCGACGGGTTCGGCCTCGGCGACCGCCACATCACGGTGTCGACCGTCGGCGTCGCACCCGCGATCCACCGGCTCGGCGAGCGATTCCCGCAGATCGGCCTCGCCGTGAGCCTGCACGCGGCCGACGACGACCTGCGGAACCGGCTCGTGCCGGTCAATCGGTTGTGGCCCCTCGCCGAGCTCGAGGCCGCCGTCCTTGCCTGGCGCCGAGCGACGCGCCGGCGGCCATCGATCGAGTGGGCGATGATCGGCCGGACGAACGACGGTGACGACCAGGCGCGCAAGCTGTCCGCGATCGCGCACCACCTCGGCGCGCACGTCAACCTCATCCCGCTCAACCCGACGCCCGGCTGGCCGACCCGGCCGAGCCCTCGCGAGCGCATCGAGCGGTTCGCGGCCGTGCTCCGGCGCTCCGGCGTCAACGTGACGGTCCGCGACACGCGCGGCCGCGAGATCGAGGCCGCCTGCGGTCAGCTGCGGTCCGAGCACGACCGCGCCTCGGCCATCGTCTGACGCCGGGCGCCCGCGGTGCCCATCTGAGCGCCGGTTCGTTTCCGCAGGTCGTGGCTCGGGAACCGTTGGGCGGAGGTGGGAGATCTGGCATCGCTGCGCCCCGAACCACGCCCCGGCGGGCCGCAGCCGGATCCCGTCGAGCACCCGACGGGTCCGGCCGCCGTACCGCGAGCGACCCCGGCCGCCGCCGGCACCGTGCCGGCCGCCGCGGCGCGTCCAACGGTGACCACCCGTGCCCCCGTGAGCTACTGGATGCGGGTCGCCGCGGGCGTCGTGGTCGTCGTCGCGTCGGCGATGCTCGTCGTCGCACTGCGCCACATCCTGATCTTGGTGCTCGCCTCGCTCGTGTTGGCGATCGGCCTGCAACCGGCGGTGCGATGGCTCGCGGCCCGCGGCGTCCGTCGAGGGCTGGCCGTCGCGATCTTGTTCGGCGTCGGCCTGTTGGTCGTCGGCGCGTTCCTGTCGGTCGTCATCCCGATCGTCGCGCGCCAGGTCACGGAGCTCGTCCAGACCGCCCCGCAGTACCTCGAGCGGGCGCAGGCGCGAAGCTCGCTCATCGGCAGGCTCGACCGGCAGTTCAACCTGATCGACCGGGTGCGCCATCTCGGCACGCAGGTTCCCTCGTTCGCGCTGACGTTCGCGAGGGGGCTCACCGTCTTCGTCTTCGACGTCGTGACGGTCGCGATCCTGACCGCGTACTTCGCGACTGGGCTTCCGTCGATGCAGCGCTCGGTCGCGCGTCTGCTGCGGCGCGAACACCGCGAGGAGCTCGAGGTCATCCTCGAGCGCGCGACGCAGCGGATCGGCGGCTACGTGACCGGCAACGCGATCGTCAGCCTGATCGCGGGCGTCGCGACGTTCGTCGCGCTGGTGTCGATCGGCGTTCCGTACACGCTCGCGCTCGCCGTCTGGGTCGCGCTCACCGATCTGATCCCGACCGTCGGTGCACTGCTCGGCGCGGCCGTGGTCTGCCTCGTCGCCGCGTTCGTGAGCGTGCCGGTGCTGCTCATGACGATCGCGTTCTTCGTCGTCTACCAGCAGATCGAGAACTACGTGATCGCCCCGCGCGTGATGCGCCGGACGATCGCCATCGCCCCGGCCGCGGTGATCGTCGCCGTTCTGATCGGCGGAAAGCTCGCCGGCTTCTTCGGCGCCCTGCTGGCGCTGCCGATCGCCGCGACGATCCAGATCGTGATCGAGGAGCTGTACGTCAAGGACCGGATCGAGGAGGTTCGCGCGGTCGATGCGGAGGACGCGCGTCTGCGGTGGTGGCACGCACGCCGGCGAGCGCACGCCGCCGCGGCGGGCGCCGATCCGGCCGAGCGCTCGCGGGTAGGCTGAACGCGTGCCGCCGTGCGCCGGAGGCGCAACCGCGGAACGTAGGAGCCAAGGAGGATCTCCGTGAACGTGACCGAGATGGGCAAGGTCGGCCTCGGCGGCTGGCGTGGCCGCGCCGCGGACGTCGTGGCGCGTCCGATCGCCGAGCGGTCGGGATTCAACGAGGACGAGATCAAGGCGATCATCGGCGCGATCTTCCTCGCGTACACGATCTACCGGCTCGTTCGCGCGCTGTATCGCGCGGCGAAGACCGAGAAGATCATCGACTGAGGAGCCGCCGCCGCGTCATCCCGCCGTCGACCCGCTCGGCGTCGGCGTCGCGGACGCCAGGGTCGTCGTCGTTCCGCCCGAGCCGGTCGTTGCGCTCGGCGTCGCCGACGTCGGAACCGGGCTCGGCGTCAGCGCCCCGAACTCCGATGCGATCGTGTGTCGGGTGACGGTCAGCGAGCCCGTCTTGATCGACTGCTCGATGACGTCGTAGGCGATCAGCGTCGGCGGCGATCCCGGCGCGAAGTAGAGCACCTCGGCCGTCAGCGGGATGTGCACGTCCGGCTCGAACGTCGTCAGCGCCGACCCACCGGTCGTTCCGACCCGCACGAACAGCGTGCCGTCGACGACGCGCGCCGCTTCCTGGTGGAAATGCCCCGACAGCACGAGCGGCACGCGGCCGGCGGCCGCCTCCGCCATCCGGTCGTCGTGCACTGCGACGGTGTCGACGGGTGGAAGTCGTTCGATGTCGGACAGCACCCGCTCGCCCTGCGCCCGCACGCGCGCCTCGAACTCCTCGTCCGGGATGTCGCGGGTGATCGAGGGCGGGATCGGATCGCCGAGGCCGTAGATACGAAGCCCGTCGAGGAGCACGGACGTGCCGTCGAGCACGCGGACGTTCGGCAGGCGCGACAGCTCGCGTTGCAGCTGCTCCGAGTCGTGGTTGCCGCGCACCCAGACGTAGGGCCGGCCGAAGGCCTTGATGTCCTGCACGACGAAGTTCTCCGGCTCCGTTCCGTAGGACGTCGTGTCGCCGGTGTCGATGACGAGGTCGACGTCGAATCCGTCCGCGATCTGTTCGGCGAAGTCGAATCCGAACGGCGAGAGGTGGATGTCCGAGATGTGCAGGACCCGGATCTCGCCGCTCGTTCCGAGCTGGTTCGTCTGGATCGTTGTGTAGGCGCCGACCGCTCCGTCGATGACGCGAGCGAGCTGTTCCTTGTAGGCGTCGATGCGCTCGACGGTTCGAACGGGTGGGATCACGCGAGCTGCGAGCGCGAGCGACCCGGAGAAGCGCGGCGAGCCGAACGCGTCGCGATCGAACGTCGCGACCGTCCCGATCTCGATCGCCCCGATCGCCACGACGGCCGCCAGCACCGCGATGCCGATCGATCGCCGGTCGGTCCGGAACGCGATGACGGCGAGCACGAACGCGGCGACCACGCCGACCAGCAGGATGCGGATCGCGAGGTACCGGACCTCTCGCTCGGCCTGCGCACCGACGTCGTCGACGAGCCGTGAGACGGATCCGGACGTGACGGCGTCGCTCAACTGCTGGATGCGGACGTTCAGGAGTGTCGCCTGCAGCGTCAGCGGGGCGACGTGCGTGTCCGCCGTGAGCGTGCCGAGCGGCGGCAGCGCGATCTCCGTCTCGCCCGGCCCGATCCGGGTCTGCAGCTCGACGTCGAACGGTCCCATCGACGACGTCGTGGAGCCCCACACGGCGACCCCGACCCACGCCCCGGACAGGCCGAGCACGATCGCGACCACCACGCGGGCGACCGGGTGCGCCGCGGGCGACCACGTTCGGCCATCGGGCGCGCGGGCGGCGGCGCCGCCCGAGGCATCGGGCGACGAGGCGGCGGGCGGGCCAGACGTCGAGCGATCCGTCACGGCGCGTCGAGCGTACCGGTGATACCGTCGGCTGCCGTGCAGCCGGCCGTTCTGCGACGCCTCGCGCCGGCGGCGTCCGTCGTCTCGATCTCGCTCCTGGCGCTCGTCGCCGCGACGCCCGGTTCGCCGTTCCAGCCGCTCCTTCCCGACGGCGCCGGGCCCTCGGGACCGCTTCGCGAGCTGGCCGGCCTCGTCGGGCTCGACGCGATCGGTCAGACGTCGCTCGCGATCGTCGGCGTCGTCTCGGTCGTCCTGGCGGCCGCGGGGTTCGTGCTGCTCGCGTGGGCGGCGTGGCGGAACCTCGTCAGCCTTCGAACGGTCCTCGCCATCGCGATCGGCGGGCACGTCCTCGTCGCGATGCTGCCGCTGCTCTTCTCGCGCGACGTGTACTCGTACGCGTATTACGGCCGGATCGCCGCCGTGTACCACGCCAATCCGTACGTCGCGACGCCGGCGGACTTCCCGAACGACGTCCTCGCGCCGCTCGTCGGGCCGAAGTGGGTCGACACGCCGGCCGTCTACGGCCCCCTGTGGGTCCTGATCTGCGCGGCCGTCGTCCGCGTGGCGACGACGGTCCCGGCGATGATCGCGGCCTTCCGGTGGATCGCGATCGCCGCGAGCCTCGCGACGCTCGGCACGATCGTGTGGACCGTCCGCGAGCGCCGACCGGCTCGAACGGCCTTCGCGGCGGCCGCGTTCGGAGCGAACCCGGTGATCCTGTTCCACTCGGTCGCGAGCGGGCACAACGACGTGCTGGTCGCTGTCTCGATCGCGGGGGCGTTCGCGCTCGTCGTCCGCGAACGCGCGCGCCTGGCGCTCGTGGTGTTGGCGCTCGGCGCGCTGATCAAGGTCACCGCCGGACTTCCGCTGCTGTTGCTGGTGATCGCGCTCGTCGTCCGCCGTCCGCCGGGCGCGCGACTCCGAGAGGCGATCGCCGACGTAGCGATCCCCGCCGCGATCGTCGTCGCGTTCTCGAGCCCGTTCCTACAGGCGAGCGATCCGACGCTCGGGATGGTCGAGCTCGCCGGCCACGAGGGGTGGCTCGCGCCGTCGAGGTTCTTCCACCGGCTGTTCGACCTGGTGTCGCTCGGATGGCTCGCTCGCGGGGTGTTCGCCGTCGCGCTCGTCGCCGTCGTCGTCGCGATCGCACGCGATCTCGTTCGCCGGCGAGGGCGTCCCGACGAGGAGGTCGGCGCGGCGTGGGGCTGGGGCCTGTTTTTCCTCGTGCTCCTCGGGCCGGTGCTGCTGCCGTGGTACGTCGCGTGGGTGCTGCCCCTCGTCTGGCTGCTCCCGCGCGTGCCGCGGATCGTGTCGATCGGTCTGTCCGCCGCGCTGATCGTGTCGCAGCTCCGAACGGAGCCGTCGGACCTACCGCAGCTCTATCGAACGAGCCTCATCATCGGGCACTACGTGATCACGCCGTTCGTCATCGCGATGCTCGGGTGGCTCGGCTGGGACCTATGGCGTCGCGTCCGAACGTCGACGGCGCTCGAACAGGAGTCCGTATCCGGCGATCGCGGCGAGCCCGAGCACGAGCCATCCCGCGCCGGGCCGCGACAGGCGTAGCCCGAGCCGGTCGGCCGCGATCGCGAACAGCTCGATTGCCGCCGCTCCAAAGGCCGGCGCGAGGACGACCGCGATCACGGCGTCTTCGACCGACGCGAGCCCCCATCCGAGCCCGGCGACGAACAGCACCGCGAGCACGAGCGGCGCGGCGACGAGCACCCGACCGGTCGACGAGTCGAGCGTCGTGTCCGGCGCAGTCGATCCGCCCGCCGACGCGACGACGGCGGCGGAGACGGCCACGCCGTCCCCGACGCGCGTCGTCGGCGCGGCCAGCGCGTTGCACAGCGGGGCGACGCACACCGGTGTTCGGTCCGCACCCCGGGGCCGGAACGCGTCGATGTCGATCACGACCGCCGCTCCGTTCGACCGCGAGACGGCCGCGTCGGCGTCGGAGGCGTACAGCCGCGCGAGCGCGGACCACTCGCGGCGGTGCGCGACGTCCAGGCCGCCCGGCGGCGGCGGAACGACGACGTAGACGTCCTCGATCCGGTCGGGGGGCACGGACGCGCGGATCACGTTCGCCAGTCGCGTCGCGAGGAACGAGACCGTGTCGGACGGTGAGTCGACCGGAAAGATCCACGGCGTTCCCGCGTCGGACGCGGAGGCCCACCGCGCGGCGAGCGTCACGTCGTCGACGGCGGGCGTCCCGAGGTACGGCTTCTCGCGCAGCCACGCCATGCCGGAGCCCGCGAGCATCGCGACGGTCAGCGCGCCGGCGACGCCGAGCACCATCGCGTGCGGCGCGCGCCATCGCTCGACGAGGACGACGAGCCCGAACGCGGCGAGGATCGGGATCGCGTAGCAGAACGTGATGAACCGATCCGGCGGAAACCATCCCGTCGCCGCGCCGCCCGCGACGCCGAGCACCGTGACCGCGACCCAGGCCCACAGCGCGCGTCGCGGCCATCCGGTCGGCCGCCCCGCGCCGGCCATCGCGAGCGGGAGCGAGACGAACTCCACGTACCGCGTCCACCGGTGGATCAGCCGGTCCCGATACGCGTGCGCGAGCGAGCCGGTCAGGCCGGCGCGACGCAGGAACGCGTCCTGCGACGTGTCGACGCGCAGCACCGGTGGCCCGCCGAGCAGCGTGAGGAGCCCGATCCCGAGCACCGCGCCGCCGCCGCCGCACGCGAGCACGGCGCGCGTCGCCTCGGCGCGATCGGATCCGTAGGCCAGCGCGCCGGCGAGCACCAGCACGCCGACGCCCACGGCGAAGAACGGCGGATGCGCGAGCGCGCCCGCCCCGAGCAGCAGCGCGGCCGCCACGACCGAACGACGATCGGCGCCGCCGAGCGCGACGATCGCGCCGAGGAACACGACCGCGAACGCGAGGTTCG
Source organism: bacterium (assembly GCA_046735355.1). Classification (GTDB taxonomy): domain Bacteria; phylum Actinomycetota; class UBA4738; order UBA4738; family HRBIN12; genus DATAEU01. Next base: position 59,944 of record JBKPTC010000031.1, read on the forward strand.
ACACGTAGCCGGAGGCGAGATGGGTTGCGAACGTCCCAGCGAGCGCGCCTGCGACGAGCCATCCGGAGCGCGACGCGCCGGCCGCGCGCGCGAGCGCCGCCGATCCGAGCCCGACGGCCACGCCGAGCGCGCATTCGGCCCCGGCCACGGCGGCGGGCAAGCCGACGCCGGTCCACCGCAGCACCTCGAGCAGCGCGATCGCTCCGGGGCGCTCGACGCGCGACAGTCCGTCGAGCCCGGCGAGCCGTGTCCACCACAGATACACCGGCGCGTCCGGGCCGACCGGGAACCGGTAGCCGCGGAGCGCGAACAGGCCGCCGAACCACACGAGCAGGCCGAGCGCGAGGCCGAGCATCGCCCACGCGTCCGCGCCGAGGCGCGACCCGCCGGCGGGTGCCCGGGACGACATCAGCGACGACCCTCCACCGGACGGCTCGGGCGACACGATCGGACGTTCACAGGGTCGTTGATAGCATCGCGCACCGGTGCTCGATCGAGATCTGGCCTCCGAAGTCCTCCGCGCCGCGCGCACGCGCGGCGGTTCCTTCGCCGAACTGTTCGTCGAGGAGCGGACCTCGGTCTCGATCCGGCTGGACGACGGCAAGGTCGAGGAGCTCACGACCGGGCTCGACCGGGGGGCCGGCGTCCGCGTCGCGCGCGGCACCTCGTACGGCTACGCGTTCTCGAACCGCCTCGACCGTGAGGCGCTGCTCCAGGCCGCCGATGCCGCGGCCGCCGCGCTCCAGGGCGACGCGCCCGGCGACGTCGTCGACCTGCGCGAGCAGACGCCGTCGGTCGTGCATCGGGCCCGCGAGGCGGCCGACTCCGTGCCGGCCGCCGAGAAGGTCGCCTGGCTGCGGGAGGCGGACGACACCGCGCGCGCGTTCGGCGACGAGGTCCGGCAGGTCACCGCGAGCTACGGCGACTCCCTGCAGCGCGTCCTGATCGCGACGAGCGACGGACGCTTCGTGCAGGAGGAGCGGCCGAGGATCCGCCTCGTCGTGCAGGTCGTCGCCGCGCGGGGCGACGTCATCCAGACCGGCTTCCACGGTCCGGCCGCGCTCGCCGGCGTGGAGTTCGTCCGCGCGAACCCGCCGTCCGAGGTCGCCACCGTGGCCGCGCGGCGAGCCGTGACGATGCTCGACTCCGGACCGGCGCCCGCCGGCGAGATGCCGGTCGTCCTGGCTCCGGGCATGGGCGGCGTGCTGTTCCACGAGGCGGTCGGCCATCCGCTCGAGGCCGACATCGTCGACAAGGAGGCGAGCGTGTATCGGGGCAAGATCGGCGAGACGGTCGCCTCGACGCTCGTGAACGGGGTCGACGACGCGACGGTGCCGAACGGATGGGGCTCGTTCTCGTTCGACGACGAGGGAGCGCCGGCGCAGCGAACGGTGCTGTTCGAGGACGGCGTCCTCCGCGGGCTGCTCTACGACCGGCTCCGAGCCGACAAGGACGGCGTTCCGTCGACGGGCAACGGCCGCCGGCAGTCGTACGCGAGCCCGCCGATCGCGCGCATGACGAACACGTACATCCTGAACGGCGGTGCCAAGCCCGACGACATCCTGTCGTCGACCGAGCGCGGCGTGTTCGTCACGGCCCTCGGCGGCGGGCAGACTAACCCCGCGAGCGGCGACTTCGTGTTCGGCGTGTCCGAGGGCTATCTGATCGACAACGGGAAGGTCGGCAAGCCGGTCCGCGGCGCGAACCTCATCGGCAGGGCGATGGAGGTCATGTCGAGCATCGACGCGGTGGCCGACGACTTCGAGTCGTGGCAGGGGGTCTGCGGCAAGGACGGCCAGAGCGTCCCGGTCGACAGCGGTTCGCCGACGCTTCGGATCGCGCGGATGACGGTGGGCGGGACCGGTGCCTGATCTCGGCGAGTTGGTGCGTGCGGCCGTCGAGGGGGCCCAGGGCGACGAGGCGGTCGAGGCGTACGCCGAGGAATCGCGCCACACCGAGGTGCGTGCGCATCGCGCCGAGGTCGAGGGGCTCGAGTTCTCCGAGGCGCGCGGGGTCGGCGTCCGGCTGATCGCGGGCGGACGCCTCGGGTATGCGTACGCGGCCGACCCGTCCGTCGACGAGGTCAGGCGAACCGTCGCACGCGCGAGGGAGAACGCGGGGTTCGCGACCGAGGACGAGCACAACGTCCTCGCGACCGGCGAGCGCGCCGAGCCGTTGCCGTCGCTGTTCCGCGAATCGCTCGCGTCGACGGCGACCGACCGGAAGGTCGAGATCGCGCTGGAGCTCGAGCGGCTCGCGACCTCGTCAGACGAGCGCGTCCGCAAGGTCGACCACACCGAGGTTGGCGACGCGGTGTCGCGCGTGGCGATCGCCTCGACGTCGGGCGTCGACGCCGAGTACGCGCGGACCGATTGCTGGGCCGTCGTGGAGGCGCTCGCCGAGGACGGCGAGGAGACGCAGGCGGGCTGGTCGTTCCGCGTCGGCCGGGACCTCGACGAGCTCGGCTGGCGCGACGTCGCCGCCGAGGCGGTCGAGCGCGCCGCCCGGATGCTCGGCGCCACGAAGCCGAACTCCGAGAAGGTCCCCGTCGTCCTCGATCCGTTCGCGGCCTCCAGCTTCCTCGGCGTGCTGGCGGGCGCGTTGTCGGCCGAGGCGGTCCAGAAGGGACGATCGCTGTTCGCGCAGCTCGTCGGCGAGCGCGTCGGGTCCGAGCTTTTCACGCTCGTCGACGACGGCCGCCTGCTCGACGGTCCCGCGGCGGCACCGTTCGACGACGAGGGCGTGCCGACCGGACGGACGGAGCTGTTCTCGGGGGGAGTCCTGCGAGGGTTCCTGCACAACAGCTACACAGCGCATCGTGGCGGAACGCGCTCGACCGGCAACGCTCGGCGTGCCGGCTACAAGAGCGCGCCCGGCGTCGGGACGTCGAACTTCTATCTGCAGGCCGGCGAGACGGCCGTCGAGGAGCTGTTCGAGCGGGCGGACGGCGGCGTCCTCATCCAGGACGTGTCGGGGGTCCACTCGGGCGCGAACCCCATCAGCGGCGAGTTCAGCGTAGGCGCGACCGGCCTTCGGATCCGCGACGGGTCGCCCGGGGAGCCGCTGCGCGAGATGACGGTCGCGAGCACGCTGCCCGAGATGCTCGCCGGCATCGCCGCCGTCGGGAACGACCTTCGCTTCTTCACCTCTGTCGGCGTTCCGACCGTCCTCGTCGCCGAGATGACGGTCGCCGGCGTCTGACGCTCTCGCGTCCCCCGAACGGACCCACCGGTTCGGCCGATTGCCGCGGCCGGTTCGTCGGCGCACCCTTGCCGCACTTCCTCGTCGCGAGGCTTCGATGTCCGTTCACAGCATGCCCGACACCGTTCGGGAGGCGATCGAGCCCGGCGAGCCGCTGCTCGTATACCGGCCGCGAGCCTCGGTCGTCGTGTCCGCCTCGGCGCTGTCCATCCTGCTGGGGATCCTCGCCGGAGCCGGGATCGCGGTCGCCGTCGGTTCGGCCGACGAGACCGTGGTCACCGCCGCGCTCCTGGAGGTGCTCCTCGTCGTTCCGTTCGCCGTCCTGCTGTGGCGACAGTCGCGCGTGCGGCTGGACGTCGGCGCGTCGTCGATCCGCGCGGTGAACTATTTCTCGTCGTTCGTCCTGGACTGGCGCGAGATCGCCCGGTTCGAGCCGGGGCGCTCGTCGATCGGCATCGTCGCCGAGCTTCGCGACGGTTCGAGCGTTCGGCTGAGCGCCGTCCAGCGGCCGAGGTTCGCATCGTGGCTCGGGTCGCCCACCGAGGCGGACGCCGCCGTCCACGAGCTCAACCGGTGGCTGTACCGCCTGCGGTGGGAGACGACGTCCCGTCGCGCCTCACAGGCCGCCCGCCGGACGGATCCCGAGCGCGATGACCGCGAAGACCAACGCCGCGATCGCGAGCCGGTACCACATGAAGATCGCGAAGTCTCGCCGTCGTAGGTAGCCGAGCAGGAACCAGATCACCAGGAACCCGCTGACCGCGCTCGCGACCATCCCCCACAGGAACGGCGCCGCCATCCCCGTCGGCATCCCGTTCCGCACGAGATCGAGCCCCTTGAACACACCCGCGCCGGCGATGATCGGGATCGAGAGCAGGAACGAGAACCGTGCGGCGCCCGTCCGGTCGAACCCCATGCCGCGTGCCGCGGTGATCGTCACGCCCGAGCGCGACACGCCGGGCTGCAGCGCGACCGCCTGGGCGACGCCGAGCACGAGTCCGTCGCGAACGGTGATGTCGTCGAACGCGCGTCGCTGCGCGGCGACCCGGTCCACGACGTAGAGCACCACGCCGAAGACCGCGAGCATCACCGCGATCAGCCACGGCGCGCCGAGGCGATCCGTGATGATGCCTTCGAACGCGGCTCCGGCGAGGGCGCCGGGGATGGTTCCGAGCACGAGCGCCCACGCGAGCCGCTCGTCGGTCGTCGAGATCGACCGGCTGGCGATCGAACGGACCCACGCCACCAGGTACCGGACGAGGTCGTGGCGGAAGTACGCGACCGCGCCGATGAGCGTTCCGATGTGCAGCGCGACGTCGAAGGTCTTGTTGAGCTCCGGATCCTTGAGGATCGACCATCCGAACAGCCAGGGCACCAGGATGAGATGGCCGGAGCTGGAGACCGGCGCGAACTCGGTGATGCCCTGGGTGATGCCGAGCACGATGGCCTGCAGGATGGACAGCTCGAACTCCTTCCGCCGCAGGAGGCGGGCCGCATCCTACCCAGCCCTCGAGCGATTCAGGCGGCCGCGACCGGATCGTCGTATCCGGCGGCCGGACGGACGGCGATGCCGATCGTGGCGAACGCGGACGCGTAGGCGAGCCGCTCCGCCAGGTCGGGCGTCGCCGCCAGCACGAGCGTCGGCGTGGTCGCCACGCCCAGGCCGGCCGCTCCCGACGGCATCGACGACGCGTCGAGGACGAGCAGCACCTCGACCGACTCGGCGACGGTCTCCGTATGCGGCCGGTGGCCGCCGAACGTCGCGAGCACGTCGACGAGGTCGCCCGGTCGAACGGCCCGGGCGGGCACGTCGACGCGGACCGGAACGCCGACGGTGCCGGGCGGCGCGACGGCCGCGATCGCTCCGCCGATCGGCGCCAGACGGGTCGCGGTCACCGCCTCGCCGGCGCCGAGCGGTGTCAGCGAGGTCCGTCCCGCCACCCGCTCGACGTCGTCGAACCGCCCGGGGGGCGCGAACGCCGACGGCACGTGCCGCACCTCGAGCTCGCCTGCGTCGATCGGGGACGCGCGCGGGATGGGTTCGGCCGCGACGACCATGGGCACGGTCCGGCCGACCGCCGGTCGCAGCCGCGCGAGGTCGACCTCGTAGCTCCGAACCAGCGCGAACACCGCGATCCCGCTCAGCGCCGCGAGGGCGAGCAGCGCCTTGGACGCCGCGGACCACCGTCGTCGCATCGAACCTCCTCGGGTCGGACGGCCCGGAACGACCGTCGTGGAGGAGGGCGGGGTCGAGGCTAGCGGGCCGGCGCGGCGCGCGGTGTGCGATCCGTCACGCCGAGCCGCGCTTCTTCTCGCTCAACGGAAGCACGCGGACGCGGAACTCCTCGAGCGCATCCCGGCCGACGATCATCGAGGCCGACTCGCGGACGCGCTCGCCGAGCTGCCGCGGGTCCTCCGACGTGCGGACGCGGATCTCGATCGTGACGAGGGCTTCTTCGCTCATCGGACCGATCGTACCCATCGCGACGATCGTCGCGATCGGCCGCCGGGTGCTACCGAACCTCGAACCGCGCGCCCGTCAGCGCCGTCGCACACGCGCAGTCGCGGTCGTCGGGCAGGGCCGGGATGACGCCGAACAGAAGCTCGCGCAACCGCGCGTTGTTCTGCTCGAACGCGCGCACCACCTCGTCGTTGGTGACGGGTGGGACGTCTTCCACGCCGACGTCGTAGTCGGTGATCAGGGAGATGTTCGCGTAGCACATCTCCAGTTCGCGGGCGAGGACGGCCTCCGGGTACTGCGTCATGTTGATGACCTCCCATCCGGCGGCCTTGAACCACGCCGACTCGGCCCGCGTCGAGAAGCGCGGACCCTCGATCACGACCACGGTCCCGCGCTCGTGGAGCGGGATGTCGAGCCGCCGCCCCTGCTCGATCGCGACGGCGCGCATCGTCGGACAGTACGGATCGGCGAACGAGATATGCGTGGTCTCGGGCCCGTCGTAGAACGTGTTCGGGCGCGTCCTCGTCCGGTCGACGAGCTGATCGCAGATCACGAACTCGCCGGGCTTGACGTTCGGCTGCAGCGAGCCGCACGCGTTCGGCCCCACGATCCGTTGCACGCCGAGCTCCTTCATGGCCCACAGGTTCGCGCGGTACGGGATCCGGTGCGGCGGAAACTCGTGCTGCACGCCGTGTCTCGGAAGGAACGCGACCCGTCGGCCGCCGACGTCTCCGATCACGGGCGGAGTGGACGGCGGTCCGTACGGCGTATCGACCTCGACCCTCTCCGAGGACTCGAGGAACGAATAGAACCCGGATCCACCGAAGACGCCGATCTCCGCGGAGCTCAGGAGGCCTTCTCCCCGCCGCTCGATCCGCCGCTCGGTCCGCCAGAGGAGGCACCGGACGAGGCGCCCGTGCCCGACGACGTGGAGGTCGTCGCCGCGGCCGAGGACGGCTCGGACGACGAGGATTCGCTCTTCTTCTCGCTCTTGGTATCGGCCTTCCCGTCGCCGTTCTTGTCGCTGCCCGACGTGGACGGCTTCGATCGGCTGTCGGTGGCGTAGAACCCCGAGCCCTTGAAGACGATCCCGACCGGATGGAACACCTTCCGGAGCGGCCCGCCGCACGCGCCGCACGTGGTCAGCGGCTCCTCGGACAGGCGCTGGAAGACCTCGACGTGTTGCCCGCAACGCGTGCAGGCGTACTCGTACGTCGGCATGAGGTTTCTATCGTAACGGGCGCCAGCGCCGCGTCCGTGCGCGCCCGCGCACGTGCCGTTTCCGGCCGCGCGGCCCGGGGAACCCTTCCGCCGTCACGACGCCGGCGCTGCCGGCGACGCTTCGAGCGCGAGAGGGGGCGCACCACGTGGAGTCCGCTGGAGCACGCACGCGCCCGCGGGGTATGCTTTCCAGCCCTTCCCCGGGAGCTCGCATGAAGGCCTCCGCCACAACGGCCTCCGCCACGAACGCCTCCGCCACCAGGGTCTGCCCATGAAGGTCCGGAAGGCCGTCATCCCGGCCGCGGGTCTCGGCACCCGGTTCCTGCCGGCGACCAAGGCGCAGCCCAAGGAGATGCTGCCGGTCGTCGACAAGCCCGCCATCCAGTACGTCGTCGAGGAGGCGGTCCGCGCCGGCGCCGAGGACATCCTCATCGTCACCGGCCGCGGGAAGCGCTCGATCGAGGATCACTTCGATCGGTCGATCGAGCTCGAGCACTACCTCGAGACCAAGGGGAAGTTCGACGAACTGAAGGAGGTCCGCGAGATCTCCGACATGGCGCAGATCCACTACATCCGCCAGGGCGATCCCCTCGGTCTCGGGCACGCCGTCGCGATCGCGGAGGGCTTCGTCGCGCGCGAGCCGTTCGCCGTGCTCCTTGGCGACGACATCATGGCCCCCGGCAGCCCGCTGCTGCACGACATGCTGCGCGTGCACGAGCGCTACGGCCGGAGCGTCCTGGCCGCGATGGAGGTCAGCCGCGACGACATCAGCCTGTACGGGGCGATCGCGCCCGAGTTCGTCGAGGACCGTCTCGCGCGCGTCACCTCGGTCGTCGAGAAGCCGTCTCCCGAGGACGCACCCTCGAACCTCGCGGCGATCGGTCGCTACGTCCTCACGCCGGAGATCTTCGACTGCCTCCGCGAGATCGAGCCCGGCAAGGGCGGCGAGATTCAACTGACGGACGCCATCAACCTCCTCGCGCAGCACCAGGCCGTGTACGCCTGGGCGTTCGACGAGGGCCGCTACGACACCGGCAACAAGCTCGACTACCTCAAGGCGACGATCGAGCTCGCGATCGATCGCGACGACCTCGGCGACGACCTGAAGCGGTACCTCGTCGAGCTCGTCCAGCGCAAGAAGCTGCTCTGAGCCCGCGCGGGGGCCGTCGGTAGACTCGGACGATGGCCGTCCAGCTGCACGACCACGACAGCGGCGAGGGTCTCGTTCCCGTCGACGAGGCGCGCGAGCGCCTGCTGTCGCAGATAACGCCGCTGTCGCCGCTGGAACTGCCGCTACAGGAGGCGCACGGATCCGTCCTCGCCGGCGACGTCGTCGCCGAGCGCGACATCCCGGACTTCGCCTCCTCCGCGATGGACGGGTTCGCCGTCAGGTCGACCGACATCTCGGGCGCCACGCCCTCGGAGCCGGTCGAGCTCCGGATCGTCGGCCGGGCGCTGATCGGGCATCGCCCGGAGTCAACGGTCGGGGGCGGCGAGGCGGTGCGGATCGCGACCGGCGCGCCGATCCCCGCCGGCGCCGACACGATCGTGCCGATCGAGAACGCCGACGTCGTCGGCGAGACCGTTCGGATCCGCACCGGCAATCCGCAGGGCAGACACATCCGACCGAGCGGCGAGGACGCGCGCGAGGGCCAGGTGCTCGTCAAGGCGGGACGCCGGCTCGGCGCGCCCGAGATGGGGCTCCTCGCCACGGCGGGCGCCTCACATCCGCTCGTGCATCCGAGGCCGCGCGTCGTGGTGCTCTCCACCGGCGACGAGCTGATCCCGCCGACGCAGTCGCCCGAGTTCGGCCAGGTCCGCGATTCGAACGCCTATCTCCTGTTCGGCGCGCTTCGGGAGGCGGGCGCCTCGCCGGTGCTCGCCGGGATCGTGCCCGACGACGTCGACGCGTTCCGGGACGTCGTCGTGAACCACCTCGTACAGGCCGATGCGTTCGTCTCGTCGGGTGGCGTCTCCGTCGGCGAGCGGGACGTCGTGAAGGCCGCCTTCTTCCGCCGCGGCGAGGTCGAGTTCACGCGCGTGGCGATGCAGCCGGGGATGCCACAGGGATTCGGCCACGTCGAGGGCAAGCCGTATTTTGGCCTTCCGGGCAATCCCGTGAGCGTGTTCGTCAGCTTCGAGGTGTTCATCCGTCCCGCGTTGATGAAGCTGATGGGGCGCAAACAGCTGTTCCGTCCCGAGGTGCGCGCGCGCCTGACGGACGACGTCGTCGGTCCGCGCGGCAAGACGCAGTTCGCTCGCGTGCTGGTGCGCCCCTCCGGCGACGGCTCGTACGAGGCGACGCCGACCGGAGGCCGCGGCTCGAACCTCATCGCGACGGTCTCGCGCGCGAACGGCCTCGCGATCGTTCCCGCGGGCGTCGAACGCGCCGCCGCCGGCGAGGAGATCGTCGTCTGGTTGTTCCGCTCGATGGAGGGGTGACGATGGCCGAGCCGGACCGGCACGTCGCGCGCATCGTCGACGTCGGTGCGAAGGACGAGACCGAGCGCACCGCCGTCGCCGAGTGCGTCATCTCGATGTCGCCCGACGCCGTTCGGCATCTCGTCGCCGGAACGCGCAAGGGCGACCCGATCGAGGCCGCGCGCGTCGCGGGGGTGATGGGCGTCAAGCGGACGCCCGACCTGCTTCCGTTCTGCCATCCGGTCGCCGTCACGGGCGCCGAGGTGTCCGTCGAGCCGGACGCATCCGACGGGCGCATCCGCGTCGAGGTAACGGTCCGCGCCCGCGACCGGACGGGCGTCGAGATGGAGGCGCTCACGGCTGCCGCCGTCGCCGCGCTCACCCTGTACGACACGGCCAAGGAGTTCGACCGGGCCGCGCGGGTCGACGGTCTGCGCCTCCTCAGCAAGACGGGCGGCAAGTCCGGCGACTACGGCGCGCCGGATCGTGGGTCAGCGGACTAACGCTTCGCCGCCGCCGCCGATAAGAACCGCGATCATCCAGATCACGATCGGGACGCCGAACCAGATGGCGACGTACACGAGGACGTGGCCGAGGATCGCGAACGAACGCGGCCAGAATCTCGGTGAGTTGGTGTTGGACCGCTTCAGCTCGCGCATCTGCTCCTCGACCGTGGCGATGCGCGCCATCGCGAGCTCGAGTTCCGATGCGCCCGGCGAGGGCGGAAGTTGTTCCACGACTGCTCCCTCCGTCGAGGACGTCGGCGTCGATCGTCGCCGCCGCCCCGCCGCTGCACAACGACGCACGGGCGGAGATACCGAATCACAGGGATGTGATTGGTTCCCGCAACATCTGGTGCTACGGTCCGGACCCAGCCCACATCTTGTGGAAAACCGGGGCTCCACAGGCACGGAAGGGCGCGGATGGGTTGGCTGTTGCTGGCGGCCTTGGGCATACTCTGGGCCGCGCTCCTCCTGGCGACGGGTCGGCGTGGCTCGCCGAACCGCAGCGTGGAGGACTTCGAACGACGCATGGACCTACTTGCAGACACCGATCGGGGCAGCGGCCAGGGCCGCTGGATCGTGACGCCGAAGAAGGGCGTCCCGCTGCTGGGACCCCACGCTCGAGCCCAGGCGAGGGCCCGGGAGCGTCGTCGCAAGGTCTTCGTCTTCTTCCTCGAGACGATCGGTCTGTCGTTCATGATCGGCCTCGTACCGCCGCTTCGGCCCGTGTGGTACGTGACGGCGGTCCTCGCCACGCTCCTCGGCGCGTACGTGTGGATGCTCCTGTCGATCAAGCAGCGGGGGCCGCGGACCGCCGCGCAGCGCGCGGTCGAGGTCCACGCGGTTCCCGAGCGCCCGCGCCCGGTTCGCGAACGGTACGCGAGCGACGCCGCCGGCCGCACTCGGCCCGCGGTCAACGGGCTCGGTACGTTCTCCACGGATGACGTCGCGACGATCGTCGTCCGGCGGGCGACCGAGGTCGGCGCCCACGCCTGACGGCGTCGTGGACCTCGACACCGTCTCGGAGGACATTCGCTCCCGGTTCGACCGACGGATGCAGGCGCGCGAGCGCGCGCTCGCGTCGGCGCGTCGAGGCATCCGTTCGTGCGCGAACGCGATCCGCGCGCTCCACCGCGGCGACCGGTTGCTCGCCGACTCGCTGCTCGACGAGGCGCGCGCCGCGATCGAGGACGGGCTCGAGGCCGTCCGCGACCATCCGGAGATCCGGTTCGCCGGCTATCTGCAGGACGCCCAGAAGGAGTACGCCGAGGCGCGCATCACCGAGGTCGTGTTGTCGGGCGTCGAGGGCGTTCCCTCGCCGGAGGAGCTCGGCGTCGAGGACGCGCCGTATCTGAACGGCATGGCGGAGGCGATCGGCGAGGGACGGCGGTTCGCCCTGGATCTGCTCCGGCAGGGGGACGTCGACCGCGCGGAGCGAACGCTCGCCGCGATGGAGGAGCTGTACGCGGTGCTCGTCTCCATCGACTATCCCGACGCGATCACCGGCAACCTGCGCCGCACGACCGATGTCGCGCGGAGCCTGATCGAGAAGACGCGGGGCGACGTCACAACGGCGATCGGCCAGCGTGACCTGCGCGAAGCGCTCGATCGACACACGCGGACCGTGCTCGGCGACGCGTAACGACTGCTACCCTGGTGCGTCTCGGGGGGTGTAGCTCAGCCCGGTAGAGCACTGCCTTCGCA
>JBKPTC010000032.1:0-9054 GCA_046735355.1 bacterium
AGCGCGGCCTCGGCGGCGGGGACGCGCCGGATCGTCGGCGCGAGCGCGGTGATCGCGACGCGAGCGTCGGCGATCGATCCGCCGTCGAGCGTCACGGCGGCGGCCGCGCCGACGACGGCGATCTCCATGTGCCGCCGGTACTCGAGCCGGACGTACGCGGACCCCGATCCGGCGGCGGGCGCCGGAACCTCGACCGCCACGAGCAGCTCGCCCGGCCGCGCCGACGTCGCGCCCGGACCGGTCCACAGCTCGTCGAGCGGGACCGTCCGTTCGCCGTCTGCCGACCGGAGCACCGCCACGGCGCCGAAGCAAAGGAGCGGCGCCCCGGTATCCATGGCCGGCGAAGCGTTCATGACGTTGCCGCCGATCGTGCCGTTCGCACGCGTCGCGTTCGAGCCGACGATCGCGGATGCATCCGCCAGCGCGGTGAGCCGCTCTCGAATCGTCGCGGAGGACGCGAGTTCCTCGTGCGACGTCAGCGGTCCGAGGCGCAGCACGCCGTCGGTGGTCTCGACGCCGCGGAGCTCGGCGATACGGTCGATCGCGACGATCGAGCCGGGAAGCGGCGCCTTGCCCTGCCGCGCGCCGACGACGAGGTCGGTTCCACCGGCGACGGGCCTCGCGCCCGATCCGAGCGCTTCCAGCGCCTCCTCGACCGTCGCGGCCGAGCTGAACGAGCGCGTCATCGGCGCTCCCGGGTCTCGCGCGAGGCCGCCCATACCCGCTCCGGCGTCATCGGCAGCCGCGACACGCGGGAGCCGAGCACCTTCGCGACCGCGTTGGCGATCGCGCCCGCCGTCGGCACCTGCGGCGGCTCGCCGACGCCCTTCGAGCCGCGCGGACCCGCGCCCTTGGCCGGGATCTGCACCCAGTCGATCTCGATCTCCGGCGCGTCCGAGCAGGTGACGAGCTTGTAGTCGAGCAGGTGCGGATTCCGCTGGCGTCCCTGCTCGTCGAGCTGGGTGCCCTCGGACAGCGCGAGCCCGATGCCCATCGCGACGCCGCCCGTCACCTGGCCGTCGGCGCCGGAGCGGTTGAGGATCACGCCGGAGTCGTGCGCGGCCGCGATCTTGAGCACCCGGACGACGCCGGTCTCGCGATCGACCCTGACGTGCGCGGCCTGCGTGATGAGCTGCGGCGCGAGGAACGTCTCGTTGCCGAGCCGCCCGACGCAGCCGCCGGTGTCGCCGGCCGGGGCGTCGGGAACCTCGCCCGACCCCTTGCCGTGGATCGTCTGCGCGCCGGAGAGATCCGCGATCGTCACCGAGCGGTCGGGCGAGCCCTTGACCCGGACCGCGCCCTCGGCGAGCTCGAGGTCGTCCCGGTCCACCTCGAGCTCGGCCGCCGCCGCGTCGAGCAGCTGGTCGCGGACGTCGGCGGCCGCGGCGAGCACGGCGCGCCCGGAGTTGAACGTCGTCTGCGATCCGCACGACCCCATGTCCCAGTTGGCCGCCGCCGTGTCCTGGTACAGGATCGTGAAGTCCTCGGGCCGCATGCCGAGCTCCTGCGCGACGAATCTCGGCATCGCCATCACGGCGCCGCTGCCGTTCTCCTGCGCGCCGGTCACGATGGTGCCGCTGCCGTCGCCGTTCAGATGCACGTACGCGCCAGAGGGCGCCGGCATCGACGGCCACCATCCGACCGCCACGCCGATCGCCTCGTCCTCGGGAAGCTCGCGACCGTAGCCGATCATCTCGGCGGCGCGCTCGAGCGTCTGCTTGACGCCGATCTCGTCGAACACCTGCCGGGTCGGGCCCTCGTCGCCCTTGTCGACCAGCGTTCGCCGGCGCAACTCGACGGGATCGAGGCCGAGCTCGGCGGCCACCTCGTCCATGTGCTGCTCGAGCCCCCAGCACACCTGCGGCGCGGTGGGGGCGCGGACCGAGCCCGAGGGCTGGTGGTTGGAGTAATTGAGGTACGACTCGACGAAGACGTTGTCGATCTTGTACGGGCCGCACGCGTGCATCGCCGCCATCTGGCCGAGGAACCCGCCCTCGCCGCAGTACGCGCCCTTGTCGAGCACCAGGCGCGCCCTCCGAGCGAGCAGCCGCCCGTCGCGCGTCGCGCCGGTCTCGAACACCATCACGATGCCCTCGCGCCGCTGCGCGATCGCTCGGAACTCCTCCTCGCGCGAGAAGACCAGCTTGACCGGTCGCCGCGCCGCGCGAGCCAGCGCCGCGACCTGTGCCTCGAAGTGCAGATCGCACTTGGCGCCGAACCCGCCACCGAGCAGCGGCACGACGACGCGGACGTTCGCCTCGGGGATCCGCAGCGTCTGCGCGACGCCCGAGCGAGCGGCGTAGGGGACCTGCGTCGAGGACCAGATCGTCACCTCGTCGCCCTGCCACTCGGCGACGACGGCGCGCGGCTCGATCGGCACGCCCTGCGAGGCGTCGGACTCGTACCGGCTACGGACGACGACCTCCGCGCTCGCGAGCGCGCCGTCCGCGTCGCCCTTCACGATGGTGTGGTACGCGATCGTGTTGCCGTTCGAGACCATGTTCTCGTCGCGCTCGTAGGACTCCCAGTCCGGGTGCACGAGCGGCGCGCCGGGCTCCATCGCGGCGACGAAGTCGTGCACAACCGGGAGCGGCTCGTACTCGACCTCGATCAGCTCGACCGCGCGGATGGCGGCCTCCTCGCTGAGCGCGGCGACACCGGCGACGATCTCGCCCTCGAAGCGGACGACGTCCTTCGCGAACAGCGTTCGGTCCTGCACCAGCCCGCCGAACCGCACGTCGGGGAGGTCCTCCTGCGTCACGATCGCGACGACACCGGGCACCTCGCGCGCCTTGGCCGTGTCGATGCGCAGGATGCGGGCGTGCGGATGATCCGCGTACCGGAACTTCGCGATCGCCATGCCGGTCAACGTCAGGTCGGCCGTGTACCGGCCGGTCCCGGTCACCTTCTCCTTGCCGTCCGGGCGGACGAACGCCGGTCCGCTTGTGGTGGTCGCCACCTGCCCGCCTTTCGTCCCGTCGACGCCGCGCCGCGCCGCGTCGCGGCGTGCGCGCGTATTCAAGCGTGCGACGCGCGAGAGCGTCCACCGCGGCGCCGCGGCGCGCTCGCCGCCCGGGAAGGATCGGCCATGATCGCGTCGGGAGCCGATGAGCGGGCGCCCCTCGTGCGGTCGGATGAACGTAGGGACACAACCGCTGGAGGAGGAGCACATGGGAACCCTGATCTCGACGACCTTCGTGACGCTGGACGGCGTCATGCAGGCGCCGGGCGGCCCGGACGAGGACCGATCGGGCGGCTTCGAGCACGGCGGATGGTCGGTCGGCTACTGGGACGAGGGGATGGGAAAGCTCATCACCGAGTGGACGCAGCGCGCCGACTCGCTCCTGCTCGGACGCACGACGTACGAGATCTTCGCCCGGTATTGGCCCAGCGTCTCCGACGCCGACCCGGTCGGTGCAGTCCTGAACACCGTTCCGAAGTTCGTCGCCTCGACGACCCTGAAGCGCGTCGACTGGAACGACTCGACGCTCCTGGAGCGCGACGCCCCGTCCGCCGTCGCCGCGCTCAAGGACGCGCGAACGGGCGAGATCCAGGTGCACGGCAGCGCCGGACTGCTGCAGACGCT
Source organism: bacterium (assembly GCA_046735355.1). GTDB lineage: Bacteria > Actinomycetota > UBA4738 > UBA4738 > HRBIN12 > DATAEU01. The sequence continues at coordinate 3,587 of JBKPTC010000032.1, forward strand.
GATCGAGCACGACCTGATCGACGAGTACCGCGTCTGGACGTTCCCGGTGCTCCTCGGCACCGGCAGACGACTGTTCGACGGCGGGACCGTGCCGGCCGGCCTCGAGCTCGTGGACGGGCGGACGTCGTCGACCGGCGTGACGATCAACCGGTACCGGCGCGCGGGCGCGATCAAGTTCGGGTCGTTCGAGATTGACGACCAGGGGAGCGTCGAGGCGCTGTGGTCCGAGCAGGCCGGCGACTGACGGACCGTGGGGCCGCATCGGCCGGAGATCCGGGGGCTTCACGGACGCGGGCGGGACGCGCACCGTCTCCGGCTCCGCGAGCTCGCCGATCGGCTACGACGTCGGTTCGACCAGCTTGCTCACGACCCAGCGGTGCTTGCCGATCTTGCGGTCGCGCACGAACCCCAGTGCCTCGTAGGTCGACAGCGCCCCGTTGAAGAGGAAGCCGGCAGGAACCGAACGCGCGTCCTCGGGATAGCCCTCGACCCTGCCGCCGCCCAGACGTGAGATCAATCCGACCGCCCCGGCGAGCGCGGCCGTGGCGACGCCGCTCCGCCGATGTCCCTTGCCGACGAAGTTGCAGGCGATCCGCCAGTCCGGCAATGTCGTCAAGGTCTTCTCGTACGCAGCGCGGTTCTTGATCTTCGGCAGCTCCTCCGGCGCTCCGAACTGGCACCAACCGACACAGTCGTCGCCGTCGAACACGAGGGCAGCATGTGCCGTGCCCGCGCGCACGCGCGCGAGCTTCCGTTTCCGGTTCAACGAAGGATCACGGCTGTCATCGGCGTGAAAGCCCATACACCAGCAGCCGCCGAAGACGCCGTTGTTCGTGTCGACCAGTCGGGCGAACGCGTTCCAACTCGACTCGTCGAGAGGTCTGATCGTGTACGCCGACCCCGCCACCCGGGCAGGCTAGCAAGCGCGTCAGACGCGGAGCGGAGGCGGACGGGAATCGAACCCGCCTGGGAGCTCTCGCCCCCACACCGGTTTTGAAGACCGGGGGGCCCACCAGGCGCCCTGACGCCTCCGAGACGAGGATACGAGGGCGGGCTACACGTGCTTGCTCACGCGCACGCCCGACACTAGTCTGCGATGGACTAGCGGTCGAACGGGGAGGGGTGGATGCCCGCGTCGAAGGTCGAGACGCTCGTGCTCGGGATGCTCGCGGACGAGCCGATGTACGGGTACGAGGTGCTCGAGCGGCTCCGCGAGCGCGGCGGGTCGGAGTGGGCCGGCGTCGGGCGCGCGTCGGTCTACCAGGCCATGCAGCGGCTCGAGCGCGACGGATACGCGAGCGCCCGGGCCGAGTCCGGCCGCGACGGCCCCGATCGACGGACCTACCGGCTCACGCGCGCCGGGCGGTCGCGTCTTCGCGAGTCGCTCCTCGCGGGCTTCGACGCCGAGGGGCCGTACGAGACGGACACCGCGGTGCCGCTCGCCTTCTGCCACCTGCTCGATCCGGCCGAGGCGCGCGACGCGATCGCGCGGCGCGAGGCGCTCGTCCGATACCGGATCGCCCGCCTGGCCGAGGACCGCGCCCGAGTTCGCGAGTCGAACGTTCCGGGGCGGACGCAGGTCGTTCGACTGCTCGAGCAGCAGGAAGCGATCTGCGAGGCCGAGCTCGCGACGCTGGCCGCCGTGCGCCGGGACCTCGCTCGCTCGCGCCGCTGACGCGCAAACGCTCAGGCCGGCGGCCCGAGCGCCGATGACATCGAGGACAGGTGGTCGCGTCGGAGGGCTCCTCTAGCATGAGACCGATGGAAGCGGCGTTCTTCGATCTGGACAAGACGATCATCTCGCGGTCCAGCTCGCTCGCGCTCTCGCGTCCGATGTACCGGGCGGGAATGGTCACGCGCGGCGCGCTCCTGCGCGGCGCGTACGCGCAGCTCGTGTACCTCCTCGTCGGTGCGGACGAGAAGAAGCTCGAGCGGCTCAAGGAGGGGATGCTCGCGCTCACCAAGGGCTGGGAGCGCTCGCAGGTCGAGGCGCTCGTGCAGGAGGTCATCATCGAGGTGATCGATCCGTTCGTGTACCAGGAGGCGCTCGACCTCATGGAGCTGCATCGCGCCGAGCGCCGCCGCATCTACATCGTGTCGTCGTCGCCCGAGGAGGTCGTCCGGCCGCTCGCGCGACACTTCGGGGTCTCCGGCGTCATCGCGACGCGCGCGAAGGTCGTCGACGGGCGATACACGGGCGAGCTGGCGTTCTACTGCGCGGGCCAGGGCAAGGCCGACGCCATCCGCGTGCTCGCCGAGCGTGTCGGCATCGACCTCGAGGGCTCGTACGCGTACTCGGACTCCATCAGCGATCTTCCGATGCTGTCCGCGGTCGGGCATCCCGTCGCCGTCAACCCGGATCGCGAGCTTCGGCGCGAGGCGGAGCAGCGCGGATGGGACGTGCGTGAGTTCCGTCGCCCGGTGCGCCTTCGCACGCGGATCGCGACGGCCGCGACACAGCCGCGCACGCAGGTCGTCGCCGCCGCGCTCGCCGTGGTCGCGATGGCCGCGGTGTTCGGATGGGTCGTGGTCCGGTCGCGGGTCGGCGGCCGAGCCTCCGCGCACGCGGCCTGAAACGCGGTCACCCGTTTCCGGCCGGGCGCCGGTACTCGAAGTGCATCGCATCCGGAACGGTGAACCCTCCGCCCCAGATGAACCCCCATCTCTCGAACACGCGCACCAGGCGTGGATCTTGATCCGGGGGAGCGCCGTACGGGTTCTCCGGCACGTTGACGTCGACGGCGATGCCCCACGTGTGGTGGGAGATCGATTGATGCGGATCGCGGTTGGCGTACCGCCGCGCGAAGCAGCCGGAGTAACTCGTGATGGTGTCCCGCAGACCGCGCCGCACCAGCTCGCGGAGGGCGCCGCGCAGCTGTGGGATCAACGCGACGTTGCACGTCACGTCCCCGAGGATCGGCACGCGCTCGGTCACGATGTGCGCTCGCTCCCACGCCGGGTCGACGCGCAGATATCCGGGACGGTCCGGATCGGGCGCGGCGGCGAACTCGCCGAACAGCAGCTTGATCTGCACGGGCGGCAGCACCGCGTCGCCCTGCCGGAAGTACGGCGTCTCGCCCGGCGCGCGCACCTGCACCGGAAGATCGCTCGGAACGATCCGACGGATCGCACGCTCGAGCCGGGCGTCGGTCGGCGAGCCGCGCGGCTGGATCAGCGCGTAGCGATCCGTTCCGACCCCGAGCCGCTCGCCGAGGCTCCGCGAGACGAGCAGCTCGTTGGCACCGACGAGCGCGTCGGGCAGGACGGCCGAGATCCGCACGTCCACCGTTCCGAAGCGAAGCGTCGCGCCCGGGCCGAGCCGTCGCAGCTCCGCGCTGCTCTGCCCGAGGACGCCGTAGCCGTCGGCGAGATCGCCGATCACCGTTCGGTCGGCCGGAGGCAGGAACGGCGCGTACGCGGCAGGGTCCGCGGATGCGACCTCGAGCGGGATCGCCAGCCCGCTCGGCGGATCGTCGACGACCTCGCCCGTGCTCGAGATCGATCGGGTCAGCCACACGGTGTCGGAGGCGACGACGACGTCGCGACCGACGGGCCCGAGCCGCTGCAGCCGGTTCGCGACTCCGGCAGGCAGCCCGCCGGGCGTCCAGACGAGGAACGTTCCCGGCGCCTCCGGCGCGCCGATCGCCGACGTTTCGCCGACCGGCGTCGCGCCGGCGCGGAGGCCGTCGGATGCGACCGGCCGCTGCGCGTCCGGGGTCTGTCCCGAGCTCTGGAGCGACAGCGTGAGGACCGCCCCCGCGACGAACCCGGCGACGGCGCCGGCCGCGACCCCGAGCGTCCTTCGGACGCTCACGCGCCCGGTACGGGGCCCGTCGCCGGCGCGCCGGCATCGGGGACCGTCGACGACGGTGTCGGGCCGGCCGAGGTCGGTGACGTGGACGGCGCGAGCGACGCGGCCACCTGCATCAGCTGACCGAGCTCGAGCGAGGGCGCGTCGAGCGAGACGTACACGCCGTCCTCGATCCATTCGAGCTGATGGCGGCTGGGGGTCCACCGCCCGTCCGAGCCGCGGACGCGGACGGTGAACTGACGGGCCGCCGACGCAGGCGGAAGCCGATCGGCGACCTCTTCGTGCAGCCGCAGCGTCGCCTCGGGGGACGGAAGGCCGTCCGGTCGGAGATAGAGGTTGATCGAGCGCGACCGTCCGATCTGGACGACGTCTGCGGACGCTGGCGAGGATCCGCTCCGCCGATCCGCCGGGAGCAGCACGTCGAACGGCATCGCGCGAACGGCCGCCTCGACCGACGCGCGCCGCGTCGCGCCGGCTGCCGAGGACGTCGTCAGCCACGACGAGGGGACCGGAGTCGATCGGACGTCGAGCGCCGCCGCCGCCTGGAGCAGCCGGTCCCTCGGCAGGTTCGTCTCGAGGTACACGTCGCCGTGCGACGTGTGCACCGCGAGGCGGCGTCCCTGGCGCGTCGAGGCCGGCTGGTAGTACGCGGTGCCGACGTCCGGGACCGACATCGCGGCCGCATCGGAGCCGATCGGTCCGAAGAAGTCCTTGCCGTCGGTCGCGTTCGTCTCGTCGAGCCGCAGCCACGACAGCCCGCTCGCGTACGTGAGCACCGCTCTCGGCTGGCCGCCCTCGGGGACGACGGCACGGTACAGCCGGAGTCCGGCGACGTCGGACGGCGCTGACGCGCCCGGGACGCGGGCGACGACGTCCGCGACGCTCAGCTCTCGCGCGCCCTCGTCGGTCGTCGTCCGCGTGTGCGGGATGCGGAAGGTCGAGGCAGGAGCGGGGCGCTCGTGGATGGACAGCGCCTCGACGCGGAGGATCGGCTCGGCGGCGGGTTCGTCCGGAAGGCCGAACCGCATCGCCCACTCGTGACGTGCCGGATCCGCCGCGGGATAGACCGTCGCGCGCAGCGGGAACCAGCTGCGCGCATCGAGCCAGAGATCCACGCGGTCGCCGGGAAAGAACGCACGCCAGGTGCCGCCGAGCGTGAGAAACGGGAAGAGCGGGCGTGCGCGCTCGAACGGAAGCCGGACCTCGATCGCGGAGCGCCGCATCACGACGCCCCGGCGGACGATCGTCATCTGTCGAGCGTCGACGAGCGTGGACACCGGCAGGATCAGGTCCGTCGGCGCGGGCGTCGCGGAGGAGAACGGGATCCGGTTGCGCACGGTCTGCTCGCGAGGCGGACAGACGGCGATCGGGCAGGCCGAGGGCGCGACCTGGAACGCCGCCGATCCGTTGACGACGAGCTCCAGGTCGTCGGACGCGAAGCGCGTCCCGGCGCCGGGCGTCCGGTCCGCGACGTCGAGCCGGAACCGCTCGGGCGCGACGAACTCGACGGTCATCGACAGCTCCCGGCGGTGCGGGACGTGCGCGGGATCCGTCTGCGTGATCGAGAACATCGCCTGGTACGCACGCAGCTCGGAGGCGGCGGCCGCGATCGCCGCCGACACGTCGGCCGCGCTCGCCGGCGTCGCGTGCCGATCGT
>JBKPTC010000033.1:0-8640 GCA_046735355.1 bacterium
GGGGTGCGTCGCCGCCGCGCGCGTCGCCGGGTCCGCGCTCGCGGCGCCGGCGCCCGGCCGCGTGACGGTCGCGGGCGAGCTCCGGACCGATCCGTCGCCGTCGACGCTCGGCTGGTCGGCGATCCTCGACGTCCGCCGCGCCGCGTGGGACGACGTGGCGTTCGACGTCCACGAGGCGGTCTGGCTGTCCGGACAGGACACGGTCGACGCCGTCCGCGGAGATCGGGTCGTCGTGTCCGGAACCGTCGAACGGCCGGACGACGGCGGGTTCGCCACGATGCTGACGCGCCGCGGCATCGCCGTCGAGCTCCGATCCGACCGCGTCGACGTGCTCGGCCCGTCGGCCAACCCGCTGATCCGGTCGGCCCAGGCGTTCCGCGGGTTCGTCGGCCGCTCGATCCGGCGGCTGTTTCCGCAGCCGGAGGCGGGCCTCCTGATGGGACTCGCCCTCGGCGACGACTCCCGCCTCGACGACGGGCTCGAGCGCGACTTCTCGTCGACCGGCCTCGGGCATCTGCTCGTCGTGTCCGGCGAGAACGTGGCGATGGTGCTCGCGCCGATCCTCGGGATCGGCATGTGGCTGCGGCTGTCGCGGTGGCCGACGTTCGTGCTCGGGGGCGCGACCGTCGTCTTCTTCGTGGTGCTGACCGGCGCCGAGCCGTCCGTCATGCGGGCCGGCGTCATGGCCGGCCTGTCGCTCTTCGGCGTGCTCGCGGGCCGACCGCGCAGCACGGCGTCGATCCTCGCCGCAGCGGTCTTGATCCTGCTCGTGCTCGATCCGACGCTCGTGTGGGCGGTCGGCTTCCAGCTCTCCGTGGCCGCGACGGCCGGCATGGTGGCGATGGCGACGCACATCGCCGATCGCCTGCCGTTCGTGCCGCGCCCCGTCGCCGTCGCCGTGGGTGCGACGATCGCGGCGCAGATCGCGGTGACGCCGCTGCTGCTGTTCCACTTCCACGAGGTCCCGGTCGTGACGCTCGTCGCGAACGTCCTGGCGTTTCCGGCGGTCTCGCCGGCGCTCCTGCTCGGACTCCTGGCCGGCGGCATCGGCGTGGTGTCCGTACCGCTCGCGCGGCCGGTCGCCGAGCTGGCGCGGCTGCCGATGCGCTACCTCGAGATCGTCGCCGACCGGTTGGCCAAGGCCCCGGTTCCGTGGATCACGTCTCCGGGCGGGGTCGGCGTGCTGCTCGTCGGCGCGGCCGTCGTCATCTCGGCAACGTGGTTGCTGCGCGGCCGGCGGCCGCTCCCGCGCGCGGCGATGTTCGCGGCCGGTACCGCGCTCGCGCTGTTCGTCTGGTCCGGCGCGGTGTCGGCCGGACCGGCGAGCGGGCTCGTCGTGCGGTTCTTCGACGTCGGGCAGGGCGACGCCGCACTCGTGTCGTCGCCCGGTGGTGCCAACGTCCTGATCGACGGCGGACCCGAGCCGGACGTCGTCGCGACGAAGCTAGCGGCGCTCGGGATCAAGCGGCTGGATTTGCTCGTGGCGACCCACCCCCACACCGATCACTTCATCGGGCTGCCGGCCGTGATGGCGCGCGTGCCGGTCGCGCTGGTCCTGGACACCGGTTGCATCACGCCGGAGTCGGCGTCCGTGCCGTATCGATCGTTCGTCCGGTCGGTCGACGCGGAGAGCGTTCCACAGCAGCATCCGGTGCGCGGCGCTTCGTACGTCGTCGGCGATCTGCGGTTCGACGTCCTCAGCCCCGATCGCTGCTGGGACGGCACCAACTCCGATCCGAACAACGACTCGCTCGTTCTTCGGCTCACGTTCGGCGGCGCGACGGTGCTGTTCGCGAACGAACCCGAGGCGGACGCGCAGGAGGTGATGCTCGATGACGAGGTTCCGATCACCGCCGACGTCCTCAACGTTCCGCACCACGGTGCCGGCACGTCGCTCGACGAGTTCTTCGCGGCCGTCCACGAACGCGTCGCCGTCGTGAGCGTGGGCCCAAACTCGTACGGACATCCCGTGCCGCACACGCTCCATGTCCTTCGCGCCACCGGTGCGCGCGTCTATCGGACGGACCGCGCCGGCGACGTCGTGATCACCTTCGGTCCGGATGAGATGACGGTCGAGACGGGGACGGGCCGAAAGGAGGTCGTTCCCCTCGGGTAGCATCGCGCGCATGACGGCCCGCGCCACCTCGGTGCACCTGCTGTGGGGCGAGGACGCGTTCCTGCTCCGCGAAGCGGCGTCGGAGATCCTCGGCGACGTCCAACCCGTCGAGGTCGACGCGGCCGAGTGGCAGGGGGGCGAGACGTCGGACCTCGCGACGCCGTCGCTGTTCGGCGATCCGCGGGCGCTCCTCGTGACGGATGCCAAGTCGCTGCCCGACGCCGGCGTCGCCGAGCTCAAGGCCTACCTCGCCAACCCCGCGCCCGATGCACCGCTCGTGCTCCTCGCGGTGGTCGGCGAGCGCGCCAAGGCACCGGCCGCGCTCGTCAAGGTCGTGCAGCCGGTCGGCGAGGTGCGCGAGGTCAAGGTCGCGCGGAAGGACCTCGCCGGGTGGGTTGCCCGGCGCGCGTCCGTCCGGCACGTGCAACTCGCGGGAGATGCGGCCGCCGCGCTCGTGGGGTCGATCGGCGAGGATCCGGCCGCGCTCGATCAGGCGCTCGTGCAGCTGTCGACGGCGTTCCCCGGCGAGCGCGTGACCGCGGACACGGTGCAGCGTCAGTTCCGGGGGCTCGGCGACCAGCACACGTGGGATCTGTGCGACCGCGCGTTCCGGCGCGATCTGCCGGGCGCCATGCGCTCGCTCCGCGCGCTGACCGACGCCCGCGCCGAGCCGATCATGGTGCTCGGGGCGATCGCGTCCCGGCTTCGCGACCTGCTGCGTATGCGCGCGCTTCCCGACCGGATGCCGCCGTCGGACGCCGCCCGCGCGGCCGGTCTGCGGTTCGAGTGGCAGGCGCGCGCGTATCGCGAGCAGGCGCGGCGGTTCACGCTCGAGGAGCTCGTCGAGATCCACGGGCAGGTCGTCGAGGCGGATCGGATGCTCAAGTCCGCCGGAGCCGACGCGGCCGTCGTGGTCCTGCCGATGCTCATCGCGCGGATCGCCGGCGAGCCGGTGACCGCGGGCGTCGGCTGAGGCGAGCGCGGACGGAGGACTAGCGGTTCGCGGCCGCGTTGACGGCCTTGGCGAGCCGGGACTTGCGTCGGGCGGCGGCCCGCTTGTGCAGGACGCCCCCGGAGGCCGCCTTGTCGAGCGCCTGCGTCGCCTCCGCGAGCCGCTCGCGAGCCGCGTCTGCGTCGCCCTCGGTCATCGCGGTCCGAACCTTCTTGGCGTCGGTCTTCAGCGCCGAGCGAACGGCCTTGTTGCGCTCGTGCCGCCGCTCGTTCTGGCGGTTGCGCTTGATCTGCGACTTGATGTTCGCCACGGCGGTCGAGTGTACCAGTCGTCGTTTCGGCTCCCGGGCGGCCGTGACCTGCGCGTTCGGTGCGTTCGGAGCCCCGTACCATGGGGCTCGGCGTGACCGACGTCTCCTCCATCCGGAACTTCTGCATCGTGGCGCACATCGACCACGGCAAGTCGACGCTGGCTGACCGGCTGCTCGAGCTGACGCACGCGGTCGCCGACCGCGACATGCGGGCGCAGTACCTCGACAAGATGGACCTCGAGCGCGAGCGAGGCATCACGATCAAGGCGCAGGCCGTCCGGTTGGCGTACGAGACGGCCGGGCGCGCGTTCGAGCTCAATCTCATCGACACGCCGGGCCACGTCGACTTCACCTACGAGGTCTCGCGCTCGCTCGCGGCGTGCGAGGGCGCCGTCCTGCTGGTCGACGCCGCGCAGGGCATCGAGGCGCAGACGCTCGCGAACTTCCACCTCGCCCGCGACGCCGGGCTCGAGATCATCCCGGCGCTCAACAAGATCGACCTGCCCGCGGCCGCCCCGGACGAGACCGCGAGGCAGCTGGGCGAGCTGGTCGGATGGGACCCCGCGGACGTGCTGCGCGTCTCGGCGAAGACGGGCGACGGCGTCATCCCGCTGCTCGAGACCGTCATCGAGCGGGTGCCGCCGCCGCACGGCTCCCGCGAGCACGCGCTCCGCGCGCTCATCTTCGATTCGACGTTCGATCAGTACCGCGGCGTCGTCGCGTACGTCCGCGTGAAGGACGGCGAGCTCCGCTCGCGCGCCGACCTGCGCGCGATGGCGACCGGTCAGACGTGGGAGGCCGAGGAGGCGGGCATCTTCGCGCCCGAGGCGACGCCGGTGGCCGCGCTCCAGGCGGGCGAGGTCGGGTACCTCGTCACCGGGCTCAAGGACGTGCATCAGGTCAAGGTCGGCGACACGCTGACGACGGCCGGCCGGGGCGGCGCGTCCGAGCCGCTTCCCGGCTACCGCGAGCCGCTTCCGATGGTGTGGTCGGGCCTGTTTCCTGCCGAGGGCGGCGACTACAGCGAGCTGCGCGACGCGCTCGACCGGTTGAAGCTGAACGACGCGGCGCTGCACTACGAGCCCGAGACGTCGCAGGCGCTCGGCTTCGGGTTCCGGTGCGGGTTCCTCGGTCTGCTGCACATGGACATCGTGAAGGAGCGCCTGGAGCGCGAGTTCGACCTCGAGCTGATCGCCACCGCGCCGAACGTGGAGTTCCATGTCCTGCGCGGCGGCGAGACGGTCGTCGTCGACAACCCGAGCGAGATGCCGCAGCCGGGCACGTACGACGCGGTCGAGGAGCCGATGGTGCTCGCCACGATCATCACGCCGAGCGACTTCCTCGGGCCGGTGATGGAGCTGTGCCAGTCGCGCCGCGGCGAGCTGGTCGACATGAAGTACCTCTCGCCTGAGCGGGCCGAGGTGCACTACCACCTCCCGCTCGCCGAGATCATCTTCGACTTCTTCGACCAGTTGAAGTCCCGCACGCGCGGCTACGCGTCGCTCGACTACGAGCCGTGGGGATACGAGCCGAGCGACCTCGTGCGCGTCGACGTCCTCCTGCACGGCGAGCCGGTCGACGCGTTCAGCGCCGTGGTGCACCGCGAGAAGGCGTACACGTACGGCCGCCGGATGGTGGAGCGGCTCAAGGAGCTGATCCCCAGGCAGTTGTTCGACGTCGCGATCCAGGCGGCGATCGGCTCTCGGATCGTGGCGCGCGAGACGGTCAAGGCCAAGCGCAAGGACGTGCTCGCCAAGTGCTACGGCGGGGACATCACGCGCAAGCGGAAGCTGCTCGAGCAGCAGAAGAAGGGCAAGGCGCGGCTGCGCCGCGTCGGCAAGGTCGACGTGCCGCAGGAGGCGTTCATCGCCGCGCTGCGGCTGGACTCGGGCGCGACGGCGGGAGCCAGGACGTGACCGCCGGCCTGTACGTCCACGTGCCGTTCTGTCTGACCCGCTGCGGGTACTGCGACTTCAACGCGTACGCGGGGCTCGATGCGCTGAAGCCGCGGTACCTTCGCGGGCTGCTCGCGGAGGCGGACCTCGTCGCGCCGTCGTGGTCCGATGAGGCGTTCGTCTCGGTGTTCCTCGGCGGCGGCACCCCGACCACGCTCGACGTCGCCGACGTGAAGGCCCTCCTCGCGCGGCTCCGCGACCGGTTCGACGTCGACGAGCACGCGGAGGTGACGATCGAGGCGAACCCCGACACGGTGGACCGGGGCAAGCTCTTCGGCCTGCGGGAGGCCGGCTACGAGCGGCTGTCGATGGGCGCGCAGTCGTTCGACCTCGCGGTGCTGGAGTCGCTCGAGCGCGTGCACTCGCCGGCGTCGGTCCGGCGAGCGATGGCCGACGCGCGCGCGGCGGGCTACGCGAACGTCAACCTCGATCTGATCTACGGGGCGAACGGCGAGACGCTCGAGTCGTGGGAGCGGACGCTGCGCGAGGCGATCGCGCTGGAACCCGAGCACATCAGCGCGTACGCGCTCACGATCGAGCCCTCGACGCCGCTCGGCCGGAAGGTGCAGTCGGGTGTGGTGCCCGGACCGGACGGCGACGCACAAGCGGACATGTTCGTGCTGGCGTGCGAGCTGCTGCGCGACGCCGGCTACGCGCACTACGAGGTGTCCAACTGGGCGCGCCCGGGGTTCGAGTGCGTCCACAACCTCGGCTACTGGGAGCGGCGGCCGTACGTCGGCCTCGGCGCCGGCGCGCATTCGTACCGCGAGAACCGCCGATGGTGGAACGTCCGGCCGCCCGAGGAGTACCTCGCGCAGGTCGAGACCCGCCGCGTGCCGACCGGCGGCGAGGAGCGGCTCGAGGCCGGCGATGCCTATCTCGAAGAGGTGTTCCTGCGGCTGCGAATCCTGCAGGGCGTTCCCGCGTCGTGGGTCGAGGACGGCAAGGCGGACGCGTTCCTGGAGGGCGGACTGCTCGAGGACCACGACGGCGCCCTGGTTCCGACGGAGCGCGGGATGCTCCTGCTGAACGAGCTCGTCCTCGCCCTCGTGTAGGCGCATCGAGGCGTTCAGCTAGCACTCCATCGACTCGACTGCTACACATATGAGGGTCATGGTGGAGCCCGCGGACCCCGGCCGAGACCTCGGACCTCGCAAGCTCGCCGTTCTGCGCGCCGTGGTCGAGGAGTACGTGCGCTCCGGCGAGCCGGTCGGGTCGGAGACGATCGCCGAGCGGGCGGCGCTCGGCGTCTCGAGCGCGACGATCCGAAACGAGATGGCGGCGCTCGAGGAGCTCGGCTACCTCTCGCATCCGCACACGAGCGCCGGCCGAATCCCGACCGATCTCGGCTACCGGCGATTCGTCGACACGCTTCCGCCGGGCGGTCGGCTCCGCGATCCGCAGAGGCGCGCGATCGCCGGGTTCTTCACGGAGGCGATGGTCGACCTCGAGGAGGTCCTTCGCGGCACCACGCAGCTCCTGTCCCGACTGACCCAGTACGCGGGTCTGGCCGTGCCACCGGGCATCGCGGACGAGCCGATCCTTCGCGTCGAGCTGATCGACATGGGATCGGCCGTGATGGTCCTCGTCGTCGGGCAACACGGCCGGATCGAGAAGACGATCGTCGACCGGCCGATGGATCTGGACGGGCAGGCGCTCGAGTCGCTCGACCGCCGGCTGGCCGACTCCGTCCGTTCGAAGACGGTCCGCGAGGCGCAGGCCGAGGCGCTCAAGCTCGCCGCGGCGGCCCGCGCGGCCGAACGCGACGTCCTGCTCGCGGTCACCGACCTCATGACCGAGATGCAGCAGGGAAGCGGCGGCTCGGCGCATGTCCTCGTGGGCGGCGTGGCGAACCTGGCCGACGAGGCGGCGCACTGGCGCCGCGAGACCGTCCGCCGGCTCTTCGAGGCGCTCGAGCGCGAGTCCGAGCTCCTGCGCCTGCTCAAAGACGCGTCGGCCGGCGTCGAGGACGTGTCGGTGACGATCGGAGGCGAACATCCGTCGACCGACGAGTGGGGCGCGTCGGTGGTCTCGGCACCGTTCCGCGCCGGCACGACGCAGCTCGGCACGATCGGCGTGGTCGGTCCGACGGCGATGGACTACTACACCGTCGTCGCGTCGGTCCGCGCCGTCGCGCGCCGCCTGTCCGAGCTCGCGACGGAGCTCGGAGCCTGATGTCGGTGTCGGCGCAGGACCTGTACGCGATCCTCGGCGTGGCGCCGAACGCGTCGCAGGACGACATCAAGCGCGCGTACCGTCAGCTCGCGCGCCAGTTGCATCCCGACGTGAGCGCCGAGCCGGGCGCGGAGGAGCGCTTCAAGCAGGTGAGCGCTGCGTACGAGATCCTGTCGGATCCCGACAAGCGGCGGCAGTACGACCTGTACGGGCAGACCGGTGGTGCGCAGGGCTTCCCGTTCGGCGACGTCGCCGACATCTTCGAGGCGTTCTTCGGGCCCGGCACGTTCGGGCAGCGGCGCCGGCCGACGCGCCGGAGCCGGTCGCAGCGCGGCGAGGATCTGCACGGCCGCATCGCGCTGTCGTTCGAGGAGTCGGTGTTCGGCACGCATCGAGACATCGATCTCGAGCGGATGGAGCTGTGCGACCGATGCCAGGGCTCCGGGGCCGAGCCCGGAACGCAGCCGACCCGGTGCCAGACGTGCGGCGGCGCCGGACAGGTGCAGGACGTTCGTCGGAGCATCTTCGGAACCGTCATGACCGCGCACGCGTGTCCCAGGTGTGGCGGCACGGGCGAGCAGGTGCTGTCGCCGTGCGAAAAGTGCTTCGGCGAGGGACGTGTCCGTGCGTCGGCCGTCGTGCCGGTGGACGTTCCGGCCGGCGTCGCGGACGGGGTCGAGCTTCACGTCGCGGCCGCCGGCAACGCCGGTCGAGCCGGCGGCGCGCCCGGCGACCTGTACCTGTCGATCTCGGTCGGGCCGAGCCCGGTGTTCGAGCGGCGCGGGCAGGATCTGTTCGCCGCGCTCGACGTGACCGTCACGCAGGCGGCGCTCGGTGCGGACGTCGAGGTCGAGACGGTCGACGGACCGGAGCGGGTCAAGGTGCACGCCGGCACCGAGTCGGGGACCGTCATCAAGGTCAAGGACCGCGGCGTGCCGAACCTCGGCCGGCGTGGACGCGGGGACCTGTTCCTGACCGTCCACGTCGAGACCCCGCGCGACCTGTCGAGGCGCGAGCGTGCGCTGCTCGACGAGCTCGCGAACCTCCGAGGCGAGGACCGTGGCAAGGGCGCGACCGGACGGCTGCGCAAGCCGTGACCGTGGCCGTGACCTGGGTACGGGGTATCATCCGA
>JBKPTC010000034.1:0-20687 GCA_046735355.1 bacterium
GAGCAGGTCACGCCCAACGTCGCCGAGGGCGGCACCCAGGCGCTCACCGAGGTGACGCCGCAGCCGACGGCGGCCGGCGCGCACGGCGAGCGCGTCGAGGTCGAGCCGGACCCGGGGACGTTCGACCGCGTGCTGGCGGAGGAGCTCGCCAAGGGAACGGACCGCCGCGTCGCCGAGGGCAAGGCCCGGCGCGCCGCGATGCTGGAGGCTCGCAAGAAGGCCGCGGAGCAGTAGGGGGCGAGGGGGGACCGTGACCGCACAGGAGTGGGTCTTCGTCGTGCTGGCGATCGTCGGCTCGCTGTCGGCGTCCCGCCTCGTCACGACGACCAACGTGGTCCGCGGGGCGCTGTACCTCGTGGTGACGCTCGCGACGGTCGGCGGTGGGTACCTGTTGATGGCGGCGGAGTTCGTCGCGTGGGTCCAGGTGCTGATCTACGTCGGCGCGATCGTCATCCTGTTCCTGTTCGGGCTCATGCTGACGAAGGCGCCGATCGGGCGCTCGGCGCTCGACAACCAGCAGCGGGGGATCGCGTTCGTCATCGGCGTGCTGATCCTCGGCGGGCTCGTCTATCTGATCCAGGGCGCGTTTCCGTGGAGCTCGAGCCCTCGGATCTCGCCGGTCGCCGCGAGCGGGTCCACGGGCGCGATCGGCGAATCGATGTTCACCTCGTACGTCCTGCCGTTCGAGGCCGTGTCGTTCCTGTTGCTCGCCGCGTTGATCGGCGCGATCGTGTTGTCGCGCCGGGACGATCGCCCGGACGACCGGGCCACCCGACCCGGCGGCGCCTCGGCGCGAGCTGGGCGGCCGAGGCAGCCGGCATCGGTGGGAGCGTCGCCGCCGGCGGCCGGAACCCCGGCTTCGCGGGAGCGGCCGTGATCCGGCTTCCGCTCGCGCTCCTGTTCTCGGCCGTGCTGTTCAGCGCCGGCGTCTACGGCGTGCTCGCGCGCCGGAACGCCGTCCTGGTCCTCATGTCGATCGAGCTGATGCTGAACGCGGTGAACGTCAACCTCGTCGCCTTCTCGCAGCAGTTGCGCGACATGACGGGCCAGGTCTTCGCGCTGTTCGTGATCGCCGTGGCGGCGGCCGAGGTCGGCATCGGACTCGCCATCGTGATCCTGATCTACCGCAACCGCGAGACCATCAACGTCGACGAGGTGAACCTCCTCAAGTGGTAGCGGCCGACACCGTGCAGCCGGGCGGGTTCGCGTCGCTCGCGTGGATCGTCGCGGTCCTGCCGTTCGCGTCCGCGATCCTGACGTTGTTCTTCGGCAGGCGTTCGCCCGGCAAGGGCGCGATCTACGGCATCGCCGCGATGGCCGCCGCGATGGTCCTATCGCTCGGCATCCTCGGTCACTTCGCGCGGAGCGGACCGACCACCGAGAGCTCGATGTCGTGGTTCCATCTCGGGTCGCTCCGCATGGAGCTCGGGCAGTACGTCGACGGGCTCACGGGCGTGATGCTCGTCGTCGTCACGATCGTCTCGCTGTGCGTCCACGTCTACTCGCTCGGCTACATGCACGGCGACAAGCGCTTCACGTGGTTCTACGTGGTCCTGTCGCTGTTCACGGGGGCGATGCTGAACGTCGTCATCGCGAACAACCTCTTCCAGCTGCTCGTCGGCTGGGAGGTCATGGGCGTGTGCTCGTACCTGTTGATCGGCCACTGGTGGGAGGAGCACGCCAACTCGAGCGCGGCCATCAAGGCGTTCATCACCACGCGCATCGGCGACGTTCCCTTCATGTTCGGGATCTTCGCTCTCGTCGCGGCGACGGGCCTGACGAGCTCGAACATCCCGCGGATCACGGAGATGGCCACCAACCACGAGATCTCGACGTTCTGGCTGACTGCCGCGGCGCTCCTGCTGTTCGGCGGCACGATCGGCAAGTCGGCGCAGTTCCCGCTGCACGTCTGGCTGCCGGACGCGATGGCGGGCCCGACGCCCGTCTCGGCGCTGATCCACGCCGCGACGATGGTCGCCGCCGGCGTATACCTGATCGGCCGGATGTTCGAGGTCTACCTGCACGCCGATCCGTTCGTACTGACCGTCGTGTCGACCGTCGCGGCGATCACCATGCTGATGGCCGCGCTCATGGCGATGGTGCAGGACGACATCAAGCGGGTGCTGGCGTACTCCACCATCAGCCAGCTGGCGTACATGGTCGCCGGCCTCTCGATGGGCGAGGCCGGTTACACGGCGGGGCTGTTCCACCTGTTCACGCACGCGTTCTTCAAGGCGCTGCTGTTCCTCGGAGCGGGTTCGGTCATCCACGCGGTGCACACCAACAACATGAGCGAGATGGGCGGGCTGAAGAGGTACATGCCGACCACGTTCTGGACGTTCGCGATCGGGTCGGCGGCGCTGGCCGGCATCCCGCCGTTCGCGGGGTTCTGGTCGAAGGACGAGATCATCTCGACGGCGTTCCATCAGGGGAAGTACGCCCTGTGGGCCGTCGCCGCGGTGACGGCCATCCTCACGGCGTTCTACATGATGCGAGCGGTGCTGCTGACGTTCTACGGCGCGTATCGGGGCGATGCGCATCCGCACGAGTCGTCGCCGACGATCACCGGACCGCTGATCGTGCTCGCGACGCTGTCGGTGTTCGCCGGGTTCCTCAACGCGACGGCGCTCAACATCCACGAGTTCACCGACTGGGTGCACATCGGAGCGGTCGAGCACGAGCCCTTCAACTACGGCTTCGCGGCGCTGTCCGTCATCGGCGCGGCCCTCGGGCTCGCCGCCGGGTATCGCCTGTACTCGCGGTGGCGCGAGCGCGAGCCGCTCCGCGCCCTTGGGCGCGGATACACGCTCCTCGAGCACAAGTTCTACATCGACGACCTGTACTGGTACGGCATCGTCAGGCCGATCCGGGACAACGTCTCGGCGGCCGTCTACTGGTTCAACCAGCACGTGATCGACGCCTTCGTCAACGGCGCCGCGACGGGGGCGCGTCGGGCATCGCGCGGCGTGAACGCGTTCGACCGCGACGTCGTGGACGGAGCGGTCAACGGGGTCGGGCGGACGACCGGGATGTTCGGAAGCGCCCTTCGGTATCTCCAGTCGGGGAACGTGCAGCGGTACGCCGCGTTCCTGTTCACCGGCGTGATCATCGCCGCCATCATCGTCACGAGGGTCTAGGGAGAGAGGGTCGGATGAACAGCGGATGGGAGGACTGGGCGATCTCGATCGCGACGTTCCTGCCCCTCGTGGGCGCCGTCGTGATCGCGTTCATGCCGAGCTCGCGGGACCGGACGATCCGAACGATCGGGATCGTGGTGACGGGCGCCGCGCTCGTCGTCGCGATCGCGATCGCGATCGGGTTCGACTACGGGTCGGCCGGGACGCTGCAGTACCAGGTCAAGACGGAGTGGATCCCGGCGATCGGCGCCAACTATCACGTCGGCATCGACGGCATCAGCATGCCGCTGTACCTGCTGACCTTCGCGCTGTCGTTCCTGTGCGCCATCTACACCTGGCGCTTCGTGCCGAGCCCCGGACGCGTCAAGGCGTTCCTCGCGCTGCAGCTGATGCTCGAGACCGGCATGGCCGGAACCTTCATCGCGTTCGACCTCATCCTGTTCTTCATCTTCTGGGAGCTCGTGCTGGTTCCGATGTACTTCCTGATCGGGATCTGGGGAAGCGCCAACCGCGAGTACGCCTCGATCAAGTTCTTCCTGTACACGCTGTTCGGTTCGGTGTTCATGCTGCTCGGCTTTCTCGCGATGTACTTCCGCTCCGATCCGCACACGTTCGACATCCTGACGCTGCAGCAGACGGGCTCGAACTTCACGCACGCGTTCCAGCTCGTGGTGTTCGGGGCGGTCGCGCTCGGGTTCGCCGTCAAGGTGCCGATGTGGCCGTTCCACACGTGGCTTCCGGACGCGCACACCGAGGCACCGACGATTGGTTCGGTGCTGCTGGCGGGCGTCATGCTGAAGATGGGCACGTACGGGTTCGTGCGGATCGCGCTGCCGATCCTTCCGTACGCGGCACAGCGGTACGCGCCGTACATCGGCGCGCTCGCCGCCATCGCGATCGTGTACGCGGCGCTCGCGTGTCTGGCCCAGCGCGACCTGAAGCGGCTCATCGCGTTCTCGTCGGTCGGCCACATGGGCTTCGTGATGCTCGGCATCGCGACGCTGTCGCCGATCGGGATCAACGCGGCGATCTTCGGCATGGTCGCGCACGGCGTCATCACCGGCATGCTGTTCTTCTGCGTCGGCTCGATCTACGACCGCTACCACACGCGGCAGATCGCCGAAATCGGCGGCGGCATGCTCGAGAAGCTTCCGAAGCTCGGCGGCGTGTTCGCGTTCGTGGCGATCGCGTCGCTCGGGCTTCCGGGCCTGGCCGGGTTCTGGGGCGAGGTCATGGCGCTACTGTCCTCGTTCCATCCCGCGAGCGTGCTCTCGGACCAGACGACCCTGTTCCGCGTCTTCATGGTGATGGGGGGCATCGGAACCGTCCTGACGGCCGGCTACTTCCTGTGGATGATCCAGCGGGTCGACATGGGCACCACGCCCGAGCGGTGGACGACCGTGGCGCTTCCGGACGTGCTGACGGTCGAGTGGGTGGCGTGGGTGCCGCTGCTAATCGCGACGATCGTCCTCGGGATGTTTCCGCGCCTGATCTTCGACACCACGGACACCGCCGTTCGCGGTCTGATGCACCTGTTCGGCGGCTGAGCGGAGCGGCGCGATGCACATCGACTACCACGCGATCCTGCCGGAGCTGATCCTCTCCGGCACGATCCTGCTCGTCCTGGTCGCGGACGCGTTCGTCCCCGAGCGGCGCGCGTGGTTCTCGATGCCGGTCTCGCTCGCCGGGATCGTCGCGGCGCTGATCGCGACGATCACGCTGATCGGCGGCGGCAGGCGGTCGGTCTTCGGCGGCATGTTCGTCGTCGACAACTTCGCGCTGCTGTTCAAGATCTTCTTCCTGTCGGTCGCCGCGATCGTCCTGCTGGTCTCGCTCCGATACTTCCGCGAGGGCCGGTGGTACCAGGGCGAGTACTACTTCCTGGTCCTGACGGCGTTCCTCGGCTGTGTCCTCATGCCGTCGTCGCGCGACCTGCTCATGCTGTTCATCGCGCTCGAGCTCGTCTCGGCGCCCGGGTTCCTGATGGCCGCGTTCCGCAAGGGCGACCCGCGGTCCAACGAGGCGGGCATCAAGTTCTTCCTGATCGGCGTGCTCTCGTCCGCCGTGATGCTCTACGGGATGAGCCTGATCTACGGCGTGACGCGCCATACGAACATCTACGCCATCGAGCAGGCGTTGACGCGCGGTCTTCCCTCGGGGGAGCACACGCTCGCGCTCGCCGCGATCCTATTCGTCGTCGCCGGGTTCGCCTTCAAGGTGAGCGCCGTGCCGTTCCAGTTCTGGGCGCCGGACACCTACGAGGGTTCTCCGGTGCCGGTCGCGGCGTTCCTCGCGACGGCGTCGAAGGCGGCCGGGTTCGCCGGCCTGTTGCAGCTGATGTTCGTCGCGTTCCGGCCCGAGCACGCGTTCTGGACGCCGATCTTCGCGGCCCTGTCCATCGCGACGATGACGATCGGCAACCTGGTCGCGCTGCAGCAACGGCAGATCGTCCGTCTGCTGGCGTACTCGAGCATCGCCCAGGCCGGCTACATCCTGCTGCCGTTCGCGCTGGTCGGTTCCAACCCCACGGTGAACCACGACGCGTTCGCGGCCACCGTGACGTACATCTTGATCTACGCGGTGATGACGCTCGGGGCCTTCGGCGTGGTGATCGGCATGGCACGCGAGTCCGCCGGCCTGCTGATCGAGGACTTCGCGGGTCTGATCCGGCGGGCTCCGGTCCTGGCGCTGTCGATGACGGTGTTCATGGTGTCGCTCGCCGGCATCCCGCCGACCGCCGGGTTCTGGGCCAAGTTCGTGGTGTTCCGCGCCGCCATCGAGGCCGGCGGGACGGGGATCCTCCTGGCCGTCGTGATGGTCGTGAACTCGGTGATCAGCATCTACTACTACCTGTCCGTCCCGCGGGCGATGATCTTCACCGAGCCGCTCCTGGAGCGGCCGGTCCGCGCGCCGGCTCTCGTCAGCGTGGTGACGGCGGTCGCGATGGCCGCGGTCCTCGCCATCGGCGTCTATCCGGACCTGTTCACTCGGTTCCCGCCGCTGTCGACGCTGCTCGGGCGCTGAACCGTCGGCCGAGCCGGCGCTCGGTCGAACCCCGACGAGCCGCCCGGTCGAACCGCCACCGGCGTATCGGCGAACCATAGGTAGGCTGATCTCGAGGCCCCGGTGTGCCGGGGCAAGGAGCGTGAACGTACGCATGGCCGGCATCAACCGGGTGAAGACGTGGATCCTGATCGCGGCCCTCGGCGGGCTGTTCGTCGTGATCGGATCGTTCTGGGGCACCAACGGGATGGTCGTCGCCCTGGGTCTCGCCCTGGTGTTTAACGTCTCGATGTATTGGTTCTCCGACAAGATCGCGATCGCGACCACGCGATCGAAGCCCGTCTCGGAGCGCGAGTATCCGCGGCTGTACGCGATCGTCCGCGAGCTCACCGCGTTGCGGCAGATGCCCATGCCGCGGATCTACGTCTCCGACATGATGCAGCCGAACGCGTTCGCGACCGGCCGCAACCCCGAGCACGCCGCCGTCTCCGTGACGCGCGGGATCCTGCAGCTGCTCGACGAACGCGAGCTCCGAGGCGTCCTGGCGCACGAGATCTCGCACGTGGCCAACCACGACATCATGATCTCGTCCATCGCCGCCGCCATCGGCATGAGCATCACGTTCCTCGCGCGGTTCGCGTTCTTCTTCGGCGGCGGGTCGGACAGCCGGAACAACCCGTTCGGGCCGTTCGCGGTGCTGATCGCGTGGATCCTCGCGCCGATCGCCGCCGCGATCATCCAGATGGCCGTCTCGCGGTCGCGCGAGTACCAGGCGGACGAATCCGGCGCGCTGTTGTCGCACGATCCCGAGGCGCTCGCCGGCGCCCTTCGCAAGCTCGAAGCGACGTCCAAGCAGGTGCCGGTGCCGGCGACGGTCAGCCCGGCCGAGGCGCACCTGTTCATCGTGAACCCGTTCTCGGGCCGGAACGCGGGGCAGGCGTTCGGCAACCTGTTCTCGACGCACCCGCCGACGGCCGCTCGGATCGCGCGGCTCGAGGAGATCGCTCGGCACGCCGCCTAGCCGGACGGCGGGTCAGCGCATGGCGTCGAGCACCGGGAGAACGTGCTCGAGCGTCGTCCGCGGGTTGACGAAGCACAGGCGCGCGACGCTCTCGCCGTCCCAGGTCGTCGGTTGGACGAACGCCAGCTGCTCGTCGAGGAGCCGGCGCCACCACGCCTCGTAGTCGCCCGCGCTCCAGCCGGTCCGGCGGAAGACGACGACCGACAGCTGCGGATCCATCACCAGCCGGAGCTCGGCTCGGGACCGGATCTCCTCGGCCACGGCGGTCGTCGTCGCGAGAACGGTCTCGACCGCCTCTCGATAGGCGTCCGTGCCGTACGTCGCGAGCGAGAACCACAGCGGAAGACCGCGCGCCCGGCGGGTCAGGTGGTGGGCGAAGTCGCTCGGGTTCCATTCGTCGGTCGCGTTGAGCGTCTCCAGGTACGAGGCGCGCTGCCGATGCGCCTCCCGCGCGATCGAGGGGTCGCGGTACAGCAGCGCGCACGCGTCGAACGGCGAGAACAGCCACTTGTGCGGATCGACGATGAACGAGTCGGCTCGCTCGAGGCCGGCGAACACGCTCCGCGTCGACGGTGCGAGCGCGGCGGCGCCGCCGTACGCGCCGTCGACATGAAGCCACAGGCCGAGCTCCGCGCAGACGTCCGCGGCGCCGGCCAGGTCGTCCACCCGCCCGGCGTTGGTCGATCCGGCGCTCGCGACGACGGCGAACAGCCCTTCGGTATCGGTGAGGGCAAGCGCGGCGCGCAGCGAATCGCCGGTCAGGCATCCGTACCGATCGTGCGGAACCGCGATCACGTCGACGTCCATCACGTTCGCCGCCGAGGCGACCGACGAGTGCGCCGTGTCGGCGCACGCGATCTGCCAGCGGGAAGGGGTCGCGCCTCGTCGCTGCCGCGCGGCGTGTCTCGCGGTGACGAGTGCCGACAGGTTGCCGGCCGTCCCGCCCGAGACGAACACGCCGCCCGCCGTCGACGGGAACCCGATCTCATCCGCAAGCCACGCGAGCGCCTGGTTCTCGGCCCAGACGGCGCCCGCGCCCTCGAGCCAGCTTCCGCCGTACGTCGACGACGCGCTGATGACGAGGTCGAACAGGACGCTCGCGCGCGTCGGCGCGGTCGGAACGAACGCCATGTATCCGGGGTGGTCGGCCGAGATCGTCGCCGGCGCGAGGACGTCCGCCCAGATCCGAAGGGCCTCGATCCCGCCGATGCCCTCGGGCGTGATCGTCCGGCCGGCGAGCTTGTCGAGATCGTCCGCCGGCAGCGGCCCGTCGAGCGGCTGTGGCTCGGCGATCCGCTGCCGGACGTAGGCCTCGATGGCCTCGGACAGGTCCTGCGTCTCGTCGTCGTACTCGTGCGTCCGCACGGCCGACGCTACTTCACGAGCTCCTGGCAGAACTCCCCGAACGCGTCGACGTAGTGGCGGATGTCGTCCTCGGTGTGCTGCACCGAGATCGTCCACTGCTCCTCGTCGCCCGGCGTCATGAAGATCCCGCGATTGATCATCCACGCGTACGACGCGTAGAAGAACTCGGGGATCGTCTCGAGGAAGTCGCGATAGTTGGTCAGCGGCTGCTTGCGGTACGAGACGCAGCCCTTCGCGCCCAGGTCGACGGCGTGCGCCGGCAGGTCGGTCTCCTCGATCGCCCGGCTGCACCCCTCGGCGAGGAGCGTTCCCAGCTTTCCGAGCTCGTCGTAGGCGTCGCGCGTCAGCACCTTCGTGAGCGCGGCGAGGCCCGCGGCGACCGACAGCGGGTTGCCGTTGAACGTGCCCTGCTGCGCCGCGCCCTTGGTCACGTAGTCCATGAAGCGCGCCTCGCCGCCGAACGCGCCGATCGTGGCGCCGCCGCCGACGGCCTTGGCGTACGCGGCGAGGTGCGGCCGGACGCCGAAGCGCTCCGTCGTGCCGCCGTACGCGATCGTTCCGCCGCACTTCACCTCGTCGTAGATCAGGACGGAGCCGTTGCGCTCGCACGCGTCGCGAAGCGCCTGGAGGTAGCCCGGCTTGGGGGTGACGAGCCCGATGTTCATCATCACGGGCTCGAGGATCACGCAGGCGATCTCGTCCCCGTGATCGCGGAACGCGGCCTCGACCGCCTCGGCGTCGTTGAACGGCGCGATGATCGTGTCGTCCCACATCGAGTGGGGCACGCCCTTGGAGGTCGGCTCGGTCGTGTAGTACGACGTCCCGTCGCCGCCGACGTTCTGCTTGAGGCCGAGGACGTCGGCCTCGGGGACGACCGAGAAGAGCACGACGTCGTGGTGGCCGTGGTACGACCCCTCCATCTTGACGATGCGGTCGCGCCCCGTCGCCGCGCGGGCGACGCGGATCGCGTCCATCGTCGCCTCGGTGCCGGAGTTCACGAACCGCATCTGCTCCAGCTCGAAGCGCTCGCAGATCGCCTCGGCCAGCTGGACGGTCGCCTCCGTCGTGACGGCGAAATGGATGCCCTGGTCGGCGACGGCGCGGATCGCCTCGACGATGACCGGATGCGCGTGGCCGACGACGTTCACGCCGAACCCGCCGTGGAAGTCGATGTACTCGCTGCCGTCGACGTCCCACACGCGCGAGCCGGAGCCTCGGCGGAGGTAGACGGGGTACGGGTCGTTCGCTTGGAAGTTCGAGGCGACCCCGTTCGGCATGCTCTTGACCGCGCGCTCGTGGAGCTCCTCGGAGCCCGGCGTACGGTCGAGGAGGCGCGCACCCTCCCGCTCGCTGATCTCGGCCGCCCTGGCCTTCAGACGTTCGACGTCCACGTCGTACCACCTCCAGTGGCTGGGAACTGTACCGGCGTTCAACCGGCCGAGACAACGGACGGATGGAGCGTTCGCCGCTAGGGCCGCATGTTGACGAACTGCAGCGGGATCCCGAAGTCGGCGTCCCGGACCGCCTTGATGACGGCCTGCAGGTCGTCTTTCTTCTTGCCGGTCACGCGGACCTGGTCGCCCTGGATCTGGACCTGGACCTTGACGCCGGTTCCCTTGATGAACTTCACGAGCTCCTTCGCCTTGTCGTCCGAGATCCCGACGTTGACGTGGAGGCTCTGACGCACCGTTCCCTTTGCCGCGGGCTGGATCGGACCCTCGGACAGGGCCTTCAGGGAGACCTCGCGGCGGACGGCCTTGTCCTTGAGGACCTCGAGCGCGGCCTTCAGGCGATCCTCGGTGGAGCTGCGGAGCTCGATCAGCTTGTCGTCCCGGCTGATCGCCGTGCCGGTGTTCTTGAAGTCGAACCGCTGTTGGATCTCGCGCTGCGCCTGGTCGACGGCGTTGGCCATCTCCGGCATCGAGACCTCGGACACGATGTCGAACGAGAAGTCGGACTTCGCCATGATTCGCTACTCTACCGACGCTTCCGGGAGGGTGCCCGAGCGGCCAAAGGGAGCGGTCTGTAAAATCGCCGGCGTAGCCTACAGAGGTTCGAATCCTCTCCCTCCCACTCAGGGGTGTTCTCAGAACTGAGGCACCTGACATCTCAGAACTCCGCTGAAGAGAGTGACGGCGGTCACTCCGCGCGATCGCGGGTTGGTTGGAGGCGCTGCCGGCGCCGATCAGATGTGGCACCGGCCCCGTTGGTCAGCGGCTCTTCTTGCCGGTTGCTAACGTGGGGGTTGATCTCATCGAACGCACGTCGCCCAATCATTGCCCGGAGTCACGCGATGCGGTTCAAGGGGAGGGCGCATGAAAGACTCAACTGCCGAGACGAACTCGATGGGCGCGCAGGCGGCACAGTCCGACGAACTGTTCACGACTGACGTCGCCGGTTTGCAGGAAGCTGCATCTGCGCAGGTGATTCGGCTACGTGACGGGGGGCAGCTCGACCTCACCATCACGCCGGTACGAAAGCACATCCAGGATGCCGATCTACGCATGCTGGGCTACAACGGTTCGATCCCGGGCCCTACGCTGCATGTCGACCAGGGGTCAGAGATCACCGTCCACGTGACGAACCAGGGGGACGTCGAAGCCACGGTGCACTGGCACGGCCTGCGCCTGGAGAACCGCTACGACGGCGTCCCGCACGAAACACAGTCGCCGATCCCGATCGGGGGAGAGTTCACCTACAAGGTGCAGTTCCCCGACGCCGGCTTCTACTGGTACCACCCGCACATCCGAGAGGACTTCGGGTTGGAGATGGGACTCTACGGGACGATCATCGTCGAGCCGTCCGATCCGTCGTTCTGGCCGCCCGCCGACCGTCAACTCAGCATCACCGTCGACGATCTTCTCGTCGAGGACGGACACGTCGCACCGTTCCATCGTTCCGGGCCGAACTACACCGCCATGGGCCGGTTCGGAAACGTGATGTTGATCAACGGCGAGACCACGTTCTTCGGTGAGGCCGCCGTTGGAGACGTCGTGCGTCTGTACCTCGTGAATGCCGCCAACACGCGAATCTTCAACATCGCGTTACCCGGCGCCCGGATGAAACTGGTCGGTGGAGACAGCGGTCGCTACGAGCGCGAGACGTTCGTGGATGAGGTGATGCTCGCGCCGTCGGAGCGTGCCGTCGTCGACGTGATGTTCGAGAACCCTGGGGAGGTACGACTCGAGCATCGCACACCCGATCAGACGTACGACCTCGGTGCCTTCGTCGTCGACGGTGAGTCCACCGGCGCCGCCGGCACCTCGTTCGATGCATTGCGCGTCGATCCGGCACTCAGCGCAGAACATGCAACGATCGATGCAGAGCGCGAACGGCCGCCGGACAAGGTGCTCGCCTTCGTAGCTTCGATGCCGCTCCTCTACGGAGATGACGCCGGGCCCGCGACGTCGTTTGCCTGCCCGATGCATCCTGATGTCACGGCTACTGAGCCGGGATCGTGCCCGAAGTGCGGGATGCAGTTGCTCCCCGTTCGGGAGCAGAAGCCGGCCGCCAGCTCCTACGTCTGCCCGATGCACCCAGAGGTCACGTCGTCGGAGCCTGGGACGTGTCCGAAATGCGGCATGAAGCTGGTGCCGTCAGAGGCACCGCCGACGCCTCCTCAGGAGGAGCCGGCCCACGAGCATGAGCACCATGACGAACCAAGCGACGGACTGGAATGGGAAGACCTGATGCCGGAGATCAACCGCGCCTCGGAGCCCAGCAACGTGAGATGGATGCTCATCGACAGGCAGACCGGTGCAGAGAACGGTGCCATCACGTGGGCATTCACGGTGGGCGACCGGGTGAAGATCCGGCTCGTGAATGAGATGGAGTCGGACCACCCGATGCACCACCCGTTCCACGTTCACGGAGCGGGACGGTTCCTCGTCCTGTCTCGCGACGGGGAGGCCGAGTCCAACCTGGTTTGGAAGGACACCGTTCTCGTTCGAGCGGGACAAACCGTGGACATCCTGCTCGACGTCTCCAATCCAGGACTGTGGATGGCGCACTGCCACATCGCCGAGCACGCTCAGAGCGGGATGATGTTCAGCTTCGACGTCTCCCGGCGCGACCCAGCGAAGGTGTCCTCGTGACGCCGGAGGTGTCCTCATCGGTCGATGTCATCGTGGTCGGAGGTAGCCAAGCCGGTCTGGCGATCGGGTACCACCTCGCGCGGAGCGGGGCGAAGTTCGCGATCCTGGACGCCGGCCCTGACATCGGCGACGCATGGAGATCGCGATGGGACTCGCTCAAACTATTTACACCCGCGCAATACAGCGGTCTGCCCGGCATGGCGTTCCCTGGGCCCAAGGACACCTACCCGTTGAAGGACGACGTTGGCTCGTATCTGAGGTCCTACGCCGCGCGTTTCGATCTTCCCGTGAGGCTCGACGCGAAGGTCACATCGCTTACAAAGACAGATGGGAAGTACCTCGCAAGGACCGCGGACGAGGCGTTCAGCGCGGACCAGGTCGTCGTCGCGACCGGACCGTTCCAGACCCCGTTCGTCCCGCCAGCGATCGGCGACCCTGAGCACGATATCTTCCAGATCCACAGCGCCGACTATCGGAATCCGACGCAGCTGCCACAAGGCGAGGTCCTCGTCGTCGGAGGAGGGAACTCCGGGTACCAGATCGCCGATGAACTCGCGGCCACGAGGAACGTGACCCTCGCGACCGGACAGCGCATGCCGTCGCTTCCGCAGCGCTTGCTCGGCAAGGATCTGTTCTGGTGGCTCTCGATCGTCGGGTTCATGAAGGTAAGCACTGACTCGCGACTGGGGCGGAAGCTTGCGACGCGCGACGTGCTGATCGGATCCAGCGCCCGTCGCCTCAAGCGCTCCGGCGTGACGCTGCGGACGCGACTGTCGAAGATCCAGGGCCGTCGAGCGGTCTTCGACGATGGAGGCGAGGCCGAGGTCGACGCGGTCGTTTGGGCGACCGGGTATCGATCCGACACGGCGTGGATCGATGTTCCTGGGATCAAGGGACCCGATGGTCGCATCGTGCATCGCCGCGGGGTCACGGATGCTCCCGGCCTGTTCTTCATCGGGCTTCCGTGGCAGCACACGCGAGGCTCGGCCCTGATCGGATTTGTGAAGGACGATGCGGCGTTCATCGCTCGGCGCATAGAGTCGAATGTCGAGCATCTCGCAGGTGTTGCGGGTGCACATCCCGACGGACGGTAGGAGGAACCGATGGCGATGGAAGTCGACCCGGTGTGCGGGATGCACATCGACAGCGAAGAGGCAGCAGGCACCATCGACTACGACGGCAAGACGTACTACTTCTGCTCACAGACGTGCCACGACGCGTTCGAAGCCGATCCCACCGCGTACGTGAAGTGAATCGCACGCGAGGTCCCAACGGGCGATCCGCACGGACATGACCGTTCAGCGCTTCACCGAGGCGGAGGTCGCCGTCCGCGTCGGGACCACGGCCGAACGGATCCGGCGTCTCGCCGAGCTCGGCATCCTCGAGCCGCAAGACGGCACGTTCCCTCGGCGTGACGTGCTTCGGGCGCGCTTCGTGCTCGGCCTCGAAGACACGGGGATCGACGCCGAGGCCGTCGCCGAGGCGATCGCTTCGGGAGATCTGACGCTCGGCTACGTGGAGTTTGGCGGTCGCAAGCCGCCGCGCTCGGAGCTGACCTTTGACCAGTTGAGCGACGAGGTCGGCATCCCGCTCCACTTGCTCGAACGCATATACGTCGCGTTCGGACTGCCCCGCCCGGCGCCAGACGAGCACGTTCGCGAAGAGGACCTTTATCTGCTGAAGGTCATCCCCGTGCTGTTCGGTGCCGGCATCAGCGAGGGCGAGATCTTGCGACTGGCGCGCGTCTGGGGTGACAGCGCTCGACGGGTGGCCCAGTTCCAGAACCACTACCTCCACACGTCGATCGAGGAGCCGTTCCGGCGCCGTGGCCTTCGCGACAACGAGGCCTTCGAAGCGGCGCTCCGCGAGGTGAGCGTCCGGGCCGGCCGATCGGGGGAGGAGCTCCTGGGATGGCTCTTCCGCCGACACTCGGAGGTGTTCGAGACGGAGCACCTGTTCGAACACGTGGAGACGGCCCTGGAAGACGCGGGCGTGCATCGGCGGGCGCCTCGGCAGGCCGAGGCGTGCGCGTTCGCCGACTTGTCCGGCTACACGAGGCTCACGGAAGAGGCCGGTGATCAGGTTGCTGCGCAGGTGTCGGTGACGCTCGCGGAGCTGGTGAACGGCATCGCGTCCGATTTCGGCGGTTCCGTCGTGAAGATGCTCGGCGACGGGGTGCTGTTCCACTTCAAGGACGCGAACGATGCGGTGATGGCGTCGCTGGAGATCCTCGACCGTGTGATGCCTGCCGGGTTGCCGCCGGCGCACGTCGGTGTGAACGCAGGACCGATGATCTACGAGGAAGGCGACTACTTCGGCAGAACCGTCAACATCGCGGCGCGCATAGCGTCGAAGGCCAGCGCACATCAGGTGTTCCTGGGTGAGGACGTGCTTCATCACGTTGAGCCAAGGGGGTTCCGTGTCGTCGAGGCGGGCGCCTTCGAGCTCAAGGGCATCGCGAAGCCGCTCACGCTCTACGAGGCCGTTCGTGGCGACGGCTAGTCCGCGGTCGGATCCAAAGTCGGTCGAGCCGCGGTCGATGCGGCGTGTCATCGCGTGGGGGATCGTCGTCGGTGCGATCCAGGTGGCCTCACCGCTTGCGTTCTGGTGGCTCGACGCGGCGACGGTCTACGCGGTCGGACTGGCGGCTATCGCGTTCGTCTACATCGGATTCGCGGTCGCGGACGGGCGCGTCCGTATCGTCATCGCCGAATGCATGATCGCAATGGCGTTCGTTGCGGTAGCCGCCGCTGGGATCACCGGCGCGGCGTGGGTGCTTGCCGCGGGGTACGCCGCGCACGGCGTCAAGGACGCCTGCCAGCATCGAAGCTGCTTCGTCTCGGGAACGAGATGGTGGCCACCCTTCTGTGCGGCCGTCGACTGGGTCGTGGCACTCGCCATCGTTCTCGAGCTCGTATCGGGAACACGATTCCACACGTAGCACGTGTGATGAGTCGAACAGGGCGGGGGAGAGGGACGCGGGCGTCGTGAGTCTGGGTGCACGGTTGTTCCAGGTCCGGCCAGGTGAGGGCCGCATGGTGACGCTCGTCGTCGCCACGATGTTCCTCTCGGTCGCCGGGACGACGATCGGCGAGAGCGGCACCTCTGCGTTGTTCTTCGACCAGATCGGACCCGGGTCGTTGCCGGTGATGTACCTCGCCCAAGGAGCGGTCGGCGTTGTGGCGATGCTGCTGTTGTCGGGTGCCCTCGGCCGGCTCGATGCGCGGCGTGCGTACGTGATGCTTCCGCTGCTGCTCTTCGTCGTGGTTGCCATCGAGCGCGTCATCCTCGCCGGCGGACCGCGCTGGATCTACCCGATGCTGTACCTGACCGTGCCCGTCGCGATCTTGATCCAAGCGGTGTACCTGTGGGGCGTAGCGGGGCTCGTCACGGACACGCGTCGCGCGAAGCGGCTGTTCCCGCTGTTCGGGGCTGGCAACATCCTCGGCGCCGTCATCGGAGGCCTGCTCACCAAGCCGCTCGCGGACGCCGTCGGTGCCGGGAATCTTCTCGTGGTCTGGGCCGCCACGCTGCTCGCGTCATCCTTCCTGTGCGCGGCGATCGTTCGGCGCGCCGGCTCATCGGGAGCGCGGCGAGGTCGTCGTCGCTCCGCGATCGCCGAGATCGCGGAAGGCTTCCGGTACGTCCGGCGGTCGCGGCTGCTCGTGTGGATGTCGGTCGGTTCCGTGTTGTTCTCGGTGTTGTTCTACTCGCTGTACCTGCCGTACGCGCAGGCGGCGACCGCGAGGTTCGCTGATCCCGATGCGCTCGCGGGGTTCTTCGGGATCTTCTGGGCTGCGGTCACGGCGACCGCGTTCCTCGTCGCGATCTTTCTAACAAACCGCCTCGTGGGATGGTTCGGCGCAGCGACGATGGTGATGGTCCTGCCGGCCCTGTACGTCGGGGCCTTCTCGATCCTGCTCGTCTTGACGACCTTCTCGACGCTCGTCGCGATCCGCTTCAGCGTCAACGTGTGGCTCCAGGGTGTCGCGTCGCCGTCATGGGAGACGCTCACCAACGTCACGCCGCCGGAGCGAAGGGATCAGGTGCGCGCCTTCTTGAACGGTGGTCCGTCCCAGGTCGGCACGGCGATCGCCGGCCTGGTCGCCCTCGTCGGGCAGGATGCTTTGACGGCGCGACAGTTGTCGATGATCGGCCTGCTCGTCGCGGTCGGCACAGTCGGCGTCACGTGGATGGTTCGACGCTCGTATACCGGGGCCCTCGTCGACGTGATCCGGAGCGGCCGCGCGAACGTCTTCGACGAGCCGATCCGCAACGCGCCCATCGCGATTGACGCAGACGCCCAGGCCCTCTCTTCCGCCGTTGGCACGCTTACCTCGGACGACCCGCGGATGCGACGGTTGGCGGTTCATGTCCTGGACACCGCCTCGAGAGACGACGATCGTGTGCGCCCGGCGCTCCGCTCGGGCTTGGTGGACGGCGATGCAGCCGTCCGGGCCAGTGCAGTCGACGCGCTCGGGCGCCGGTCGTGGTTGGAGCCCGACACCGTACGGCGCGCGCTTGCCGACGCCGACCCTGCGGTACGGCGGGCCGGCGTCGTGTATGCCGACGACGTCGCCCTTCTCGTGGAACGATTACTTGACGCTGATCAGTCTGTCGTGGCCGCAGCCGCGGCCCGGCTTCTGGGCGGCGGATCCGACAGCATCGCGCGCGAAGCTGCCGCTCGGCTGCTTGCCGGCACGATCGATGAGCGCCTCGCGATGCTGCGCGCGCTGGCGCTCGCGCCCGCGGCAGACGCCGTGGAGATCGCGCAGCCGCTCTCACATGACCGATCCGGGCTCGTCCGGGCAGCGGCCTTCGACGTCCTCGGCCGTTCCGCCGCGGCCGTCGTGGTGCCGCTCGCCGTTCAGGAGCTGAGTGCCGGCGACGCAGCCGCTGCGGACGCGGCGCTCGGTGCGATCGACGCGGTCGGCGTAGACGGGTTCGCCGACGAGGTCGCTCGCGTGGTTGAGCAGCGCCGTGACGTGGCCATCGCCGACGATCGCCTCGGCTCCGGCATCGCGGCCCGCGACGAGCCAGAGCGGTTGCTGCGCGACGCGCTGCACTCCCTCGCCCGGGAAGAGGCCCTCGTGGCGCTATCAGCCGCCTCCATCACGGCGACGGACCGCCTCGGTATGCGAGCTGCCATCGACGCGTTGCGCCGCCGAGATGCTGGAGACGCGGCGAACGCGCTCGAGGTGATCGAGGTGGCCGGGACGTCGTCGGTTCGTCCGCTGATCTCCCTGTGGGAATCCAGCGACAAGGCGCCCTCCACGACCGATACGGACGCGCTCACCTCGGCGGCCGCCCATCGCGATCCATTCATCCGCGCGTGCGCCGAGCTCGTTCGCGCCCAAGAGAAAGCATCGGGAGGCTCGATGACGTCACCCAGTTCGCTCTCGACGATGGAGATGGTCCTTCTGCTCCGGCCGGTGGAGCTCTTCGGCGCCCTCGACCCGGCAGACCTCGAGCACGTCGCCGCGATCGCCGAAGAACGTTCCTTCGCAGACGGCGCCCTCATCGCCGAAGAAGGTGAGCTCGGCGATGAGGTCCATGTCGTGATCGAAGGCAACGTGCGGGTGGCTCGAGCCGATGGATCGACTATCGCCGTGCGCGGCGCGGGCGACGTGATCGGTGAGCTCTCGCTCCTGCGCGGCTCCTCACGGATGGCATCATTGTTCGCGGAGGGAGTTGTAAGGACGATCAGCATCCAGCAGCGTTCGTTTGAAGCGATGATCCGTGAACGGCCCCAGATCGCTCTCGCGATCATGCGCATCCTTGCCGATCGTCTGACGAGCGCCAGCGGCTTCGATGGAATGCCGCAGTGAACGTTTACGGCGACCTCTACGAGTGGCTCCCGGGCGGCATCGAGCCGTGGTCAACTGGAAGCAGATCGAGCATCTGCTTCCGTTCGCTCTCGGCGCACTGGCTACGCGCTGAACAGGTAGCGCTCTCGCGAGCGCTTCGCCGGTCGGTCCGGCGATAGGGAGGGAGTTCCCATGAAGGCCATCGTTCAGGATCGATACGGCGGGGCAGACGTCTTGCACCTCGCGGCCATCGTTCAGGATCGATACGGCGGGGCAGACGTCTTGCACCTCGAAGACATCGATACCCCGACAGTCGGCAGCGGTGATGTCTTGGTGAGGGTTCAGGCCGCAAGCCTCTTTGCTGGGGATTGGCACTTCATGGCCGGGATGCCGCTCGCGTTCCGTCCGGCGAGCGGTCTGACGAAGCCGAAGATCCGGGTGCGAGGCCGCGACGTCGCGGGTCGCGTGGAGGCGGTAGCGCCAGACGTCAGCACGTTCCATAAGGGTGACGCCGTCTACGGGATCTGTAACGGCGCGTTCGCGGAATTCGCGACCGCAACGGTGAAGAAGCTGGCTCCGAAGCCCGCGAACCTCTCCTTCGAGGAGGCGGCCGCCGTCCCGATCACGGGCACGACCGCTCTCCAAGCGGTCCGGGATCACAGCAAGGTTCAGGTCGGACAGACGGTGCTTGTCATCGGTGCTGCGGGAGGCGTCGGGTCGTTCGCCGTCCAGATCGCGAAGGCGTTCGGGGCGGTCGTGACGGGCGTGTGCAACACGATGCAGATCGACGCGGTGCGAGCGATCGGTGCCGACGCCGTCATCGACTACACCTGCGAGGATTTCGCGGAGTCTGGAACGCGATACGACGTGATCCTCGACACCGGTGGGAACCGCAAGCTGTCGGCTCTGCGACGTGCACTCACGCCTCGGGGGACGCTGGTCATCGTCGGAGGCGAAGGTGGCAAGGGCAAGCTCCTCGGTGGCTTCACCCGAGGGACGGTCCGAGCGCCGTTGGTGTCGCTCTTCACGAGCCAGACGATGAAGGGTTTCGTCGCGAAGGAGAACGCCGGCGACCTCGTGGCGCTCAAGGACCTGATCGAGGCCAGGAAGGTCACACCCTTGATCGACAGGGCGTTCTCTCTGGAGGAGGTCCCTGGAGCGATGACGTACCTGCTGGAAGGTCGCGGCAGGAAAGGCAAGATCGTCATCACCGTCTGATCGACGCCCCCGAAGCGGTCGGCGTCCGGCCAAAAGAAGCACTCTGGGCTGCTGGGTAATACCCCTGTTAACCTGTGGGTGCTCCGCTAAGGGGGCCGCAAACCGTGTGGTCAGGGAGTCTTAGAACACCCCACTCAGGGTGTTCTCAAAACGAGGTCCCTGACATCTCAGAACCGGCTTCAGTAGGCGATCCGCCGCTGATTCACGGTCGCGGCTCGGCGAACAAGCTCCCGGCACAGTTCGTTACGCGGTCGAAGTGTCTGCCAACGCAAGAACGACGCCATCAGGCCGAGCTGATGACGCCCTTGATCAAGCGGGGATGGTTCAGAGGTCGCGGATCAGACCGGCGGTGGATCGGGGCCCGTCCGCGGACGGACGCGACGACGCCGCGCCACGTCTGCGAAGGAAGCGCTCGCGATCGCGGTACTCCTCCAGACGGTCAACGAGTCGTCGCAGTTCCCGACCTAGGGAACGTCCTGTCTACTACCGTCTCTTGTTGAGCGGGGGCAAGCTTGACCGCCGGCTAGCCCAGCGGATCGTCGATGCAGTACTGCCTGGCATTCGGTTACAAGGCTGAGCCCTGGAAGACGCGCGTCGGATCTGCGACCGACCCCTTCACCGGTTCAGGACGGACCACACGGGGGAGCACCCGCGCCGCAGAGGACGAGATCCTCGTCTCGCTCGACCGAGCCGACGAGCTCGCTCCGATCCATGAGCCGCAGGCCGCCACCATCATCGAACGACGGCACCGAGCCCGGCTCGGTGCCCGGTGGCAACGCGTAAGTGACGCACCCGCCATCGACCGGGATGGTCTGGGCCGACGCATCCGTCGGGCACGTTGCCGTCAGGGTCACGACCACCGCGTTCGTCAGGTCCGACCCGATCCCGACCGTGAAGATCGCCTTGTCCTTTACGACGGACGCCTGCTCCGTGCCCCATCCCAGCGGCAGGTCGTCGATGCACGGCAATTGGGTAGCCGTCGGAACGGCCTGTGCCATCAGCTGCATCGTCCTCGTTGTCCCGCAGTCGGCGTTCCCCACCT
>JBKPTC010000035.1:0-3554 GCA_046735355.1 bacterium
TGGTCGATGCCCTCGACGCTCGCGCCCTCGTACCGGCGGAAGAACGTGCGGAGGAACTCGCCGCGATCGCGGCGGTCGGCCGCCAGATAGCCGGGCACGCGCGAGAACACGTCGTACAGCTCGGCCGGCCACTCGTGCCACGGCGTGTCGGCCATCCGCGCCCACACGTACGACTCCACGACGTTCGACGGCAGGATCGTGCCCTCCATGTCGAAGATCGCGAGGACGAGCTGCTCGCGCTCGCGGATGCGGACCTGCGGTTTGATGCGGGCGCTCGACAGCGCGCGGAGGCCGATCGTCACCGCCGGGCAATGCACGTCCTGGAGGTAGTGCCGCCAGTCGATCGCGGCGGAGTCGAAGGGGAACGTCCTCCGATCGGCCGCCGACATGCCGTCGAACAGCGCCAGCGTGCGGTCGTCGGTGTAGATGACCTCGGCCTCGGTGTACGCGCCGTAGAGGTCGGAATAGCGCCGAACGAACTCGACCCGGCCCTTGTCGCGGTCGACGCGTGCGACGAGGTCGCGCATCCGCTTGGACTTCGGCAGGTGCGTCACGACCTTGTCGGCGACGTCGATCAGGCGCTCGGCACTCTTGATCTTCCGCTCGACGCGGAGGTTGCCCGGCCAGGTCCATTCCGGGACCTTGACCTCACCGCGTCCGCGGTCAGGCAGCGGGTGCTCCTCGAAGTACTCGCGCACGTACTCGTAGAGCTTGAGGAAGGACAGCGGGTTGCGCGCGCCGCTGCTCACGTGGAAGTAGTGCGGCGTTTCCGGCTCCGGGGGGTCGGCGACGATCGCGAGCATCGCGTTCACGACGAAGTCGACCGGGATGATGTCGACGATGCCCTCGGGGATGCCGGGGAACTCCGGAAGCGTGCCGCGGCCGTAGGCCAGGATGATCGGCTCCGCCATCTTGAAGCCCTCGATCCACCCGGAGCTCGGGTGCTCGAGCGCGCTCTCGATGATCGAGGGGCGGACGATCGAGAGCGGGACGCCGTGCTTGGCCGCGAGTTCCTCGACCGCACGCTCACCCATCGCCTTGGTGAACGTGTAGTTGTCGGGCCAGCCGAGCGTCTGCGCGCGCGCGCGCCCGTACTGGATCAGGCGCTTGGTGACCCAAGACTTGCGCCGCTCCTCGGCGTCGTCGGCCACCGAGATCGGGCCGGCGCGCGAGTGCTCCCTGCGCGACTTGTCCAGGAACGAGTCGAGGATCTCGGGCTTGCGCGAGGCGGCCTCGACGTCGGCGCGCGCCTGGATCGCGAGCCTCGCCTCCTCGCGCCAGTCGACCTTGTGATCGAGGGTCGTCTCCGGGATGACGCCCTTGCGCGAGCCCGCGACGTACGCGGTCGAGACGTGCACGAGATGCGGTGTGGAGCCGCTCTTCAGCACCGCCTCGTAGAACCGGACGGCGCCGAGGAGATTCGTCTCGAACCCCTCGTCGATCGGCGGATCGAAGCTGACCGTCGCTGCGCAGTGGATGACGGCGTCGAGATCGTCTGGGAACGCCGTCAGGTCCTTGCCGATGTCGCCCTCGATGACCTCGACGCGCTCATCGAGGGCCTTGCCAACGTCGTCGACCCCCCTGCGGAAGTCGTCGAAGTTGGGCCGCGAGACGACGGACTCGAGGCGCTGGCGTCCGGACGACCCGAGCTGGGGCCGGACGAGGACCGAGATGCGCGTGTCCGGGAAGTCGGTCAGGAGGCGCTCGAGGACAGCCTGGCCGACGAAGCCCGTCACGCCCGTGACCAGCACCTTCTTGCCGGCGAGCTTGGCCACGATCGACGCCGACCCGGTGGCGCGAGGCGAAGGAGAGGCGCCCTCGTTCTCTACCATCCGGCAGATTATTACCTCTCTACCGGTTGGTAGACAAGCGTCTCGGGCGCTCCCGGCGGGGTCGGACGAGACGCTGCTGCCCGGCTCCTGGCGCGTCTGACTGCGTGTGGTTGGGCTAGATGGGTTCCCAGCAGATGAGACCGTAGCGCTCGGAGCGGGAGCTCGCGTTCGCGGTGGCGGGGCAGTCGCGGTCCTGCGCGGTCGACGGCAGGATCGCGACGATCCGCTCGACGGCGGCCGGGTCCGTGCAGTCGACCGGCTGGACGTGACTGCCGTCGACGGAGGCGCACACACCGACCGACGGCGCGACCGTCGACGGGGTCGACCCGGGCCGCCACAGCCCGACCACGAGGACGAGGGCGAGAACCGCGCCGACGGCGCCGAGCGCCTGCGGCCGGAGGTACGTCGGCCGACCGACCGGGAACGGCGTCGTGCGCGGCGTCTGCGCCGTGCGGGTCGCCGGCGGCCTGGGCGGGTCGAGCTGTGCGAGCTTCCGTCGCTCGCCGTAGTTCGAGAAGATCGTGCCGACGTTCATGACGAACGAGATCATCCCCCACCAGCCGGTGAGAAGCGTCTGGCTCTGCACGCGCCGGAACAAGGCGATGCCACAGTCGCGACACACATGGGCGGCGAACGTTTTGGTCTTGCGCATTAGCAACATCCCGATGCCCTGACGCAGTGCGATATCGATCGCCGGGACCGAGCCGCAGAACTGACAGCCCGGCGGCTGCGCCGGGAGCGACCACGGCGATGCCGGATCCGGCTGCGTGGACGGGACGGGCGTCGCCCATCCCGATCCGGCATCCGCCGCCGGAGCGGGCGGCGCCCACGACAATGCGGGATCGACGCTCGGCGGCTGGGACGCCCACGGTGAACCGGCGTCGGAAGGCGGGGTCGGCGTCGAACCGCTCCCGGACGGCGTCTGGGACTGGTCCATCGGTCCCGTATCGGGAGCGTATTCGTCTCGCTTGAGCGGAACGAACCGGCGCAACCCGACGCCGTCTTGGGGCCGGCCGAGCGCGCGCCGATACTCCTCGGATGCGATCACTGCGACGTCGTCGGCTCGGCGCCTGTCTCCCGAT
Source organism: bacterium (assembly GCA_046735355.1). Lineage (GTDB taxonomy): Bacteria > Actinomycetota > UBA4738 > UBA4738 > HRBIN12 > DATAEU01. Next base: position 2,915 of record JBKPTC010000035.1, read on the forward strand.
CGTGATCGTCCTCGTCGTAGGCGCATGCGAGCCCGGCGGCTCGCCGCGCCCGGAGCCGGCCGAGACCGTTCCGCTCGCGACCTGGGTGGCTGGATTGTGTGACGCGCTCGGCCGCTTCGGTGAGGAGACGGGCGTCGCGAACGGCGACTCGTGGTTCCCCGACCCGGACGCACCGCACGCCGAGATCGTCGCCGCGCTCGATCGCCTGACGATGACGGTCGAGGCTCTCGGTGTGCCGGACGTCGACGGCGGCGCGACACTCCGGGCCGACGTCGTGCGGCGGCTCCAACGGTCGGCGATGCTCGCCGAGCACGGTCCGCAGGCCGACAGCCAGATCGTTCCGGACGCCGGGCGGAGCTCGAGGCTGACGGTCGCGTACCCGTTCGCGCTCTTGCTCTTGTTTCGGTCCGGGCGAACGGGGTTCGGCAACGTGGCGATCCTTCTCGAGGAGGGCGTTCGGCCGGCGACGGTTTCTCACCTGACCCAACGGCTGCGCGACCGGCCCGACATCGTCGACGTCGTGTCCGCGTCGAAGGACGAAGCGTGTCGTCGCTTCCGGCAGGTGTTCGCCGACCAACCGGACCTGCTGGACGCTCTCGACTGCGGCTCGCTGCCCGCGAGCCTACGCGTGACGCTCGCC
>JBKPTC010000036.1:0-19405 GCA_046735355.1 bacterium
TCACGCGGCTGCTCGAGTCCGGTGTCGCGGTCTATGGGGTCGGAAAGATCCAGGACATCTTCGCCGGCATCGGGCTGTCGGAGGCCGAGTATTCGTCCTCGAACGACGACGGCGTCGACCGCACGATCGCGTTCCTGGCCCGGCCGGGCCCCGCGTTCGTTTTCACGAACCTCGTCGACTTCGACAGCAAGTACGGGCACCGCAACGATCCGCGGGGATACGCCGGCGCGATCGAGGCGCTCGACCGCCGGATCCCCGACCTCGTGGGTGCGCTCGACGGAGGCCTGCTGCTGCTGACGGGCGATCACGGATGCGATCCGACGACGCCGCCGACCGACCACTCGCGCGAGCGGACCCCGCTGCTGGCGGCCGGACTGGACGGAGGGCCGTTCGAGATCGGCGACCGTGTGACCTTCGCCGACCTGGGTGCGACCGTCGCGGACCTGCTCGGCGCCGAAACCGGGCTTCCGGGAGCCTCGTTCGCAGCCGCTCTCGGGGTCGACTAGAGGTTGAGGATGGACGTCGGGGTGATGGTCGGGAGGAGGTGCCGGTGAACGTGACCGATCCGCGGGACGTGATCGCCCGCAAGCGCGACGGGCACCGCGTGCCGGAAGGGGAGCTTCGCCTGTTCATCCAGGCCTACGCACGCGGACAGCTTCCCGACTATCAGGCCGCCGCGTTCCTGATGGCGGCGTTCATCCGGGGGCTCGACGTCGACGAGACCGTCGCGCTGACGCGCGCGTCGATCGAGTCGGGCTCGACGCTGACCCTGTCCGCGGTCGACCGGCCGATCGTCGACAAGCACTCGACCGGCGGCGTCGCCGACGGCGTGACGCTGGCGTTCGCGCCGGTGGCGGCCGCGCTCGGCTTGGCCGTCGCGAAGCTCTCGGGTCGCGGCCTCGGGCACACCGGCGGAACGCTCGACAAGCTCGAGTCGATCCCGGGGCTGCGGACGGACCTGTCGCCCGAGGAATTCGAGCGACAGGTCGCCGAGGTCGGCTGCGCAGTGTCGGCCCAGACGGGCGATCTGGTTCCGGCGGACGGCGCGCTCTACGCGCTCCGAGACGCAACCGCGACGGTTCCGTCGATCCCGCTGATCGCGGCGAGCGTCATGTCGAAGAAGCTCGCGGTCGGGTCGGATCTCATCCTGCTCGACGTCAAGACCGGCAGCGGCGCGTTCATGAAGACCGAGACGGACGCTCGGTCGCTCGCCGAGACCTGCGTCTCGCTGGCCGAGCGGTGGAGCCGACCGTGTCGTGCGGCAGTGACGGACATGTCCCAGCCGCTCGGCGAGGCGGTCGGGAACGCGCTCGACGTCGCCGAGGCGGTCGAGGTGCTCTCGGGCCGCTACCGCGGCCGGCTGCGCGACGCCGTCGTGATGTTCGCCGGCGAGGCGCTGTCGCGGCTGACGGGCGCGGCGATGGGGGACGGACGCGCTCGCGCGGCCGCCGCCCTCGACGACGGCACCGCGCTCGAAACCTTCGGGCGCCTGGTCGAGGCCCAGGGCGGCGACCGGCGCGTCGTCGATGACCCGTGGGCGGTGCTTCCGCGTGCGCCGGTCGTCGTTCCGCTCGATGCCCCGTCCGATGGGACGCTGCACGCCGTCGACGCCGAGGCGATCGGCCGCGCGAGCACCGATCTCGGCGCCGGCCGTCATCGGAAGGGAGATGCGATCGACCCCGCGGTCGGTATCGTGTTCCGGCCGAAGATCGGGGATCGCCTCGAGCGCGGCGTGCCGATCGGCGAGATCCACGCGCGTTCGAGCGACGACGCCGAGGCGTGCGCGCGCCGCATCGCGCAGGCGCTCACCGTGGAAGACGGTTCGATCGACCCGCCCGCGCTCGTCGTCGGCTGGTTCGGCGGCTGAGGAGGGCCGGTGGCGGACTTCGACCTGCTGCTCGCGTTGTACGTCGGCATCTCGCTGGCGATCGGCATGCTGGCGCGCGAGTACGCGCGCGCGTACACCGCCGACCGTCTCGGGGATCCGAACCCGCGACGGTGGGGATGGCTGGGCGCCGACCCGCGGGTCTGGGTGGATCCGTTCGGCACGGTGATCCTGCCGATCCTCATCCTGATCCTGTGGGCGTCGGGGCTTCGGATCCCGCCGTTCGCGTACGCGAAGCCGTTGCCGTTCGACCCGACGAGCCTGCGTCACGGCAACCGCGACGTCGTCCTCGTGTCGATCGCGGGCCCCGTCGCCAACCTGCTCCTCGCGATCCTCGGCGCGGCCGCGCTCCGCGCCGTCGCCGCCGGGGGAGCGGGCGAGGCCTGCAGCTTCGCGTCGGCGTTCGTCCTCACGCAGCTGTCGTTGATGGTGTTCCACCTACTGCCGATCCCCGGCCTCGACGGCGCGCGGATGCTCGCGCTCGTCATGCCTCCACATGCGCGCGAGGTCTATCGCAACCTCGACCAGTACCTGGTTCTGTTCGTGCTGCTGATCTTCTTCGTGCTGGGCGGGATCACGCTGTCGATCGTGTCGTCGATCCGCGACGCGCTGTTCGCCGTTCTGGCCGGCCAAGCGGCCTGCTGACCTCCGGGTTTCGGACAGGCCCGGCGGTATCATCGCCGGCATCGACACGACGACCGCGACCTCGACGACGTCCGAGACCGACCGCAAGGCGCGCGTCGTGACCGGGTTCCGGCCAACCGGTCCGATGCACGTCGGCCACTGGTTCGGCAACGTGATGAACATGGTGCGGCTCCAGGAGACGCACGACTGCTTCTACTTCATCGCGGACTGGCACATGCTCACGACCGACTACGACCGAACCGAGCTGCTTCCCGGTCGGATCGAGGAGCTGGTGCTCGATCTTCTCGCCGCCGGCGTGGATCCCGGACGCGTGACGCTGTACCGGCAGAGCGACGTGCCGGACGTCGCCGAGCTGTATCTGCTGCTCGGCATGATCACGCCGCTCGGCTGGCTCGAGCGTGTGCCGACGTACAAGGAACGGTTGCGCGACCTGGCCGAGCGCGAGATCTCGAACTTCGGTCTCCTCGGATATCCGCTGCTGCAGACCGTCGACATCGCGATCGTGAAGGGCGAGCTGGTACCCGTCGGCGAGGATCAGGTCGTGCACATCGAGCTGGCGCGTGAGATCGTCCGGCGCTTCGATCGGTTGTACGGCGACGTCCTCGTCGAGCCGCAGCCGCTGCTGTCCCAGGCGCCGCTCATCCCCGGGTCGGACGGTCGCAAGATGTCGAAGTCGCTCGACAACGCGATCGGCGTCCGCGACGACCCCGACACGATGCGCGCGAAGGTCCGCTCGTTCGTCACCGATCCGCAGAAGATCAGGCTCGGGGATCCCGGCCGCCCCGAGATCTGTCCGGTGTTCGCGCTGCACAGGCTGTTCTCGCAGGACATCCTCGAGTGGACGGACGAGAACTGCCGCAGCGGGGCGCTCGGGTGCGTCCAATGCAAGCAGAACCTGGCCGACCGCATCATCGAGTACTACCGGCCGTTCCGGGACCGGCGGGCGGAGCTCGAGACGCAGCCCGGCCTGGTGCAGCAGGTCCTCGCGGACGGCGCCTCGAAGGTTCGCCCTGTCGTGGAGGAGACGATGAAGTCGGTTCGATCCGCGATGAGCCTGGCATGACCGACGACGCGAACGACGTCGCGACGGCGGCGTTCACCGTCGAGCTGCCCGCGTTCTCGGGCCCGTTCCGCGCGCTCGCGGATCTCCTGCTCGACCAGAAGATCGACGTCTGCGACGTCGCGATCGGATCGGTCACTGACCGGTTCCTCGCCTACTCCAAGCAGGCGGAGGCGTGGACGCTCGACGAGGCGACGTGGTTCCTCGCCGTGTGCGCGATCCTGCTCGAGCTGAAGGTCGGTCGGCTGATGCCTCGGCACGAGGCGCTCGACGAGGAGGACCTGCTCGGCGTCTCGCCGGATCTGGTCTACGCGCGCTCGCTGGAGCTCGCGGCGATCCGCCGCGTCGCCGTCGAGCTCGCCCGGCGGTTCGAGCACGAGTCGCTCCACCACCCGCGTGAGGCGGGTCCGCCCGCCGAGTTCGCCCACCTGTATCCGGACGTCATGGCGAAGGTCCGGCCCGAGCAGCTCGCGCGGCTCGCCGCCGGGCTGCTCCGTCCACCGCCGGCGCTCGACCTGTACCACGTCACGCCGATCCGGTACACGATGGAGGAGGCTCTCGAGGCGGTGGTCTCCCACCTCGGCAGGGCCGGCCGAGCCCGGTTCCGCGACCTCGTCGCGGACTGCGACGAGCGGATCCAGGTCGTCGTGCGGTTCCTCGCGCTGCTCGACCTCTACCGTGAGGGAAAGGTCGACCTCGCGCAGGCCGAAACGTTCGGGGAGATCGAGGTCGAGTGGCAGGGGGCGGCCGGAGCGTCCGCGATCGAGGCGAGCGAGGAGCCATGACGGAGCATGCCGGACCGGCGACGACCGCGCGCTCGGCGCGGCTCCGCGACCTCGAGTCGCTGCTGTTCGTCTCGGACGAGCCGGTGTCCTCGACGGTGCTCGCGCAGGCGCTCGACGTCGAGCGCCGCGAGGCGGACGAGCTGTGCGAGGCGCTCGCCGGCGCCTACCAGGAGCGCGGCGCCGGGATCGTGCTCCGCAACGTCGCTGGAGGGTGGCGGCTGACGACCCATCCGGACGCGGCACCCCTCGTCGAGCAATACGTCCTGGCGTCCCGGCACGCCAGGTTGACGAAGGCGGCGCTCGAGACGCTCTCGATCGTGGCGTACAAGCAGCCCGTGACGCGCCATCAGATCTCGGCGATCCGCGGCGTGAACTCGGACGGCGTGCTTCGCGCGTTGATCGACCGCGGCCTCGTCGACGAGGTCGGACGCGAGGACGCGCCCGGCCGACCGATGTTGTACGGCACGACGCCGGAGTTCCTCGAGCGCCTCGGGCTGCCGTCGCTGTCGGCCCTTCCGCCGCTCGCGCCGCTGCTCGGCGCCGCGGACGAGGACGCCGACGAGGACGCGACCGGCTCCGAGTAGCTCCATGCCCGAGGAGCGGCTGCAGCGCGCGCTCGCGCGCGCGGGCATCGGATCTCGACGCTCGAGCGAGGACCTGATCCGCGAGGGCAGGGTCACCATCAACGGGAGGGTCGCGGCGCTCGGCGATCGGATCGACCCTGCCCGCGACCGCGTCGCGGTCGACGGTTCGGGGGTGAGCCTCGACCCAGAGCTCAGGTACTTCGCGTTCCACAAGCCCGCCGGCGTGACCAGCACCGCCTCCGATCCGCACGCCGAGCTCGACCTCACCTCGTACTTCCCGCCCGGGCCGCGCGTGTTCGCGGTCGGCCGGCTCGACCGGGACACCGAGGGGTTGCTGTTGTTCACGAACGACGGCGAGCTCGCGAACCGGCTGCTCCATCCGCGGCACGCGGTCGAGCGCGAATACTTGGCCGAGGTCGAAGGCGTTCCGACCGATCGCCACGCGGCTCGCCTGCGACGGGGCGTCGAGCTCGACGACGGGCCCGCGCGCGCCGTGTCGGCACGGCCCGTCGCGCGGAGCGGGGGCCGCGGCGCGGTGCGACTCGTCGTCACCGAGGGCCGCAAGCGCGAGGTCCGCCGGATGCTCGCGGCGGTCGGGCTGCCCGTCCGCCGGCTGGTTCGCGTCCGGTTCGGTCCGGTCCGGCTCGGAACGATCGCCTCCGGACACGCGCGGGCGCTGTCGTCGGGCGAGGTCCGTTCCCTCTATAGGGCCGCGGGGCTGTAGCCGACGGTACAGTTTGCGCCGTTCCCGACCGAGGGCGGCGACATGACGGTTCGAGCGGCGCGCGGCGCCATCGCGGTGGGGCAGGACGACGCGTCCGTCGTCCTGGACGCGACGCAGCGTCTGCTCGCACAGCTCCTCGACCGCAACCACGTCGTATCCGAGCACATCGTGAGCGTCTTCTTCACGGCGACGCCCGACCTCGTCTCGGCGTTCCCGGCCGAGGCCGCCCGCCGGATGGGCCTCGGCACGGTGCCGTTGCTGTGCGCGCAGGAGATCCCCGTTCGCGGAGCGATGGCGAGGGTCGTTCGCGTCCTGATGCACTTCGAGACCGACCGGGCGCAGGCGGAGGTCTCGCACGTCTATCTCGACGGCGCCGAGTCGCTCCGCGATGACCTCTGAGCGCGTCGCCGTCCTCGGGACGGGGCTGATCGGAACGTCCGTCGCGATGGCCGCGATCCGATCCGGCGACCAGGCGGCCGGATGGGACCCCGACGCCGGGACGCTCGAGCGAGCGTGCGAGCGCGCGGCCGGGCTCCGGCCGGCTGGGTCGCTGTCGGATGCCGTCGCGGACGCGACCCTGGTGCTCGTGTGCGCCCCGGTCGACTCGGTGGTCGAGACGTCGCTCGCGGCGCTCGGGGCCGGTACCGCCCAGCTCGTCTCCGACGTCGCCAGCATCAAGGGTCCGGTGGTGCGGGAGGTCGAGGCACGGGCGACGCCGCAGGCGAGGTCGAGGTTCGTCGGCGGGCATCCGATGGGGGGATCGGAGCGTTCCGGGCCGGACGGTGCGTCGCCCGCGCTGCTCGATGCTGCCGTCTGGGTCCTGACGCCGACGCCGGACACGGCGCCGGCGACGACCGAGCGGTTCGCGCGTTGGATCGAGCGGGTGGGCGCGCGGCCGATCCTCATGGAGGCGGACCGCCACGACCGCCTGGTCGCGTTCGTGAGCCATCTGCCGCAGGTCGCCTCGACGGTGCTGATGGATCTGGCCGCCGCCGAGGAGGCGGGCGAGCCCGACATCTTGTTGCTCGCGGCGGGCGGGTTCCGCGACCTGACGCGGCTCGCCGCCTCGAACCCGCGCCTGTGGGGCGAGATCCTCCTCGCGAACCGCGACGCGATCGCGGCCGCCGTCACCGGGTACGCCGAGCGGCTGCTCGAGCTCCGCGACGCGATCGCCGCCGGTTCGGTCGACGCGGTGGAGCGGACGTTCGCCGCGGCGAAGGAGGCGCGTCTGGCCCTCGCCGCGAAGCCACAGGTGAAGACCGGCGTCGCCGTGTTGCAGGTGCCGGTGCCGGACCGGCCCGGCGTTCTGGCCGACGTCGCGGCCGCCCTCGGAGCGGCCGACGTCAACATCGAGGACCTGCAGATCGTGCACTCGCCGGAGGGTGGCCGCGGAACGGTGCATCTGACGATCGCCGTCGCGTCGGCGGATGCCGCGGCCGGTGCCCTGTCCGCGCGAGGCTTCGAGCCGCTCCGACTCGCGTGACCATGCGGCTCATCGTGCGCCCCGGAGCTCGGATCGAGGGCCGTCTCACGGTTCCGGGGGACAAGGCGATCGCGCACCGGTGGTTGATCCTCTCCGCGACGGCTCGAGGTGCGTCCCGGCTGCGTGATGTTCCACCTTCGCTCGATGTGCGATCGACGGCCGCATGCCTCGCCGCCGTGTCGCCGAACGCTCGATCTTCACTCGACGCGTGGGCCGCGAACGTTGCCCGTGGCGGCGACGCCGACGGTTTCACGTGGGACGCGCAGCAGGTCGGCCGCTCACCTGTCGAGCTTGAGGTCGAGAGTGAGGGCCGATCGTCGCTGGCGCCGCCCGACCGCGCGCTCGACTGCGGGAACTCGGGCTCGACCATGCGGTTTCTCGCTGGCGTGCTCGCCTCGCAACCCTTCACCTCGACGCTCGTCGGAGACGCCAGCCTGATGACTCGGCCGATGGAGCGCGTCGCGGTGCCGCTTCGGGAGATGGGGGCCGATGTCCGCACGACGGACGGCCACGCGCCGGTCGAGGTTCGCGGTGGCCGCCTCCACGGCGTGGTATATCGCACGCCCGTACCGAGCGCCCAGGTCAAGACCGCCGTCCTGCTCGCCGGGCTCGCGGCCGCCGGCCAAACCGAGGTGCTCGAGGCTGCTCCGACGCGCGATCACACCGAACGGGCGCTGGCCGCGCTCGGTGCGCCGGTCGACGCGGAGCCCGGACGCGTGCGCGTGTCGGCGTTCCAGCACGGCGGGTTCGAGGCCCGTGTGCCGGGCGACGTCTCGTCGGCGGCGTTCATCGTCGGCGCGGCCGCCGTCACCGGCGGACGCGTTCATATCGACGGCGTCGGACTCAATCCGACGCGGACGGCGTTCCTCGAGGTGTTCCGCCGGATGGGCGTCCGCATCACCACGGTCGAGCGGGCGGTCGAGCTCGGCGAGCCGGTCGGTGAGCTCGAGGTCGACGCGACCGACGGGTTCTCCGCGACGACCGTAGAGGCGGACGAGTTGCCCCTCGTCATCGACGAGGTGCCGGTGCTCGCGGCGGTCGCGGCGCACGCCGCCGGCGAGTCGTGGTTCGTGGACGCATCGGAGCTGCGCGTCAAGGAGAGCGACCGGCTGAACGGCCTGGCCGCGTCGCTCCGGGCGATCGGCGCCGTCGCGCGCGTCGAGGGCGACGATCTCGTCGTGGTCGGGACGGCGAACGGCGTCCGTGGCGGCTCGGCGTCCGCGACAGGCGATCATCGGACCGCGATGGCGATGGCGATCGCGGCGCTCGGCGCGAACGAGCCGGTCGAGCTCGACGGCGCCCAGGTTGCCGACGTCTCGTTCCCCGGGTTCGCGCACGCGCTGACGCGGCTCGGCGGCCTGCTCGAGGTCCGGCCGTGACGCTCGTGATCGCGATCGACGGACCGGCGGGCGTCGGGAAGAGCACGCTCGCGCGGCGTCTCGCCGAGACGTTGCGACTTCCGTACCTCAACACCGGGTTGATGTACCGGGCCGTCACGCTCGAGGCGATCAGGCGGCACGTCGGCGTCGACGACCCACAGGCGCTCGCGACGCTCGCCGAGCGCATCCGGTTCGAGCTGACCGACGACGAGGTGCGCGCGTTGTCGATCGACGGGAACGAGCCGAGCGCCGCGCTGACGTCGAGCGAGGTCGAGCGTTGGGTCTCGTCGGTGTCGGCCCATCCGGAGGTCCGCTCGATCCTTCGTGCCGAGCAGCGACGGCTCGCCGCCGCCGGCGGCGTGGTCGAGGGTCGAGACATCGGCTCCGTCGTCCTGCCGAAGGCCGACGTCAAGCTGTTCCTCACCGCTGCCTCGAGCGAGCGCGCGACGCGCCGGGCGGCCGAGGACCTGGACCGCGCCGACGACGTCGCGCGGGCGCTCGAGGCTCGGGACGCGCGCGACGCGCGGGTGAATCCGTTCGTTCCCGCGCCGGACGCCGTTGCGATCGACACGACCGACGCCGACGCCGACGAGGTCTTCGAGCGGGCGCTCGAGATCGTCGGGACGCGCACGGATGCGCCGTGACGCCGCGGCCGCCGGTGGTCGCGCTCGTCGGCCGACAGAACGTCGGCAAGTCGACGCTGGCCAACCGTCTCCTCGGCCGGCGGGAGGCGATCGCGCACGAGATGCCCGGCGTCACGCGCGACCGCGTCGAGCTGGAGGCGAGCTGGCGCGGCCGCTCGTTCGTCGTCGTCGACACCGGCGGCTATCTCCGGCGCGCGAGCGGGATCGAGGCGCTCGTGTTCCGACAGGCGGAGGTCGCCGCCGAGCAGGCCGACGTCGTCCTGCTCATCGTCGACGCCCAGACGGGGGTACGCGACGAGGACGCCGACCTCGCGCGACGGCTCCGCCGCGAGCGGGCGCCGGTCCTGGTCGTCGTCAACAAGGTCGATTCCGAGCACGACGACGCGGATGCGGCCGCGTTCGCGCGGCTCGGGCTCGGCGAGCCCGTCGCGGTGTCGGCGCTCCACGGCCGGCGCGCCGGCGACCTGCTCGACCGGATCGTCGAGCTCCTGCCGCCCGAGCCGGATCCCGACGCGCCGCCCGACGCCGGGGACGACGTGCCGAGCTTCGCGTTGGTCGGCCGGCCGAACGTCGGCAAGTCCTCGCTGTTCAACCGGCTGATCGGGCAGGAGCGGTCGGTCGTGTTCGAGGAGGCCGGCACCACGCGTGACACCGTCGACGCGGTCGTCGCCTGGGAGGACGGCCCCGTCCGATTCGTCGACACCGCCGGCCTGCGACGCGTCGGAAAGGCGCGGGCCGTCGAGTTCTACAGCTTCCTTCGCGCCGAGCGGGCGATCGAGCGAGCGCACGCGGCGCTGCTCGTCCTGGACGCCGCCGACGGGTTCACCGCGGAGGACCGCCGCATCGCGGCGAAGGTGATCGACGCGGGACGAGGTCTGCTCGTCGTGGCGAACAAGTGGGACCTGATCGAGGAGCGCGACCGCGCTTTCCGCGCCCTGTTCGAGGAGATCGTTCCGTTCGCGCGCGCCCAAGTGGTGCGGACCTCCGCGATCCGCGGAGCGGGCGTCTCACGACTTCCGGCTGCGCTGCTGAGCCTGCACGACCGGTGGACCACGCGGGTTCCGACGGCCGACGTCAACCGCGTGATCGAGGCGGCGCAGGGCGAGCGACCCGCCCCGCGACGGCTCCGTTACCGCTACGGAACCCAGGTGTCGGCGGGCCCGCCGACGTTCGTCCTGTTCGGCGGGGGCGCGCCGGATCCTTCGTATCAGCGGTTCCTCGAGAACCGGCTGCGGCGTGCCTTCGGGTTCGAGGGCGTGCCGATCCGGTTGCGCTTCCGCGTCAAGCGGGATCGACGACGCGCGTAGCGTCGCGATCGGTCGGGCCGGCCGGATTCGAACCGGCGACCTTCTGACCCCCAGTCAGACGCGCTAACCAAGCTGCGCCACGGCCCGTGACGGCGATTGTACCGGCGGCCGCATCCGCGCACAGGCTGGATGCACGATCGAGGGGCGATCGGAGCCGGAACAGCAGGTGGCCCGGGGGGAAGGCCCCGGGCCACCTGAAAGCCGGAACCTGACGCTTCCGTGCGCTTGGAGGCTGCGGTCCGGCAACCCCGCAGTGTAGGTCAAGGGGATGGGGGAGTCCATGTCGACGACGAACTTCACCGGAGTTTGTCGCTCTGGCTGCGGGTTCGGTCGGGGTCCGGTCGCCGGTGACGTACGGCGAACCGTGAGGTGGTACCGTCCGCGATCGATGCCGGTCGACCCGAATCCCTCGACGGGGCGCGGCCGAGCGCCGAGCCGGCGCGCGATCCTGACCGTTCCGAACCTGTTGTCCCTCCTTCGGATCGTCGCCATCCCGTTCGTCGTGATCGCGCTCCTGCACCACGGCACCGAGGCGGCCGGGCTGCTCGGCTTCGGCGTGCTCGCCTCGACCGACTGGGTCGACGGATATCTGGCCCGTCGGACGGGCGCCGTGACCGAGGTCGGAAAGCTCCTCGACCCGGTCGCCGACCGGCTCGCCGTGATCTCGGTGCTCGTGGCGCTCGTGGTGCGGAACGCCTTTCCGCTGTGGGCCGCCGCGCTCGTCGTGTTCCGGGACGCGGCGCTGCTGCTCGTCGGCGCGCTGGTGCTTCGTCGCGGCATCAGGATCGATGTCCGCCCGGTCGGCAAGGCCGCCACGCTCCTGTTGATGACGGGCATCCCGCTCGTCGCCTGGGGTGCGTTCGATCTGTGGCTGGCAGGTGCGGCGACGGTCGTCGGCTGGGTGTGCTACGCGGCCGGGATCGTGCTCTCGTACACGGCGGCCGCACGGTACGCAGTCGATCTCCGCGACGCGCTGCGGTCGAGGGCACACCGATCGGCGTCGTGATGTTCTCGGCGTGAGCCCGACCGGATCGAGGTGATACCGTCGCGCGTGCCGTCGCAGGCGGGCATCGAGAGGGAGTGGAGATGGAGTTCCCGGACGACCTTCGCTACACCAAGGAGCACGAGTGGGTCCGAGACGAGGGGTCGGGCCGCGTTCGCGTCGGGGTCACCGACTACGCGCAGGATGCGCTCGGTGACGTGGTGTACGTCGACGTTCCGGAGGTCGGAACGACGGTGACGGCGGCGCAGCCCTTCAGCGAGGTCGAGTCGACCAAGTCCGTGTCCGACGTCTACAGCCCGGTGACGGGCACCGTGCTCGAACGCAACCAGCTTCTCGAGGATCGTCCGGAGCTCGTGAACCAGGAGCCGTACGGACAGGGGTGGCTCGTCGTCCTCGAGGTGGGGGACGGGGGGCAGCTCGACGATCTGATGACCGCCGACGCGTATCGCTCGTTCGTCCAGCAGGTTCAGGGCGACTGACACGTTGACCCTCGCGCGACCGGTACGGTAGCGTCCGGTTTCCATCGAGGGTTGAGGGCGCGCCGTCGACCCTCGACTCGAGCTGAATGCCGAGCTCGCGGATCGATGGTGTCGAGCGGAACCGTACGTCCCCGAGGAGCCTGACGCATGTACTGCACCCGGTGCGGACATCCGAACAAGGACGACGCGCGTTTCTGCGCGAACTGCGGCGCCCCGCTGCACGAGGACACCACGATGGGCATCGCGCCCGTCGAGGTCGAGGAAGAGGCGGGGGAGGACTTCCCGTTCCCGGGCGAGCAGCTCGAGGCCGGTCAGGCGCTGCTGCTCGTGAAGCGAGGTCAGAACGCGGGGTCCACCTTCCTCATCGACGCGGACACGACGTCGATCGGTCGCAATCCCTCGAGCGACGTCTTCCTCGACGACGTGACCGTCTCCCGCCGGCACGCGGAGCTGCGGCGCACGGGGCGTCCGGGTTCGACGACGTTCGAGCTGCGCGACGTCGGCAGCCTCAACGGGACCTACGTCAACCGCGAACGCGTGGACGACATCGCGCTCCATTCCGGCGACGAGCTCCAGGTCGGCAAGTTCAAGCTCGCCTTCTTCCAGTCCGGAGAGTGAGGATGCCGACGCGGAACTATCAATCGATCGGTGAGGTTCTGGTCTCCGTCAAGACCGAGTTTCCCGACATCACGATCTCGAAGATCCGATTCCTCGAGGCCGAGGGGTTGATCCAGCCCGAACGTACACCGTCGGGATACCGGAAGTTCTACGAGAAGGACGTCGAGCGGCTGAAGCACATCCTGCGACTGCAACGCGACGAGTATCTGCCGCTCAAGGTCATCAAGGACCGCCTGCTGAAGCAGGAGTCGAGTGCCGACGTCGACGTCGAGGGGGAGGAGGACGCCGAGCGCGGCGCCGGCGGCGATGAGCTCGCCGAGCCGCCGACGGGCCTGCAGATGTCCATCGAAGAGATGTCGGCCGCGACCGGGATCGAGAAGGAACGCATCCGCGAGCTGGAGAGCTTCGGGCTCGTCGCGTCGCACGGGCCGGAGGGTGCTCGGTACTACGACGGCGACGACTACGTGGTCCTGTCGATCCTTCGCGACTTCTTCCGATACGGCATCGAGCCGCGGCATCTCACGATGTACAAGCACTTCGAGGAGCGCGAGGCGACGTTCTTCGAGTCGATCGTCATGCCGCAGCTTCGCCAGCGGAACCCCGAGGCGCGGCGGATGGCGTCGCAGGCGCTGACGGACCTCGCCCGAGCCTCGCGCAAGCTCAAGGCGGCGCTGCTCCGCCACAACCTGCGCGAGCATCTGCAGTCGCCGTAGCGCGCGGTGGATCGGGCGGCGGCGCGCGCGGTCGCGGTCGGGCTGGCGGCCCTTCTCGCGACGCTCGTCGCGTTGCCTGCCGTGGCCGGCAAACGCGCCTCGCGAGGCGTTCCGCCGCCCACGCCCGTGCTCGGACCCGGCGGCGTGATGTCGCTGTCGCCGTTTCCGACCGTGCTCCGGACGCCGTCGGCGTCGTCGGCGTCGTCGGCCGAGCCGACCGTCTCGGCGGCCTCCGTCGTGCTCGAGGATCTCGACAGCGGACAGATCCTCTTCTCCCGGAATGCGGACGGCGAACGACCCATCGCGAGCCTCACCAAGTTGATGACCGCGGTCGTCGTGCTGCACCGCGCCGATCCCGGCGAAATGGTGACCGTCTCCGAGCGGGCCTCGACCGGCGTCGGCGGCATCGGGATCTCGGAGCTCGGGTTGCGGACGGGAGAGCGAATCACGGTCGAACAGCTGCTCTACGCGTTGCTGCTGCAGTCGGCCAACGACGCCGCCGTGGCGCTCGCCGAGCACGTCTCGGGAACGGTCGAGGCGTTCGTCCGCGACATGAACGCGGAGGCACAGCGGCTCGGCATGCGGCACACGCGGTTCTACTCGCCGAACGGGCTCGACGACCGGGGATACTCCACGGCCCTCGATCTCGCGCGGCTGATGCGGGCCGCCGATACCCTTCCGCTGTTCCGTCGGATCGACACCACGAAGTTCCACGAGATCCCGTCGCCCGCCGGCCGCCCCCGACAGATCCAGAACCGCAACGTGCTGCTGTGGCTCTACAAGGGTGCGACCGGCGGCAAGACCGGGTACACGGCGGCCGCCGGCTTCTGCGTCGTCGCCACGGCGGAGCGGGCGGGGATCCGGCTCGTCGCGGTGGTCCTCGGCTCGGGCGGGGAGCCGTTCTCGGACGCCGCGACGATGCTGAACTACGGGTTCGGCGCGTTCGATCGGAAACCGCTGGTCGACGACGGCCAGTCGTTCGGCGACGTCGACGTCGAGGGCCGCGCGATCCCCGTCGCGGCGGGCGGGCCGGTCGAGGCGCTCGTTCGCTCGGACGCGCACGTGCGGTACGAGGTCGTGCCGCACGCCGCGCTCGCGTATCCGCCCACGATCGGCCAGGCGATCGCGACGCTTCGCGTCCGGACGGGGGACGCGGTGCTCCGGAGGGTGCCGCTCGTAGTGACGCACGTTCCGCCGCCGCCGCCGCCCGCTTCGCCGGGCCCCTGGTGGCGCCGCGCGGCCGACGCCATCGCGCACGGCGTCTCGTCCGTCGTCGCCGGCGTGCTCGGCTGAGACGACTGCTAGCATCGCGCCGATGGCGGAAGTCGCGAGCGTCCTGTTCCGACGCGAGGACATCCGCCGGCGGATCGAGGAGCTCGGCCGCACGATCACCCGGGACTACCACGGGCGGGCCCCCGTCCTGATCTCGGTCCTCAAGGGCGGGTCGATCTTCCTGGCCGATCTGATCCGCGAGACGCGTCTGCCCGTCGCGATCGACTACATGTCGATCTCGCGGTACGGCGGCGCCGCCGAGTCGATGGGCCGTGTCCGGATCGTCAAGGATCTGGACGAGGACGTCGGCGGCCGTGACGTCATCGTCGTGGAAGACATCGTCGACACCGGCCTCACGCTGTCGTACCTCCTCGGCGTCCTCGAGTCGCGCACCCCGGCGTCACTCGAAATCTGCGCGTTGCTCGACAAGTCCGTTCGTCGCATCGCGCCGCTCGAGATCCGGTACGCGGGCTTCGACTGCCCCGACGTGTTCGTCGTCGGCTACGGTCTCGACGTGGGGGAGCGGTACCGAAACGTCCCCGATATCCTGGCGATCCACGACGTCGCGGCGGTCACCCGCGACCCCGATCTGCTGCTGCCGTACGTCGTCGGCGACGCCGGCTGAACGCCACCGGCACCGACGCGCCCGCGGTTGCCGGACCTATGGGCCGGGGATATGTTCGCTCGTAGCCATGATCGAGATGACCCTCGCCGGTGTCAGGATCGAGGTGCCGGGCAATCAACCCATCGTCCTGCTCCGCGAGGCGGTCGGCGAGCGGTTCCTTCCGATCTGGATCGGTCAGCCCGAGGCGGCGGCCATCGCGCTCGCACAACAGGGCGTCGTCACGCCCCGGCCGATGACGCACGATCTCCTCAAGAACATCCTCGAGGAGATGGCCGTCCAGGTGAGCGGCATCGTCATCACCGAGCTGCGCGAGGGGACGTTCTACGCGACGATCAACATGCAGCGGAACGGCACGGCGTACGAGGTGTCGTCGAGGCCGAGCGACGCGATCGCGCTCGCCGTCCGGCTCGGATGCAAGATCTACGCCAACGAAGACGTCCTGGACGAGGCCGGCATCCCGATCCCGGACGGCGAGGGCGACGAGGACGACGAGGTGCAGCGGTTCCGCGAGTTCCTCGAGAACGTGAACCCCGAGGACTTCGGGTCGTAGCCGCCCACGAACCCCGCGACCGCACGCAGCGCGCGGAGGTTCTCGGTTCGCCGGGGGCGGTGGTATCAGCCGAAGAACAGCTCGGTGACCCAGAGCGCGTCGCGGCCGCACAGACTCCGTCCGGAGTCCTTGATCACGCCGATGCCGACCCGTCGAAGATCCGCGTTGAGCATGATCCGGCGGTGCAGCGCGTGGTGCATGAGCCCCCGATGCACGTCGTGCAGCGACTCGCCGCACCCGACGACGTCCGCGCCGAACTTCGTGAGGTTGTAGGGCTCGAGCACGCTGGCGAGGTTCTCCACGTCGTACAGCTGGTTGTCACGCAGCATCTGCCGCGTGTGCGTCAGCGCGTCCCGCGACAAACGCACGTTCATCCTCAGCGGCCGACGGTCGTGTTGCACGCGACTGTCGTTGAGGAGGCGGAGCAACCGGTGGCGGTACGTGGACGCGTGCGCGAGCCCCGTGAGGGACGTGAACAGCAGCGCGGAGAGCGTCAGCACGGCGAGCGCGCGGCTCGCCCGGTGTCCCGTCGTCGCTCGTGGGCGGCAGGTCACGGGGCCACACCCTAGCCACCCCCTCCGGGGCGCGGCAACAACCCGGTGCAGACTTTCGGACATCCCAACGCCGAACATGCTCCGACCTCGGCGTTCGTTGACATGTCGAGGTGCCCGAACTAGGCTCACCACGCCCGCGTAATTACGGAGATGTCATGGTCGAGCCTGCAGAGCAGGGCTTCCGCGTTCCGGAGGTCACCAAGGTCGTCGGCATCAGCTACCGGCAGCTCGACTACTGGGCGAGGACGGGACTCGTGCGGCCGTCGCTCCAGGACGCGCGCGGTTCGGGCAGCCAGCGTCTGTACTCGTTCCAAGATCTCGCGGTGCTCAAGCTGATCAAGCGGATGCTCGATTCCGGCGTGGGCCTGCAGCAGATCCGCAAGGCGATGAAGACCTTGAAGGAGCTGAAGGAGCCCGCGCTCGGCACGACGCTCGTTTCCGACGGATCGCGGATCTACGCGGTCGATTCGCCGGGCGCGGTCGTCGACCTGTTGGCCAAGGGCCAGGGGGTGTTCGCGATCGCGGTCGACAAGGTATGGACCGACCTGGAGGGAAGCCTCCCGAAGGCCAGCCGGAGGAAGAGCCGCGGCGCCGCCGCGGCCGGCGGAGCGTGAACGCCGCCCCCGCGGAGCAGGCCCCCAGTCTCAAGAGCGATACCGTCCGCTTCGCCCACGCGAGCGAGCGGCAGTTCGCGCGGTTGCTCGACTTCTATCAGATCGAGTGGGCGTACGAGCCCACGTCGTTCGATCTGGAATGGGACAAGGACGGCGCCGTCGTTCAGCGCTTCACGCCGGACTTCTATCTGCCGCAATACGACCTGTACATCGAGATCACGACGCTCAACCAGCGGCTGGTGACCAAGAAGAACCGGAAGGTCAGGCGGCTGCGCGAGCTGTACCCCGGCGTGAACTGCAAGATCTTCTACCAGCGCGATTACCTCTCGCTGGTGTCGAAGTACGGGCTCGAAGATCTCGCCGGCGGCGACGGCTGATCCAGCGCGCGACGCATCGCATCGCATCCGCGACCGTAGACTGAGCCCTCGGGGATGACGTTCGCTCCGCACACCGACGAGGACGTCCGGGAGATGCTCGACCGGATCGGGCTCGAGCGGCTCGACCAGCTGTTCGAGCAGATCCCGCCGTCCGTACGGTTGGACGACGACCTCGACCTTCCCGAGGGCGTATCCGAGATGGAGATCGCCGCCGACCTCGGCGCGCTCGCCCGCAAGAACCTCGATGCGGAGCGGCTCGTGTGCTTCGCTGGCGGCGGCGCGTACGACCACTACGTCCCCGCGGTCGTGTGGGCGCTCGCGGGGCGGTCGGAGTTCTACACCTCGTACACGCCGTACCAGCCCGAGCTGTCGCAGGGCGTCCTGCAGGCACTGTTCGAGTACCAGTCGATGATCGCCGAGCTCACCGCGCTCGACGTCTCGAACGCGTCGCTGTACGACGGCGCGACGGCGCTCGCGGAGGCCGTCAACCTCGCCCGGTCGGTGCCCGGGCGCGACCGTGTCCTCGTGTCGGCCGGCGTCGATCCGCGCCACCTCGACACGCTGCGGACCTACGGCAGGGGAGCGGGATACGAGCCCGAGGTCTTCGATCTGGAGGGCGGGCGGGGCGGGGAACCGGACGTCGGCGACGACGTCGCGTGCGTGATCGTGCAGCATCCGAACCGCTTCGGCGTGCTGGAGCCGACGCGCGACCTGTTCGGTCGCGCGCACGCGGCCGGCGCACGGGCGGTGCAGGTGTTCGATCCGCTATCGCTCGGGGTCCTCGCGCCGCCGGGGGAGCTGCGGGCCGACATCGCGGTCGCCGAGGGGCAGCCGCTCGGCAACCACCTGAACTTCGGGGGGCCCTATCTCGGCGTGATCGCGACGCGGCTCGACGACGTCCGCCGGCTTCCGGGACGGCTCGTCGGCGAAACCGTCGACGTCGAGGGGCGCACCGGGTACGTGCTCACGTTGCAGGCGCGGGAGCAACACATCCGGCGCGAGAAGGCGACCTCCAACATCTGCACGAACCAGACGCTCATGGCGATCGCGGCGACCGTGTATCTAGCGTGGCTCGGGCCGCAGGGGCTCGCCGAGCTCGGCCGGCAGTGCGCGGCCAAGGCGGCGTACGCGTTCGAGCGGCTGACGTCGATCGATGGGGTCGAGGCGATGTTTCCGGGCGCGCCGTTCTTCAAGGAGTTCGCGATCAGGCTGCCGGTCGCGGTCGACGACGCGCTCGCCCGGCTCGCCGACCGCGGGTTCATCGGCGGCGTGGCCATCGCCGACGTCGACGAGCGAGGTCTGCTCGTCGCCGTCACCGAACGCCGGACGCGCGCCGAGATCGACGCGTTCGCCCATGCGCTGGCCGAGGTGATCGCGTGACCGGCGCTCCGGTACGCACGCAGGATCCGCCGACGCAGCGCGGAACGATCGAGGACCTGTCGCGTTCCGGGCGGCGGGCGTTCACGTTGCCGCCGCTCGACGTGCCCGAGGTCGACCTTCCGCAGGAGCAGCGTCGCGTCACGCCGCCGGCGTTGCCCGAGGTGGCCGAGCGCGACATCGTATCGCACTACACGCGCTTGTCCCAGGAGAACTACGGCGTCGACACCGGCGTGTATCCGCTCGGATCGTGCTCGATGAAGTACAACCCGAAGATCGCCGAGGCCGTCGCATCGCTTCCCGGCTTCGCTCGCCTGCACCCGCTGCAGCCCGAGGCGACCGCGCAGGGCGCCCTCGAGCTGATGTGGCGCCTCGAGCGCGCGTTGTGCGAGATCACGGGGATGTCGCGCGCGACGCTGCAGCCGCCCGCGGGCGCGTGCGGCGAGCTGACCGGATTGCTGATGATGCGCGCGTTCCACGATCGCCAGGGGAGACGGCGCGCGAAGGTCGCGATCCCCGACTCCGCGCACGGCACGAATCCGGCGAGCGTTCGGCTGGCGGGATTCGAGACGATCCACATCCCATCGGATGCGCGCGGGCTCGTCGACGTCTCGGCGCTCGAGAAGCTCGTCGACGAGGACGTCGCCGGGCTGATGCTCACCAATCCGAACACGCTCGGGCTGTTCGAGGAGGAGATCGAGAAGATCACCGCCGTCGTCCACGGCGT
>JBKPTC010000037.1:0-13264 GCA_046735355.1 bacterium
GGTCACGGCCGTCCCACCCGGTCCATCCGCGCCGACTCCTCACGCGCCGCGCGCACCTCGGCGTCGCCGCCGACGCGGTCGAGGTGCGCCTCGGCGGTCGCGAGCAGCACCCGACGGAAGTGGCTCGCCACGAGCTCGGTCACCGACGGGAGCATCGTCCGGAACGCGTCGGTGAGCTCGCCGGCGGCCGTCTCGTCGTCGCTCGCCGTGTCGCGGATCGGCTTGCGCACGTGCTCGTCGAACAGGTCGACGGCCCGTTCCGCCAGGGCGAGCATCGCCTCGTGGGCGTCCCGCGCGAGCGCGAGGAGCTCGCCGAGCGGCAGCCCGAACTCGAGCAGGGTGAGCGCCGCCCGAACGGTCCGGATGTCCGAGGCGGCGTACCGGTCTTCGTCGTCGACGCGGCGCGCGAGCCGGATCCCCTCCCGCTCGACGGCCTGGATCAGCGAGGCCGGAACGCCGCTGCGCCTGGAGAACGCCTCGAGTGAGAGGAGCTCGTCCTCGCCATCACCGTCGCGCTGCGCCTCGGCGATCGCGGCGACGAGGTCGACGTCTGGACGCTCGAGCTCCCCGTCGACCATCCGCTTGATCGCGGCGAGGGTGAGTCCCTGGCGCTGCAGCCGCCTGACGTCGGCGATCCGTTCGACGTGCCGATCGCCGTACCAGGCGAGCCGGCCCTCGCGCTCGGGCGGCGGGAGCAGGCCGCGGGATTGGTAGTACCGGACTGTGTCGACGGAGACGCCGCACGCGGCCGCGAGCTGCTCGACGCGATACCTCACGACCGGACACTCTACGAGTGCCCGCTCGAACCTTCCAGGCGACCCGGCGCGCTCGATCCGCGCCTCGGCCAGGCGACGCGACGCGCTAGATCCGCGCCTCGGCGATCGACAGGAACTCACACGTCTGGGCGTCGACGACCCAGATCAGCACCGTCTTCGCCGGCGCGCCGGGCGACGAGCCGGTCAGGTACACGCCGATCACCGCCGGTGAGCCGTTGTACCGGGCGGAGATCAATCGGATGAGCTCGTCGGCCGGATCGGTTCCCGCACCCTTGGCCAGGCATGCGGCCGCGCGCGCCGTCTCGCCGGAGGCGGACGCCTCGTCGACCGCGGGGCCGAGGGTCCGCCCGTCGAACCGGCGGGCGCTCGAGGAAGCCAGGCGGCCGAGCGCCGGGTCGTCGTAGTCGGTCGAGCTGTGTTCGAGGGGAACGGGCCGACCCGCGACCTCGGAGCTTCCGCCCGAGCCTCCCGCGGTCGTCCCGGACGCCGCCGCGACCGGCGCGTTACCGCCGGTCGCGGCGTCGTTCGCTGACGTCCCGATGCCGGGCAGCACCCAGACGGCCAGGAGGCCGATGAACGCGGCGGCGACGGCGCCGCCCGCGGCCCAGATGACGCGCTGCGACAGCGGTCGAGGCCGGGTGCTCATCGCCCGCTGCCGAACCTCGTCCAGCACCGGACGGGTCACGCCGACCGGAACGGGCTCGTCCGGGATCGTCCGCAGCTCGGCGATCGTGGGCGTGGCGAGGGCGACCTCTTCGCGGCATCGCGCGCACGTCGCGAGGTGGGATTCGACCTCGGCGCGCTCGTCGTCGCGCAGGGTGCCGTCGGCGTAGCCGGCGAGCAGCTCCTCGGGGTGACGGTCGTCGATCATCGCGTTGCTCCGTCTGACGGTTCGGGCGACGCCGGACGTTCCCATGGCTCCCCTCGGCTCTCGCCGGCCGCCGGGCGGCGCGGCGGGATCCCCATGATCCGCGCCAGCGCCACACGCCCGCGGTGCAGCCGCGACTTCACCGTGCCGACGGGCACGCCGACGATCGCGGCGACCTCCTCGTACGGAAGGTCGTGGACGTCGTGGAGCAGCATCACGACGCGATAGTCGGCCGGCACCTCGAGCAGGGCGCGACGGACGTCGACCGACAGCTCGACGTCGTCGGCGTGGTCGGGCACGGGAGGCGGCTCGGCGGCCCTATCGGGGTCGTGTTCGAGCACCGGGCCGCGGCCGCGCCGCCGGAGGAGGTCGTAGCACGCGTTCACCGTCACCCGGTGCAGCCACGTCGTGAACGCGGCGTCGCCGCGGAACGACGACAGCCGTCGGAGCGCCGTCAGGAACGTATCCTGAGTGGCGTCGCGGGCGTCGTCCTCGCGTCCGGTCATCCGCAGCGCGAGGTTGTACACGCGACGTTCGTGCCGCTCGACCAGCGCGCCGAACGCCGCGACGTCCCCGGCGACGACGCGGCGGACGATGTCCTCGTCGCGCGCGTCCGACGTCATGCCGTTCCGAGGACTCGAACGTCTGAGATCTCGGCGCGGTTGCTGCCGTCGGCGAGCGGAACGACCGACGTGATCCACACCACGACGTACGTCCCCGTCCTCGGGGCGAGGGTCCGCTCGACATCGGGAGCGGCGTACGAGGCCGCCGCGGCGGCGTCCTCGACCATCGACGCCGGATCGTCGCCGACGAGGATCGAGAACGCGAAGCCCGCCGGCGGCGGTGCGGAGACGCGGAACCCCGTCACGGTCCGCTCGTCACCGAGATCGAGCACGACGCCGACGCCGGGCTTGTTGAGCGTTCCGTCGAAGTAGTTCTCGGTGCGCCACACCGTCGCCGCGTCTCCGTCGACGAGCGCGCCGAGCGCGTCGTCGTTCTCGACGCCGTCTCCGGGCGGTGGATCGATGACGGTCACGCCGGCGACCGGAAGGACGTCCGCCGATGCGGCCGGCGCGTCGGCCGACGGCTCGGGGATGCGGATCCCGACCGGGCCGCCGAGCTCGATGCGCCCGAGCCAGACCCCCGTGCCGAGGACCGCCCCTGCGACGACGGCGACCACGAGCGGCACGGCGATCCACGTCCGGAAGACGCGTGGCCGGGCGGGCGCGGGACTGGCGTCGGCCTCGCCCGCCGCGGCCCGCAGCGCCGAGGCCATCGCGACGACGTCGTGGAACCGGTCCCGCTCGTCGCCGATCGAGCGGCCGAGGATCGTTCGGATCGCCCGCGGCGCTCGCACGCCTTGGATGCGCGGGTCGGCGTCGGCATCCGTGTCGCAGCCTCGGCCGGTGAGCAGCTCGAACAGCAATGCGCCCGCGGCGCGGACGTCGGTTTGGCCCTCTGTTTGGCCCTCCGTCCGGCCGTCCACGCCGACGGCCGCGCGAACGACGCCGGTCTCGCGGATGCGAACGCGTCCGTCGCGGTCGAGGACGACCGCGGTCGGCCCGATGTCCGGGCTCGCAACGCCCGCCTCGGTCGCCTCGCGCACGCCGTCGAGGGCATCTGCGACGATCCTCGCAGCGCGCGCCGGAGACATCGGGCCGTCGCGCTCCAAGACGTCGGCGAGCGTCTCGCCCGAGACGCGCTCCGTCACGAGGAACGGCGTGTCGTCGTCCACCCCCGCATCGAGCAACCGGACGAGCGTCGTGGGTGCGATGGCCGCGAGGGCGCGCGCGTTCGCGAACAGCCGATCACGCGCATCGGCGTCGTCGGCGACGACCGGGTCGACGAGGGTCACCGTCACCGAGCGATCGAGGACGCGATCCGTCGCGAGCCACACCATGCCGACGGGCGTCCGGTGGAGGATGGCCTGCAACGCGTAGCGGTCGGCGAGGATCGCCGGCTCGCGGTCCGTTCTCACCGGCGGAGTCTAGCCCGCGGGTGCTGCATGTCCGCGCAGGTCAGAGAGTGGGTGGCTCGCTGGTGCTCGTCGCGGCGATCTTGGTGTACGGACGCGTGTACGACCAACGGCCGGCGACGAGCGACCATGCCTTGTCCACGACCTTGACGGTCGCGTCACCTGTCCGCGGGTCGATCTCGAAGCCGCCCTCGGGGATCCGCGCGTTCGGAACGTCGGCGTCGACGACCTCCCGGGCCGCGTCGAGCGCCTTCGAGCGATCTTGCGTCTCCTTGTACGCGCCGGCCGCGGCGAACGCGGCCTTGTCGGCGGCGTTCGCGACCTTGAACCGCGTCACGGCGACCGAGCCGGCGTCGACCGCCGCGACGACGAACACGGCGAGGATCAGCAGCCAGACGAAGGCGATCTTGCCGACGAGGCCGCGCTCGTCGCGGATGCGGGTTGCGATGCTCATCGTGCCCACCTCGCGGTCAGTTGCCTGCGCAGTACATCGACCTCTTCGATGCGCAACATAAGGGCGGCTGCGAGGAAGGCAAGCACTCCGGCGATCACCGCGGCGCCGACGCGGATCACGAGGCCCGTCGTTCCCGCGCCGGTGACCCCTTCGAGCAGCGTCGACGCGCCCCACGCGGCCGCGGCCGACGCCGCCGTCGCTATCGCGATCCTGCCGATGCTCGCCGCGAGGCGCGCGCCGTCCAGCCGGCCGAGCCGGCGTCGCAGGATCACGAACGAGACGATCGTCGAGAACACGTACGTCGAGGCGTGGCCGAGCGCCAGGCCCTGCACGCCGAGCCCGAGACCGTTCACGTACCACACGTCGAGGGCGATGTTCGCGCTCGCCGCGATGACGTTCACGAGGGCGGGGGTCCGCGAGTCCTGCATCGAATAGAACGTGCGCGTGAGGAGCTGGAACGCCGAGAAGAACAGCAGGCCGATCGAGAACGCCTGCAGCGTCCGCGCCGTGAGCAGGACGGCCTCGAACTGCCCGTGCCCGAGCAAGAGGCGCGTGATCGGCTCGGCGAGCACGATGTACCCGGCGGCCGCGGGCAGGACGATCGCCGTCGTCATGCGCAGGCCGCGCGAGAGCAGCTCGCGCATGCCGTCCACGTCGCCGTCCGACCACCGGCCGGACATCGACGGGATGAGCGCCGTGAAGATCGAGACGGCGAAGATCGCGTACGGCAGCTGGAACAGGATGAACGCGTAGGAGTAGACGGTGTACCAGTTGCCCTGCCCGGCCAGCACGAGCACGACGACGTACGCGACCTGATTGGCGATCACGTACAGCACGACCCAGCCGGCCAGCCGCGCGAGCCGGTGGACGCCCTCGTCACGCCAGCCGAACGTCGGGCGCCATCTGAAGCCGATCGACCGAAGCGCCGGCCACAGCGCGACGGTCATCGCGGCGACGCCGAGCGTCGTGCCGAGCCCGAGCAGGATCCGCTGGCCCGTCGTCACGGTCTCCGGCGTGACGTCGCCCGTGTGGATCCACATGAACGCGCCGAACATCGCGATCACGGTCAGGTTGTTGAGGATCGGTGCGAACATCGGGCCGGCGAACCGGCGATGCGCGTTCAGCAAGCCGCTCGCGACCGCGCCGACGCCGTAGAACACGATCTGCGGCATGAACCACCGCAGGAAGAACGTGCCGAGGGCGATCGACGCCTCTCGCGTGGCGCTCGGCGCTCGCAGGTAGTACAGCCGCATGATCCAGGGAGCCAGCGCGATCGCGATGAGCGCGATGCCGGTCAGCGCGACGAGCGCGAGCGTCAGCACGCGCCGCGCGAGCTCCCACGCGGCCTCGCGCCCCCGCTTCTGGAGCCACTCCACGAACACGGGCACGAACACGCTCGTGAGGACGCCGCCGAGCACGAGCTCGTAGACGATGTTCGGCGTGACGTTGGCGGAGTTGTACGCGTTGGCGACGACCGCGTTCCCGAGGGCGGCGGCGGCGAACGTGAGGCGCAGGAACCCGGTCAGCCTCGACAGGGCCGTGCCGACCGACATCACCGCCGTGTTGCGGACGAACGAGCCGGCCGAGTCCTCCGGCGACGCGTCCTCGAGCGCCTCGGGCGGCCTCAGGCGGTCCGTCGTGGCAGGAACCTCCTCGCCCACACGAGCATCGCGAGCGCGGCCGCGCCGATCGTGATGAGCAGCGCGACACGGTTGTAGGCGGTCGACCGCAGGACGAGCGTCTCGTGCCCGATCACGCGGCCCGACGGCGCCAGGGTGTCGACGTTGACCTCGAAGCGCCCTCGCGTCGTGAGCTGCAGGTCGAAGCTCACCGTCGTCGTCGATCGAGCGGGGAACACGCGGGTGCGTTCGACCGGCTCGACGAGATGGCTCGACGACAGACGGATCGTCGCGCGGAGCGGAACGGACGCGTCGTTCGCGACCAGGATCGGAACGTTGCGTATCGAGCTCGACGCCAGCGTGATCGACTGACCGACCTGCGGCCGGATCGCCGAGAACGCCGAGTGCGCGGCGTGGGACACGTGGTCGACGTACGTCGTGCCGGCGGCCTCGTCGCCGACGAAGCGCTGCGACTCCGCGAGCAGCAGCAACTGCTCGAGGTGCGTCGGCTGCGTGCTGGTCCGCACGAGCATCGTGCGGTAGGTCGCGACGAGGCGGCGAGCGCGCTTGATCGAGCCGACGTACGCGGACGAGAAGGCCGAGGGCGACTCGAGCAGGGTCGACACGCCGCCCGGCTGCTTCGCGGCGGCGTCGCCGACGAGCGCGCTCGCGGTCCGCCGATGCAGCCACGGCGCCGCGCCGAGGGCCCGGGCGAGTGCGTCGTAGAAGGCCCCGGGCGCCGACACGCCCTCGCCGAGGATCATCGCGAGCGCGCGCGCCTCGCCCGGGCGCTGGAGCCAGATCTCGGCGAGGTCGCCGAGCACCCAGCGGGCGCCGAGCACCGGGTCCTCACCGACGACGTCGTTCTCGAGCATGGCCTGAACGGCCGGGTCGGCGACGATCGCCGTGAGCGTCGCGTTCTGCGCCGCGAGCGACACGAGCGGCGACGGGGCGAAGCCTTGCAGATCCTCGGCACGGTCGAGCGTGGACGGATCCAACAGGAGCGTCGAGACGCCCTGTGTCGGCAGCTCGTCGAGCGCGCCCTGGTCGAGCGCCGATCGCGGCGGCCGGAGCACCGCGGTCGAGGGCGTGCCGCCGAGCACCGACGACAGCAGCTCGCGGCCCATCTGCACCTGCACGCCGAGATCGCGAGCGAGCCCGCCCGACGTCAGCGCGGGCAGCAGCGGTTCGCTGTACGGAAGCGCCGACAGCTCCACGTTCGGCGCGCGAGCGATCGCGCGAAGCGACGCGAGCTCCTCGGCCGCGAAGGAGCTGGCGCCCTCGCCCGCCGCGACGGAGCGAACCTCGCCGTCGTCGACGACGCGATATCCGTCGGCCATGTCGACGAGCTGCAGCAACAACAGCGGCGAGACGACGACGTCGACCGGCTCGCCGACGTCGATCACGTGCTGGAGCGCAGCGATCTGACCGGAGATCCGACCACCGGGGGAGACCGCCGCCTCGAACGCCGGCGACGCGAACACGCCGTCGGGCCGAAGGCTCAGCTGCGCGTGCAGCACGAACGTCCACGAGAACGCGACGGGGAGCAACGGCTCGCGAACCAGATAGATCACCGGTGTTCGGACCTCGCCGAGCGCGCGGAAATGCGAGCGGAGCTCGACCGTGAGCGGATACACCAACGATTGCGTCGCGCTCAGCTGTGTGAGCGGCAGATCGATCGAAACGGTGAAGTCGCGGACGTCGCCGGGGGCGAGCTCGCCGTCCCGGGGGCTCGTCTGCCCAAGCAGCACCGACGCCGCGGGCGCGTCACCGGTCATCGCCTCCTCGAACGCGGTTCGCGACAGCGCCGGAGACCACAGCGTGATCCCGATGCTGAGCGCGTCGTACGTCTCGGTGCCGGCGTTCTCGGCGCGCAGCCGGATCGTGATCGACGGATGATCGCGGTCGTTCCACTGCGGCGTCTGCTCGATCAGCGTGAGGCGGACGGGAAGCTCCTGCGCGAGCGCCCGGGGCGGCGACGCGGTGAGGAACGTGAGGCAGAGCAGCGAAGCGACGCCGAGCGCGAACGAGCGCCTCATGGGAATCGGCCCATGCTACCCGGCCGTCCTCAGCAGCTCGGCGAGCTCGCGGCCGCCGTACAGCAGCGCGACCGCGAGCAGGAACACGCCGACGACGACCCGAAGCGTGCGCTCGCTCGTTCCGAGCGCGATCTTCGCGCCGAGCCGCGCACCCGGGATCACCCCGATCGTGAGGACCGCGCAGATCGCCCAATCGATGTGCCCGAGCCACCAGTGCACGATGGTCCCCGGCACGACGAGCGCCGCGATCGTCACGAGCGACGTTCCGAGCGCGCGCTTGAGCGGCATCCCGATCGCCACCGTGTACGCCGGCACCATCACGATGCCGCCGCCGACGCCGAGCAGTCCCGAGACGAACCCGGCCGCCAGCCCGATGACGGCGTACTTCCACGCCGGCGTCTTCCCGCGCTCCCACGCGACGCGCGGCGTCCGTCCGCGGATCACCTGGTACGCCGTGATCCCGATGAGGATCGACGTGACGAACAGGAGCAGGTGCGCGTTCACATAGTCGGTGAGGTACGCGCCGAGGATCGCGCCCGGCATGCCGGTCAGCGACCCCCATCCGGCCGCGCGAAGGCTCACCTCGCCGGCGCGGTAGTAGGTCCAAGCGCCGACGAGCGAGGTCGGAAAGATCGCCGGCAGCGGCGTCGCGACGGCCTCGATCGCGCTCCCGCCGAGCAGCACGTTCACGGCCGGCGTGGTGATCACGCCGCCGCCCACGCCGAACAGCCCGGATCCGATGCCCGCGACGAAGCCGACGAGGATGCCGATGACGATCTGGAAGGTCGTCACGAAAGCTTCGCTGCGGCCCGCTCGAGGATCTCGCGCTCGCCCTTGTACGCGGCCTTCTTGAGGGCCGCCTGCAGCGGGAACCAGCGGACCTCTTCCATCTCGTGGTCGTGCAGCGACACGTCGCCGCCGATCGCGCGCATCAGAAAGAAGCGGACCGCCTTGCGAACGCGCACGCCCTCCCAGACGTAGAAGTACCGGATGTCGCCGAGGTCCTCCTCGATCTCGGCCTCGAGCCCGGTCTCCTCGCGCACCTCGCGGATCGCGGCCTGACGGTTGTCCTCGTTCTCCTCGATCCCGCCCTTGGGCAGGCCCCAGGCGAGCTGACCGCGGCGGGTCCGTCGGGAGGCGAGGGCGATCTCGACGCCGTCTCCGCCGCGGCGGTACACGACCCCACCTGCGGAGACCTCGCGACGCCACGGCACCAGCCGATTGTATGCGGCGGTTGGACGCCTCCCGCCCGCGGGCCTCGCCCTACAGGTCGGAGCCGAACCGGCCGAGGACTTCAGGCGGGATGGAGATCTCGGAGCTGCTCAGGTACGCCGTCGAGATGGGGGCGAGCGACCTCCACCTCAAGACCGGCAACGTGCCGTTCGTCCGCGTCGACGGCGCGCTGCATCCGAGCACGTTCGCGCCGCTCACGCCCGCAGAGACCGACGAGGCCGCCCGCGCGCTCATGCCCGAGCACAAGTCGCGGGAGTTCGCCGAGCACAACGAGGCGGACTTCGGCTACACGATGACGGGCGTCGGCCGGTTCCGCGTCAACGTGTTCCGTCAGCGCGGAGCCGTGGGACTCGCGATCCGGCGGGTGCGCTCCGACATCCCTTCCTTCGAGGAGCTGCTGCTGCCGCCGGTCATGCGGTCGCTGTCGGAGTCGAGCCGCGGCCTGATCCTGCTGACCGGCCCGACCGGCACCGGGAAGACCACGACGATCGCGTCGATGATCGGCTACATCAACCGGACACGCCGCGCGCACATCGTGACGATCGAGGATCCGATCGAGGTCGTGCACGAGGACGACCAGTCGATCATCCAGCAGCGTGAGATCGGTCTCGACACCGAGTCGTACGCGACCGCGCTCAAGCACGTGATCCGGCAGGACCCCGACGTCATCTTCGTCGGCGAGATCCGCGATCCGGAGTCGGCGCTGTCCGCGATCCAGGCGGCCGAGACGGGGCACCTCGTCATCTCGACCTTGCACACGATCGACGCGACCGAGACGATCAACCGCGTCCTGGACCTCTTCCCGCCCGGACAGCAGAAGGAGGTGCGGTCCTCCTTCGCCGGCGCGCTCCGCGGCATCGTGTCGCAACGGCTCGCGCCCCGCGCGGACGGGAAGGGCCGGGTCCCCGCGGTCGAGGTGCTCGTCGCGACCGGCCGCGTGTACGAACGGATCATGGACCCCGACGCGACGCTCGAGATCCACGACATCATCGCCGAAGGCGAGTACTACGGGATGCAGACGTTCGACCAGGCGCTCGTCAAGCTGATCCAGGACGGTCTGGTGACCGAGGAGGACGCCAAGCGCGTCTCCAGCAACCCGCACGACCTCGTCCTCGCGCTCCGCGGCGTCCTCACGCGCGGCGCTCCGACGCTCGACGCCGTCTAGTCCGGCTCGCCGGCGGCGCGCCGAGCCGCTCGTTCCATCGGATGCCGCCGGTACCCGAACGGGATCGCGAGCAGCGCGTACGCCGGGATGAAGAAGGGCCCGAGCGCCATCGACTGTCGCACGTGCGCGAGCTCGTGCTCGAGGAGCCGGTCGTCGACCGGAACGCCCGACAGGATCACGAAGCCGACGGTCATCGCGGCCCGGTCCATCCGAGCCAGCATCCACGTGACGCCCCGCGGCGGACCGGCGAAGACGACCACACCGCGCTCGACCCGCGGCCGAACGAACGACAGCGCGCCGAGCACCAAACCGATCGCCGTGTTCGGAAGCGACCACACGAACCCGAGCGCCGTACGCACGCCGCCATTCTGAGCCGCGGACGTGGCCGGGGGTATCCTCGCGCCATGACCGACACCACGCGTCCGGTCGAGGGCGCGCGCCTGGAGGTCCCTCCCGTCGCCATCGAGCTCGGCGAGCGGTTCGTCGCGGCCGGATTCGAGCTGTACCTCGTCGGCGGCGTCGTCCGCGACATGCTGCTCCGTCGGACCGAGGGCGGCAAGGAGCTCGATATGTCGACCTCGGCGACGCCCCACGAGACGATGCAGGTGCTCAAGGGATGGGCGGACCGGCGGTACGCCGTCGGCGTGCGGTTCGGAACCGTCGGCGCGTCGAAGGACGATCGGGACTTCGAGATCACGACGTTCCGCGAGGAGGTCTATCACGAGGAGCACCGCAAGCCGTCCGTCACGTTCGCCAAGGACGTTCGGACCGATCTCTCGCGCCGCGACTTCACGATCAACGCGATGGCGATCAAGCTGCCGGAGGGCGAGTTCGTCGATCCGTTCGGCGGGGTGCGTGATCTCGCGGCCAAGCGTCTCGACACGCCGCTCGATCCGGAGCTCGCGTTCACCGACGATCCGCTCCGGATGCTCCGCGCGGCCCGGTTCGTGTCGCAGCTCGACGTCGAGCCCACGAACCGTGTCGTCGGCGCGGTCGCCGGCCTGCGCGATCGTCTCGACATCGTCTCGCGGGAGCGGATCCGCTGGGAGCTCGACAAGCTGCTGACCGGCGCTCGGGCCGGACGCGGGCTCGAGCTCCTCGTCGACACCGGTCTGGCCGACACGTTCCTGCCCGAGCTGCCCGCGCTGCGTCTCGAGCAGGATCCGGTCCACAAGCACAAGGACGTCCTGCACCACACGTACGCGGTCGTCGAGAACTGCGATCGCCGGGACCTCGTGCTCCGGCTGGCCGCGCTGCTGCACGACGTCGGCAAGCCGAAGACGCGCTCGGTCACGCCGGAGGGCGTGCAGTTCCATCACCACGAGGTCGTCGGCGCGCGCATGACCGACGACATCCTTCGGCGTCTGCGGTATCCGAACCCCGTCGTCGACGAGGTGCGCAGGCTGGTGGAGCTGCACCTGCGGTTCCACGGCTACGGTGACGGCTGGACCGACAGCGCCGTCCGCCGGTACGTGCGCGACGCCGGTCCGCTGCTCGACCGGCTCAACCAGCTGACGCGCGCCGACGTGACGACCGGCAACCGCTTCAAGGCCAAGCAGTTCCGCGCGCTGATGGACGACCTCGAGGAGCGGATCGCGCGGCTGGCCGAGGAGGAGAACCTCGACGCGATGCGTCCGCCGCTCGACGGCCGGCAGATCATGGAGCACCTCGGCATCGAGCCGGGCCCCGCGGTCGGCCGCGCGCGCGAGTTCCTGATGGAGCAGCGGCTCGAGCGCGGCCTCATCACGGAGGAGGAGGCCTACGCGATGCTCGACGACTGGGCGGCCGAGCAGGACCCGCGCTGACGCGCGTCACAACCCGCCGGCGTCGTCGAACGGCCACACGATCACGAACGCGCGGCCGATCACGTTCGACTTCGGAACCATCCCGAGCCCGTACCGCGAGTCGCCGGAGTGACATCGGTTGTCGCCGAGCACCCAGATGCGGCCGGCCGGCACGCTTCGCTTCGGATAGGTGCCGTTGCACCCGGCGGCGCCGCGCGGCAGGTACGGCTCGTCGAGCGCGCGATCGTTGACGTAGACGACGTTCCGGCGGATCTCGACGGTGTCGCCCGGAAGCCCGATCACGCGCTTGATGAGGTCCTCGTCCTCCGGCTGCGCGAACCCGAGGCCCTCGCCGAGCCAGTGCAGGAAGTCGCCGATCGGGCCGCGGTCGGGCTGCTCGACCGGATGCGGGTTCGCGAACACGACGACGTTGCCGTGATGGATGTCGCCGAACACGTAGGACGGCTTGCTGACCAGCACGCGGTCGCCCGGCATCAGCGTGCGTTCCATCGAGCCGGTCGGGATGAAGAACGCCTGGACGAGGAACGTCTTGATCACGATCGCGATCACGAACGCGAGGACGACCAGGCCGGCGATCTCGCGGAGGAACGAACGGTGTTCGTCGCGCTTCCTCGATGCCTCGCGCTCGGACACCGCGCGAGCTTATCCTGGCGAACCGGTCACGACGGCTGGATCCGAACCTCGACGGCCTTGAACGCCGCCCACACCTCTGCGCCCTCGCGGAGGCCGAGGCGCTCGACCGAACCCGTCGTCACGTCCGCGACGACCGGCGGTCGCGAGGCGATCCGGACGCGCGCTCGTCCGCCGTCGATCCAGATCGACGTCACTCGACCGCGCAGGACGTTGCGGGCGGACCCGCCCGGCCGCTCGAGATGCAGCGAGACGTCCGCCGGCCGGAGCGTCGCCGTGACCTCGCCGCTCGTCGGCGACTCGGTCGCCACGACGATCTCGCCGCCGCCGGCGATCAGCCTCGCCGCACCGTCCGCGAGCCGGTCGAGGCGACCGCGGAACAGGTTCGTCCCGACCAAGTCGGCCGCGTAGGCCGTCCTCGGCGCCGACCGGATCTCCTCGGGCGTGCCGGCCTGCGTGACGCGTCCGCCTTCGACGATCACCACGCGGTCGGCGAGCCCCAGGGCGTCGACGGGGTCGTGCGCGACGAGGACTCGAACGCCGGCGAACCGCCGGAGCTCGTCGCGCAGCACGTCGCGGATCGCCGCCTTCGCGCCGACGTCGAGCGCCGACACCGGCTCGTCGAGCAGGAGCATCCGCGGATCGGCGACGAGCGCTCGCGCGAGCGCCACGCGCTGCGCCTCGCCCCCCGAGAGCGCGT
>JBKPTC010000038.1:0-8169 GCA_046735355.1 bacterium
GATCCTGCGCCGGCTCGGACGCCGTCTCTCCCGCGTCGATGCCCGGCGGCGTCTGGACACCCGTTCCGGCGTCCGTCTGCTCCGTCATACGTGCTCCTTCCGCTCCACGAGGTGCGGAAAGGCCGGCGGAGGGTGCGTCCCGGAGCCCGGGGGGCTCCGCGTGCCGGGAGCTGCCTCCCGGCTCGACACGTGCCCGGCTCGCGACCGGCCGGTGCCGCGTGCTGCGTGCGGAACCGCCGGGCGGTGCCTGGTGCGAACGAACGCCTGTCCGGCGTCGGCCTCCGCGCTCGCGGCCGCGCCCACCTGAAGGGGGCCGGCGATGCGGGTCCGACACCTCGAACATCCCCGCCGGACGAACGTCGCCCGGCGGGCAAACCTGCGGCCAGGATAGCAGTGACCGGCGCCGAAACGGGCCGTTCGGGGTCCGAACGAGGCTAGGTCGATGGGGCTATCCGCGGCTCCACCCGGTACCCGACCGAACCGCCCGCGCGCGTGATACCCGACGGGTCGGTCCGGCGCCCACACTTCGGGCATGGATCCGGGGGTCCTCAGCACGGCCGCGCTCGTCCGTGGCCGCACGCGCGTCATGGTGGTGGACGACAACGCGGGCTTCCGCGAGTCGCTCCTCGCGCTGCTCGACGTCGGCGAGCTCGAGGTCGTCGGCGAGGCGCGCTCGGGCGAGGAGGCCCTCTCGATCGTCGAGCACCTGTCGCCCGACGTCGTGCTCATGGACGTCCGGATGCCGGGGATCGACGGCATCGAGACCACCAGACGGCTGAAGCGCGCGCGGCCGACGCTCGGCGTCGTCGCCCTGTCCGGCCACGAGGACCAGGCGATCGTCCGCGAGATGCTCGTTGCCGGGGCCTCTGGTTACGTCCTCAAGGACTCCGACGGCGACGACATCCTGAACGCGGTCCTGCAGGCGGCGCACGGCGGAGCGGTGCTCTCGCCCGAGGTCACGCCCCGCGTGATCGACGAGCTGACCGAGGCGCTCGAGCGCGAGCGACGCCGAACCCGCGAGCTCGAGGAGGCACAGCAGGCGCTGATCGAGCGCGCGACGCGTCGCCACGAGCTGGTCGCACGCCTCTCGCACGAGCTGAGGACCCCGGTGACGGTGATCCTCGGCATGGCGCAGACGATGGCCAAGGGAACGGCGACCGCCGAGCAGGAGCGCGAGCTGCAGGCTCGGATCGTCGACCGGGCGCAGGCGCTCGCGCGGCTCGTCGAGCGGTTCGAGCTCACGTTCGACGCCGATCTCACGGAGCGGGTCGATCTCGTCGAGCTCGTCCGCGACGTCGCCGGCGACGACGAGCGCGTTCGCGTGATCGCCGAGGGCCCGGTGCCCGAGGCCGAGATGAACCCGGTCGTCGGCGGCCGCGTGCTCGGCGAGCTGCTCGACAACGCGCGGCGGTTCTCGCCGTCCGCGTCGCCGATCGAGATCCGCGTGCGGGCCGGAGAGGCACGGCTCGAGGTCCGCGTCGTCGACCGCGGACCGGGCATCCCGCCCATCGACCACGCCCGGATCTTCGAGATCCTCGAACAGCTCGAGGACCTGAACGTCCGCGTCCACCAGGGCGCCGGGCTCGGATTGTCGCTCGCACGGACCGCCGCGCGCGGCATGGGCGGCGACGTCGTGCTCGAGGACTCGGGGTTCGAGGGCTCGACGTTCCTGTGGACGATCCCGGTCGAGCCGTAGCGGTGCGCTCGCGCCGGGCTACGTGAGGCGCCGCATGTGCACGTTCAGCAGGATGCCGACCGCGACGCCGTTGGTGAGCAGCGAGCTGCCCCCGTAAGAGACGAACGGTAGCGGGATCCCCGTGATCGGCATGATCCCGAGCGTCATCCCGACGTTCACGAACATCTGGACGGCGAACATCGCGCCGATGCCGGCCGCCAGATAGGTGCCGAACAGGTCCTTCGACAACAGCGCGATGCGGAACGCCCGCCAGATCAGGATCGCGAACAGGAACAGCACGACCATCGCCCCGGCGAAGCCGAACTCCTCCCCGACGACCGTGAAGATGAAGTCGGTGTGCTGCTCGGGGACGAACCTGAGATTGGTCTGCGGCCCCCTGAGGTAGCCCCGGCCGGTCAGCCCACCAGAGCCGATCGCGATCTCGGACTGCTGCCGGTTGTAGTTGACGCCGTTCGGATCGTCCTTGCTGTCGAGCCACGCGGTGAGCCGGGCGACCTGGTAGTCCTTCACCACGTGCATCTGGAAGGCGCCGAACGTGAGCAGCAACGCGGTGAGCGCCAGCACACCGAGATGACGCAGGCGCGCGCCGGCGACGATCAGCACGCCGATCAGGATGGCGGCGAGCACGATCGAGGTTCCGAGGTCCGGCTGGAGGAACACGAGCGCGCCCGGCACCGCGGCGATCGCGGTGGCGCGATAGACGTCCTCGAGCGTTCGCTCCTGCGAACGGAGCTCTGCGAGGAACGCCGCCAGCATGACGATCAGCGCGATCTTCGCGAACTCCGACGGCGCGAACTGGAAGCCGAGCACCTGGAACCACCGCTGCGACCCGCGGATGTTGGCGCCGAGCGGCGTTCGGACCAGGACCAGCAGGACCAGGCTCGCGACGTAGACCATGCCGGCGTAGACCTTGAGGAAGCGGTATTCGAACAGCGCCGCGGCCACGCACACGACGGCGGCGGCGACCAGGAAGACGAGCTGCTTCTTGACGAACGTGCTGGTGTCGAGGCGCTGAGCGACCAGCGACTGGTGCGTCGCCGAATACACCATCAGGATCCCGATCACGGCGAGCGCGATCGCCGTCACGAGGAGCACCGGATCCAGGTGCCGGAGCGGACGGCGCTCGACCGGATACAGCCTGCCGGCGACGAGGTCCATCAGTCGGTCACCCCGCCGGCGTGGATGTCGGACGCCGTCAGACCGTAGATCTGCTCGATCACATGGCGAACGATCGGCGCGGCCGTCGTCGCGCCGTGGCCGCCCTGCTCGACCATCGCGACGACGACGTACTGCTTGCCCTGTCCCTGCGTCGAGGCCGCGAACCACGAGTAGTCCTGCTTGCCGTTCACCTCGGCGGTGCCCGTCTTGCCGGCGACCGAGACCTCGGAGAACGGGAAGCCGACGAAGGCGCTCGCGGCGGTTCCGCTCTGGACGACGCCCGTCAGCGCCGACCGGACGTACCGGATCGACGCCGTCGAGAACGGCGCGCTGTGGTGACACCGCGGCTCGAGGTTGCGGACCGTCACCCCGCCCGGCGACACGATCCGATCCCCGACGTGCGGCGGACACGCGACGCCGTCGTTCGCGAGCATCGAGTACGCGTCGGCGATCTGCAGCGGCGTGACGAGCGTCTCGCCCTGCCCGATCGTCATCAGGATGAAGTCCCCCGGATACGTGTTCCCCTCCGGATAGACCTCGGGCATGTCGTGATGCGCCTTCGACTTCCACATCGGGTCGGGAACCAGACCCGAGCGCTCGAACGGGATGTCGACGTTGGTGGGCCGCCCGAACCCGATCGCGCGGAGGTCGCGCTGCAACGGCAGCGACGGCTGGTCGTCGTGCTGGGTGTTGTACCAGTCCTTCCAGTACTCGAAGCCGAACGGATAGAAGACGGTGTCACACGACTGCACGAGGGCGCCGCCGAGCGTGAGCGACCCGAGCGACGCCGTCGTCCAGTTGTCGAAGTGCTCCTGCAGCGGATCGTCCGGCACGTCCCAGGACCCGGGACACGAGTAGTACGTCGACATGTTCGCGAGCCCGCGCCTCAGCGCCGACAACGCCACGAACGGCTTGTACGTGGACCCCGGCGGATACAGGCCCTGGATCGCGCGGTCGAGCGCCGGGTTCTGCGGCGCGTTGAACACGTGCGTGCGCTGGTCGGACGTCCCCTCGACGAAGACCTCGGGGTCGTACGTCGGATACGAGGCGAGCGCCTTGATCGCGCCGGTCGTCGGATCCATGACGATGACCGCGCCGCCCGTCGCCTTGAGGAGGTACCCCGTCGACGTGTCCGTCACGCCGTGTGCGACGTCGATCCCCTGCTTGAGGCTGTCCTCGGCGATCTGCTGGACGTTGCGATCCAGCGTGAGCACCACGTTGTCGCCGGGTCGGGCCGGCTGCTCGCCGATCTCGCCCTTGTTGTTGCCGTACCGGTCGACGCGGTACTTCACGATGCCCTTCGTGCCGACGAGCCAGTGCTCGTACTGTCGCTCGACGCCGTTCTGGCCGACGATGTCGCCCGGCTCGTAGCCGGCGAAGCTCGGGTCCTTGAGCTGCGACGGACTGACCTGGCCGAGGTAGCCGAGGACGTGCGCCGCGAGCGAGCCGTACGGGTAGGTGCGGACCGGCTGCTCGACGTACTGAACGCCCGGGAAGTCGTCGGGATGCTCGGTGATCCACGCGACGACCTTCCATCCCACGTCGGTCGCGACGGGGATCGGCTGGTAGCTGTAGTAGCGCGCGCCGACCGCGTTCAACTCGTGGCTCAGCTGATGCGGCTTGACCTGCAGCACCCTGGCCAGGTTGAACACGACCTCCTCGAGGCGGTCGCCCGCCTCGTCGCGGTTGAGCGTGATGACCACGCTGATGCGGTTGTCGACGAGGACGCGCCCGCGGTCGTCCAGGATCTGGCCTCGCTTGGCGGGCGTCTCGAGCGTGCGGACGACGTTGTCGCCGACCTGGCCGCGGTACTTCTCGGCGGCGAGGACCTGCAGGAACCAGAGCCGCGTGAACAGCGACGCGAACATGAACGCGACGAGCGTGACGAGCACGCGGATCCGGAACGTGGCGCGGCCCTCGGTCACGTCACCACCTCATCACGCGCTGCGTCCGCGACCCCTCGATCAGCCGGCGAAGCAGCGGATACAGGATCGGCGTCAGGATGCCGTTGTACACACCGGACAGCGCGGCGACGCGGAACAGGTAGCCCCACGAGGTCGAGAGCTGTCCCAGCAGGAACGCGACGACGCCGTAGAAGACCACGCCTCCGAACGTTCCGAACGACACGAGCACGATCGGAACGAGCGGCGACGGGCTCACGATGTACTGCCGGAGCAGCCCGACGCTGTACCCGAGCAGCGTGAGCGCGAGGGCCGTGATCCCCTTCGGCTGGTTCAGCAAGAAGTCCTGCGCCATGCCACCCGCGAAGCCCGCGATCGCGCCCGACACGGGCCCCTCGAGCATCGCGAACACGATCGTGACGAGGTACATCAGCTCCGGACGCGCGCCGAGGAGCCGCACGTCCGCGAAGACGGTCGTCTGCAAGAGCAACGCGGCCACGATGATGGCGATGAAGGTGAGCGTGCGACGCACGGGCTACGACGCTACCCGCCGTCACCGGACAGGACCACCAGCACGATGTCGAGCGACGAGAAGTCGACGGCCGGCCGAACGGTCACGTACTTCTCGGTCGCCGTGTCGCTCTTGAGCACCTTGGAGACGGTACCGATCAGGACGTTCGGCGGATAGGCGCTCTCGCCGACGCCGGGGATCTTGAACGCCGCGGTCGTGACCTGATCGCCGGCCACGACCTGGCTGTCGATCGGAAGCGCGCGCATCCGCATGTCCTGCGTGCCGTTGCCCTGGACGAGCCCCGTCTCGGCGTCGGGCGAGTCGAGCCGGCCGGCCACGAACGACTTCGGATCGACGATCAGCTGCACGATCGCGCTGTTCGACGCGACGGTCACGGCGTGCCCCACCAGCCGCGCGCCGGCCGCGTCGCCGACGACGACGGCGTCGTTGTCCGCGATGCCGTCCGAGGACCCCGCTCCGATCGTGACCGTCCATTCGAGGTTCGAGACGCCGCTCGAGATGACCTGGGCCGCCACCGTCGGCGTCGAGGGCCCGAGCGACTGCTGGACGCCCAACAGATCCTCGAGCTCGCGAACGCGCGTCGACTGCGATCCGACGATCGCGACCTTCGCCTGCCACTCGGCCACCTGCTGGCGCAGACGTTCGTTCTCCGCCCGGATCGCGGGCAGCCGCACGAGCGTCGAGACGAAGTCGCCGACCGGATGCGTGATCCCGGACACGGCCTCCTGCATCGGCGCGATGATCGACAACGCCGCCCGTCCGGCGGCGGCGAGCGGCCCGCGATCCTGCTCGCGGTAGTCCACGGTGATCGTGAGCAGCGAGGCGGCGACGAGCATCGCCACGAGGAGCCGGGGGCTCCGGGAACGGCCGCTGGACAGCGCCACGGGCCTACCTGCGCGACGGGCTTACCAGAACCCGCTGGAGGACCTCGAACTCCTCGAGGCACCGGCCCGACCCGATCGCCACGGACGACAGCGGGTTCTCCGCG
The DNA here is from genome assembly GCA_046735355.1 of bacterium. GTDB lineage: Bacteria > Actinomycetota > UBA4738 > UBA4738 > HRBIN12 > DATAEU01. Next base: position 6,276 of record JBKPTC010000038.1, read on the forward strand.
ATGTGCACCGGCATGCCGGTCTCGTGACGCAGCCGCTTGTCGAGGCCGCGGAGCAGCGCGCCGCCGCCGGTGAGGACGATGCCCTTGTGCATGATGTCGCCGGCGAGCTCGGGCGGCGTGCGGTCGAGCGTCGCCTTGATCGAGTCGATGATCGAGGTCACCGGCTCTTCGATCGCCTGTCGGATCTCGCCGTCCGTGATCTGGATGGTCTTCGGGAGCCCCGTCACGAGGTCGCGACCGGGGATCTCCGCGATCAACTCCTCCTGCATGGGATACACGGCCGCGATCGCGAGCTTGATCGCCTCGGCCGTCCGCTCGCCGAGCAGCAGCGAGTACTCCTTCTTGACGAAGTTGATGATGGCCTCGTCCAGCTCGTCGCCGCCGATCCGCAGCGATGTCGACGTCACGATCCCGCCGAGCGAGATGACGGCGACCTCGGTCGTGCCGCCGCCGATGTCGACGATCATGTTGCCGGTCGGCTCGTGGATCGGGAGCCCGGCGCCGATCGCGGCCGCCATCGGCTCCTCGATGATGTACGAGCGGCGCGCGCCCGCCGCGATGGTCGCCTCCTCGACGGCGCGCTGCTCGACGCCCGTGATGCCGGACGGAACGCAGACGACCACTCGCGGCTTGGCGAGCAACCGGCGCTTGTGCACGCGCTGGATGAAGTATCGGAGCATCTTCTCGGTCACGTCGAAGTCGGCGATGACGCCGTCCTTCAGCGGACGCACCGCCTGGATGTGCGACGGCGTGCGCCCGATCATGCGCTTGGCCTCGTTGCCGACGGCGAGGATGGCGCCGGTCAGCGTGTTGATCGCGACGACGGACGGCTCGTTCAGCACGATGCCGCTCCGCCGAACGTAGACGAGCGTGTTCGCGGTCCCAAGGTCGACCGCCATGTCTTGACCCAGGAACCCGAACAATCCCTCGGTGCCCGTGCTTCGGCGCCCCGGGGATACGGGAAGACCTCGCTGAACCCTCTCGGCCATGGATTCGACATACGTTGTACCGGACACCTCGTCGGCGTGGCAACTCGACGGTGCGCCGCAACGCAACGTGCGGGGCACGGGGCCGGGCGCCGATGCGGTGCGCGCACGCCCGGAACCGCGTCGTTGCCGATAGGGTCGGATGCGGCATGAGACCGTTCCGTCGCATGACGATCCAGACGCGATGACGATCGCCGTGCTGTTTCCCGGACAGGGATCGCAGTTCGCCGGGATGGCCGATCCGTGGACGACGCACCCCGCGGGCAGACGCGTCTTCGACGAGGCGTCGTCGGTGATGGGCACGGACGTGGTGGCCGGTGCGCACGACGATGCTCTGCTCGCAACGACCGAGTTCGTGCAGCCCGCGCTGCTCGCGTGCGACGTCGCGGCCTATCGGGTGCTCGAGGCCGAGGGCGTGCGCGCCGGCGCCGCGGCCGGACACTCGCTCGGCGAGTTCGCGGCGCTCGTCGCGGCCGGCGTCCTCGAGCTCGGCGACGCGCTCGAGGCCGTCGTGGTCCGCGGACGCGCGATGCAGGCGGCGGCGGATGCAGGCGCCGGAACGATGACGGCCCTGATCGGGGCCGGGCGCGACGACGCCGAGTCGATCGCCGATGCCGCTCGACGCGGCGACGTCCTGGCCGTCGCGAACGAGAACGCGTCGAACCAGACGGTGTTGTCGGGATCGCCCGCCGCGATCGAGCGCGCCGAGGCGGAGGCCAGGTCGCGCGGCATCCGTGCGATGCGGCTGAACGTCGCCGGCGCGTTCCACTCCGAGCTGATGCGGCCGGCCGTCGAGCCGATCGAGCGATCGCTCGCATCGGTCGCGTTCGCCGACGGGCGCTTCCCGGTCGCCGCGAACGTCACCGCCGAGCTCGTCTCCGACGGCGGGACGTTCCGCACGCTGCTCG
>JBKPTC010000039.1:0-22973 GCA_046735355.1 bacterium
GAGCCGGATGGCCGGGCACGGGTGGGCCAGGATGGACTCGGCCGGTCGGGGCGGAGGGATCGCGGCGGGGGTCCCCCGGCGGAGGCTTGAACCGCCGTCGAGGCGCTGGTACAAGGGTCCGACACCCGGACGACCGAGGACGATGCAACCGCGCCCCGAATTTCCCCACGCCCCATCAGACGCGCCCGCCGACGAGCTGATCGCGCGGTTCGTCGACCATCTCGCGCTCGAGCGGCATCTGTCGGCGCACACCGTCCAGGCGTACCGGACCGATCTGGAGCATCTGCGGCGGTTCCTCCAACGGCAGGGATCGTCGCTCGCGGACGCGTCGTATCCGCAGCTCCGGCGGTTCCTCGCGCAGGAGATGACGCTCGGCTACGCACGGTCCTCGATCGCACGACGCGTCGCCGCGATCCACACGTTCTATCGATGGGCCAAGTCGCGTGACGTCGTCCGAACGGATCCGGCCTCGCTCCTCGGTCGACCGAAGGTCGTCTCGCGACTTCCGACGGTCCTGCGAGCGACCGAGGCCGCCGGCCTCGTCGAGGCCCCGAAGCTCGATGCCGACGAAACGACCGACCTGCGCGCCCGAGCCGTCGCGCTGCGCGACGGTGCGGTCCTCGAGCTCCTCTACGGCTCGGGGCTCCGCGTCGCCGAGGTCTCGGGGCTGACGCTCGACCGCGTCGACCTCGACCGCGGGCGCGTGACGGTCGTCGGCAAGGGCTCGAAGGAGCGAGACGTGCCGCTGTCCGACTTCGCGGCCGACGCGCTTCGCGCCTACCTGGCCGAGGGACGCCACCGGATGATGGGGGCCGGATCCGACGCGCTGTTCTTCAACCGCAAGGCCAAACCGCTCGGGACGCGCGACATCCGCGCGCTTGTGGGACGATACGGACGAAGGACGCTGTCCGAGCGCCGCATCTCGCCGCACACGCTCAGGCACTCCTTCGCGACGCATCTGCTCGAGGGAGGAGCCGACATCCGGGCCGTGCAAGAGCTCCTGGGGCACGCGAGCGTCGCCACGACGCAGCGCTACACGCACGTATCGCGCACCCGGCTGGTCGACGCCTACCGACAGAGCCACCCGAGGGCCTGATGGCGGGTTCGACGAAGACCGCGCGGGACGCCAAGCCGGCCGCCAAGGGCCAGGCGACGCGCTCGTCGAAGAACGCCAAGAGCGCAAAGACGGACGCTAAGCCGAAGCCCGGCGCGCGGACCGTCATCCTCGCCGACAGCGAGATACAGACCAAGCCGGACGAGCTCGCGGCGCTATGGGACGAGTTCAAGGCGACGGCGTCGGCCGAGGCGCGCGAACGCCTTATCCTGCACTACGCGCCGCTCGTGAAATACGTCGCGAGCCGCGTGGCCACCGGTCTTCCGGCGTCGGTGGAACAGGCGGACCTCGTCTCCTACGGGATGTTCGGCCTCATCGACGGGCTCGAGAAGTTCGAGCCGGCGCGTGGGAACAAGTTCGAGACGTATGCCATCCCGCGCATCAAGGGCGCGATCATCGACGAGCTCCGGGCGATGGACTGGGTTCCTCGCTCCGTCCGCTTCAAGGCGCGCGAGATCGAGAAGGCGGTCGCGGACCTCGAGTCGATGCTCAAGCGCGCGCCCGCCGAGAAGGAGGTCGCCGAGCGGCTCGGCGTCTCGATCTCGGAGCTGCACGACGTCGTCACTCAGATCTCGTTCGTGTCGGTCCTCGCCCTCGACGAGCTGCTCTCGGTCGGCAGCGACCGCGGCGAGCAGGTGTCGCTCCTCGACACGCTCGCGGACAAGGGAACCGATCCGACGCTCGGCGTCGAGGGTCAGGAGACGCGGGCGCTCCTCGCCGGCGCGATCAACTCGCTGTCGGAGCGCGAGAAGATCGTCGTCACGCTCTACTACTTCGAGGGCCTGACCCTGGCCGAGATCGGCGAGATCCTCGGCGTGACCGAGTCGCGCGTCTGTCAGATCCACACCAAGGCGGTCAACCAGCTGCGCCTGCAGCTCGTCGAGGTCGACTGACGCCCATGCGTCCGTGACATCCGTCACGGACCGCACCGCCCCGCACCGGTAGCGTCCGCGCTCCTTCGTCGGTCGTCGAGAGGAGCTCGAATGCGCCGCTGGATCTTCGTTCCGCTCGTGCTCGGTTCGTTGCTGCTCACCGCCGCGCCGGCGCACGCGTCCGGAACATGGACGTGGCCCGTCGCCGGACCGGTGATCCGCGGATTCGATCCGCCGGACTCGCCGTACTCCGCCGGCCACCGAGGGATCGACATCGCCGCGCCCGTCGGTACGCCGGTGCGCGCCGCCGCGTCGGGAACCGTGTCGTTCGCCGGGCCGGTCGGCGGACAGCTGTTCGTGAGCGTCGCGACGGGAAGCGGCGTCATCGCGTCCTACTCGTACCTGTCGTCGATCGGCGTGCACAAGGGCGACCAGGTGGCGCAGGGCGCGGTCGTCGGTGCGTCGGGCTCCGGACACGCCGGTCTCGATCCCAGCCACCTGCACCTCGGTGTGCGCGTCGACGGCGAGTACGTCGACCCGATGTCGTTCCTGGCGGCGCCGAACGTCGTCGGCTTCGTCCGCCTGGCTCCGGTCGACGGATAGGCGGCGACGGGCTGCACCGGGCCGTTCCGCCAGCGGGACCGCCGATAGGATGGCGCCTCCATCACCGGAGGATCCGCGCTGCGCCGTTCAACGTTGCCACATCTGGTCGCGCTCGTCCTGGCGACCCTCGGTACCGCCTCCTTCTCGACCCCCGCCGTCGCGCAGACCGCGGCGCCGACCGAGGGGTGGCCGCAGGTGCAGGGGAACTCGGCGCACACGGGGGCGCGGCCCGACGCTCCCGGTCCGCCGTACGCGACCGCGTGGATCGGCGAGGTCGACGGGCCGTCGGGACAGCGCCTGTCCGCGCCGGTGGTCGCCGGCGATACCGCCGTCGTCGCCAGCCCGAGCGCGCTCTCCGCGTTCTCGCTTTCGGACGGGGGGACCGTCTGGACGCTCGAGCGCGATGCGGCGCCCGTCGCGCCGGCGATCGCGTCCGTCGACGGATCGAACGTGGTCGTGTGGACGGACGGTCGGGGACCCGACACCGCATCGGTCCAAGCCGTCGACGTCGCAACCGGCGAGTCCGTCTGGGACGCGCCGATCGCCCTCGACGATGCAGCGAAGAGCGGTGTCGCGATCGACGGAACGCGCGCGTTCGTCGCGGACGAGAGCGGCGCGTTGACCGCGATCGACGTGGCCGAGGGAACCGTCGCGTGGAAGGCGAGGACCGGCGGCAGCCTCGCCGGACCCGCCGCGGCGGCGGACGGCATCGTGGTCGGCGTCGTCGCCGCCTCCGAGGCCCAACGCTCGGCGCGCGTCGTCGCGTTCGACGAGGCGACGGGCGATATGCGCTGGGGCGTCACGCCGGATACGACGGCGAGCTTCGGGTCGCTGCCTGCCATCGTCGACGACGACGTCGTCGTCGCGTTTCCCGACGGCGAGGTCCTCGGGCTGTCGACGGCCGACGGATCCGAGTCGTGGCATGACAGGATCCCGGCGCTCGTCTCGCCGTTCGTCGGACCGGCGGTCACGGGGCGTTCGTTCGTGTTCGCCGACTCCAACGGCGGCGTTCATCTCCTCACGCCGGGGGCGGGACCGTCCTGGATCTACGAGTTCAACGAGGCGATCCTGCGCGCGTCCCCGGTCGTCGCCGGCGACGCGGTCGTCGTCGGTCTCGAGGACGGTTCGATCGGAGCCGTCTCGCTGCGGACAGGGCATCTGATCTTCCGAACGCCGTCGCCCGATGCGGCGGTCGGCGGGCTCGCGCTCACGGCGGACCTCGTGATCGCCTCGCGCGGCGGAGCCGGCGGGACGGAGCTCGTCGCCCTGCGCAACGACCCGGCCGGCATCTTGCTGGACGAGCCGTCGCCGACGGATCCCGTGCCGGCCAATGTCGCGGGCGGCCTGGCCGTCGCCGTCGCGGTGGGCGCCCTCATCTTCGCGGTCGGGCGCGCGACGTCGCGCCGGGTCGCGATCGTCGATCCGTCCTCCGACACGGAGCAACGCACAGCTCCGGACGTGAGCGAGGACGATTGATGAGCAACGGAAAGAGCGACAAGCGCGGCCGCGCCCGAGCCACGTCGGGAACGCCGGCGCGAGCGAGCTCGACGCCGGCGCGCACCGATCCGGCGTCCGGCGGGATCTTCGGGCGTCTGCTCGGTCCGCCGGTGCCGCCGTCGATGTCGTCGATGCCGACGTACCGCGCCTCGCTCGGCCAGGGGTTCCTGCTCGTCGCGTCCAACCCCGTGCTGCTGTTCGGCCCGATGCTCATCGTGTTCCTCGCCTGGCTGTTGCTGATCGCGGCGGGGTTCGTCGGAACCGGCATCGCGTTGTCGCAGATGTGGGCGATGCCGCCGCTGTCCACGGCGTTCGACACGCAGAACGCGATCTCGATCGCCGGGCAGCAGACCGGCCTCATACTCGCGCTGCCGCTGCTGCTCGTCCGCGCGGTCCTCGTCGGCGTCCTGTCCGGTCTGATCGTCGAGGGCTTCGAGCGGCACGGAGCGGTCGGCGTCGGGGGAGCGATCCGCGGGCTGCTCGCGTTCCCGCTCGTGCTCGCGTACCTCATCCTGTCGTTCGTCGGGCTGTTCCTCGCGCAGTTCGGCGCCGCGCTCGGACCGGGTCTCGGAACGCTCGTCCAGGTCGTGCTGCCCGCACTGATCCTGTTCGCGCTCGGGTTCGTGCCGTTCGCCGCGGTCAGGGAGCGGCGTCCGCTCGCCGAGACGCTCCGTCGCGCCTATGCCGGCGCCCGAACGCCGGGCGGCCGGCAGCTCGCCTTCTGCGTCCTGTACGTCCTGCTCGCCTTCGTGCTTCCGTTGTTCATCCCGAACCGGACGACGATCACGGCGAACCTCGATCCGTGGACGTGGGTCGGGCTGTTCGTCCTCACGTACTTCCACGTGTCGTTCACGGCCGCGATGGCGTACCGGTGGCTGGCCGTCGAGTCCTCGATCGACGTCACGCCCACGGCGACCGGCGCGCGCCGGCGGTGACCGGCCGGCGGATTCGCGCTGGTAGACTGCCCGTTCGCCGGTACCCAGGTGCCGAGCACACACGCCCGGGGATCGGCTCCGGGGTCCCGTCGAGACGGGCCGGAGCCGGGACGAACCGGGCGGAGGACGACAACCGGAAGGAGGAAGCACGTGCCTGTCGTGACCAGGCGGGCGCTCCTCGAGGCCGGCATCCACTTCGGCCACCAGACCAGACGGTGGAACCCGAAGATGAGCCGGTACCTCTACGGGGAGCGCTCCGGCATCTACATCATCGACCTCGAGAAGACGCTCGTCGGTCTCGAGGACGCGTACACGTACGCCGCCGACCTCGGGCGACGTGGCGGAACCGTCCTGTTCGTCGGAACGAAGAAGCAGGCGCAGGAGGTCATCGAGCGCGAAGCCACCCGCGTCGGCATGCCGTACGTCACGACGCGGTGGCTCGGCGGGATGCTGACCAACTTCCAGACCGTCTCACGGCGACTGCTGCGGCTGCGCGAGCTGCGCGAGATGGAGCGCAGCGGCGCGTTCGACTTCCTTCCGAAGAAGGAGGTCATCCGCCTGCGGCACGAGATGGAGAAGCTGCAGCGGAACCTCGGCGGCATGCAGAATCTCGAGCGGCTTCCGGACGCCATCTTCGTGATCGACACCAAGAAAGAGCACATCGCGGTCAACGAGGCGCGCAAGCTGGGCCTGCCGGTCATCGCGATCGTCGACACCAACTGCGATCCCGACGAGGTCGACTACGTGATTCCCGGCAACGACGATGCCATCCGCTCGGTCGCGCTCGTCACGCGGATCATCGCCGACGCCTTGGCGGACGGACGGCAGATCGGACGCGAGCAGCTCGTCACGCGGGCGTCCGGGCCGGAGTTCGAGCCGGAGGAGCCCGTGGCCGCGCCGTCGGCGCCCGCCCCCGCTCCGACGGCCCCGGCGGCGGCCGCACCACCCGCCGCGACCGACGGACGGAGCGAGACCACCGACGGCCAGGCGGCCGGATAGGAACGGCGACCACGAATGGCTGACATCACCGCGGATCAGGTCAAGCGGCTCCGGGAGGCCACCGGAGCCGGCATCATGGACACCAAGCGTGCGCTCCAGGAGGCCGAGGGCGACGTCGAACGGGCCATGCGGTTGCTCGCCGAGCGCGGGCTGGCGTCGGTGGGCAAGCGAGCCGGCCGCAGCGCCAACCAGGGCCGCATCGAGTCCTACATCCACTTCAACGGAACGGTCGGGTCGCTGATCGAGCTCAACTGCGAGACGGACTTCGTCGCGAACACCGACGAGTTCAAACAGCTCGCGAAGGACCTCGCGCTCCACGTCGCGAGCCCCGCGGATCCGCGCTGGCTGCGCCGCGAGGACGTTCCGGCGAGCGAGGTGGACTCGACGCGGCACGTCTTCGAGGTCCAGGCCAAGGAGCTCGGCAAGCCCGACAACGTCACGGAGAAGATCGTCGACGGCAAGATGGACGCGTTCTACAAGGACAACGTGCTGCTCGAGCAGCCGTACGTGAAGGACGACAGCAAGACGGTCCAGCAGCTGCTCGACGAGACCGGCGCCAAGACGGGCGAGAAGGTCGTGATCGGCCGCTTCGCGCGGTTCCGCCTCGGCGACGCGGGCGAGGACGCGACCGGAGGCGCGGAATAGCGATGGCCGATGCGGGCTCCGGCAGCGGCGACGAACGTCCTACGTACCACCGCGTGCTCCTGAAGCTCTCCGGAGACGCGTTCTCGGGCGAGACGGGCTACGGGATCTCGACGGATTCGACGGCGCTGCTGGCCCGTCAGCTGATGGAGGTCGTCGACCTCGGCGTCCAGTGTGCGGTCGTTGTGGGCGGCGGCAACATCTTCCGGGGCCGTCAGGCGCCCGGCATCGCGCGATCGCGTGCCGACTACATGGGGATGCTCGCGACCGTCATGAACGCGCTCGCGCTGCAGGACGCGCTCGAGAAGATCCACGTCCCCAACCGGGTGCAGACCGCCATCACGATGTCCCAGGTGGCCGAGCCGTACGTGCCGCTGCGCGCGGTTCGGCACCTCGAGAAGGGTCGGATCGTCATCTTCGCGGCGGGCATCGGCGCTCCGTACTTCTCGACGGACACGACGGCCGCGCAGCGCGCGCTCGAGATCGGAGCCGACGCGATCTTGAAGGGAACGAAGGTCGACGGGGTCTACGACGCGGATCCGCACATCGAGCCGAACGCGACGCGGTTCGACGACATCGAGTACATCGACGTCCTGCGCGAGGGTTACCAGGTCATGGACGCCACCGCGATCTCGCTCTGCATGGAGAACGACCTGCCGATCATCGTGTTCGACCTCCGCGAGGAGGGCAACATCCGGCGGGCCGTCTCGGGCGAACGGATCGGAACGCTCGTGCATGCGGGGACCGGCGTGGGCTCGCAATCGGGAGGTTCGCGATGACGGTCGAGACGACGCTCGGCGATGCGCGGGACAAGATGGCCAAGGCCATCACGGTCCTCAAGGAGGAGCTCGCGGCCATCCGGACAGGCCGGGCGACCCCGGGCCTGCTCTCGCGGATCGTCGTCGAGTACTACGGTACGCAGGTGCCGCTCCAGCAGCTCGCCTCGTTCTCGGTGCCCGAGCCGCGGACGCTCCTCGTCCAGCCGTTCGACAAGAACGCCATCGGCTCGATGGAGAAGGCTCTCATGTCGAGCGACCTCGGCATCACGCCGTCCAACGACGGCAACGTGATCCGCCTGTCGTTCCCGCCGCTCACCGAGGAGCGCCGTCGCGACCTCGTCAAGGTCGTGCATCAGCGCGGCGAGGACGGACGGGTTGCGGTTCGGAACATCCGCCGCCACTCCAAGGAGGAGCTCGAGCGACTTGAACGCGACGCGGGCATCTCCGAGGATGAGCTGTCGCGATCCGAGAAGGACCTCCAGAAGCTGACCGACCAGCACGTTGCGGAGATCGACGAGATCGTCGCGCACAAGGAGCAGGAGCTCAAGGAGATCTAGGTGCCTGAGGGCGAGAACAAGGACGATCTCTTCGAAGATCTCGACAAGTTCTTCGCGCCGATCCAGGACGTCGACTGGCCGGACACGACGACGCCGGACGACGCGCCCGCCCACGCATCCGAACCCGCCACCCAGGACACCGACGCCGCGTCCGCGGACATCCGCATCCCCGAGGCGGACGAGACCCAGCCGGCGGCCGCCGAGACGGGCGATCGCCTCTTCGACACCGACGACGACGAGCACGCCGAGTCGTGGGACGACCTCGACGAGCCCGACCCCGCGTCGCTGCTCGAGCCGGCGGGCGTCGCCGCGGACGAGGACGACGACATCACCGTCGAGGCGTTCACGCAGCCCGCGTCGGCGTACGTCGAACTCCCGGGTGCGCAGGACGACGTCGAGGCCGATCTCGACGAGCCGGTCGCCGAGGAGCCTCCGAGCGCCGAGGCGGTCGAGGCCGCGGTCGACCACTTCGCGGAGTCCGTCCGCGACGAGGCCACGTTCGAGCCCGGTCCTCCCGATCCCGTCTCCTACGTCACCGAGCCGATCGCGGCGGGGATGGCAGACGAGGACGACGATCTGGTCGCGGAGCCGCGCTCGACGGTCCGGACCGTCCGCGTCGGCGCCGGCGAGGGGCTCGGCGGGCCCAGCTGGCAGGATCCCGGCACCATGGAGGTGGGCGCCCCCGACGAGCGACGCCCCGGCGGACGCGACGTGCCGGCCGCGTTCCTCACCGGGCTGGTGCTCGCGGGGCTGGCGCTCGGCGCGCTCGCGATCGGCCCGGCCGCGTTCGCGGTCGTCGCCGGGCTCATCCTCGTCTGGGCGCAGGGCGAGCTGTACCGCGCGCTCCAGCGGCGCAACTTCCAGCCCGCGACGGCTCTCGGGCTCGCGGCCGGCGGGCTGATCGTCGCGGCGGCGTACTTCCGGGGTGAGACAGCGATGCTGTCGATCTTCGCGCTGTCGATCGTCGCGACCTTCGTGTGGTACATGGTCACGCCTGAGCAGCATCGGCACCGCACGTCCGCCAACGTCGCCGTCACGGTGTTCGGGATCGCCTACGTGCCGCTGCTCGGCTCGTACGTCCTGTCGCTGCTCGACCAGCCCGACGGCACCGCGCTCGTGCTCGCGGTCATCGCGCTCACCTTCGTGTACGACACGGCGGCGTTCCTCGTCGGCACGCTGTGGGGCAGCAGGCCGCTCGCGCCGACGATCTCGCCGAAGAAGTCGATCGAGGGCGCGGTCGGTGCGACGCTCGTCGTGATCGGCGTCGCCGTCGCCATCGGATCGAGCGTCCAGCCGATCGGCACGCTGAGTCGGTCGGTCGCCGTCGCCGTCGTCGTCGCCGTCCTCGCGCCGCTCGGCGACCTGGCCGAGTCGCTGCTCAAGCGCGACCTCGGCGTGAAGGACATGGGGAGCGTGCTGCCCGGTCACGGCGGCGTGCTCGACCGCATCGACAGCCTGTTGTTCGTGGCGCCCGCGGCGGTCATCTTCCTGCGGCTCGTCAGCGGCTGAGCGCGCCCGATATCCGTTCGTCCCATCCCGTTCGGTCGGAGCGCTCGGTTGCGCGGATATGTCGGTGGGCGGGGTACCCTAGGACCGTGCGCTCGCTGATCATCCTCGGCTCGACGGGGTCGGTCGGCACGCAGGCCCTCGACGTGGTTCGGCGCAACCCGGACCGCTTCAAGGTCGTGGGGCTGTCCGCCGGCACCAACCACGAGCTGCTCGTCGGCCAGATCCGGGAGTTCCTCCCGCCGTACGTCGCCATGGCCGACGAGGACGCGTCGCACGACCTCCGCGAGAAGCTCGCGGCGTCCAACACCAAGGGATGCGAGATCTTCGTGGGCCCGGATGCGGCCGAGCGGCTGGCTCGCGACGTCGAGGCCGACATGGTCCTGAACGCGCTCGTCGGCTCCGCGGGGCTGGCGCCGACCCTGTCGGCCCTGCAGAGCGGGAAGACGCTCGCGCTCGCCAACAAGGAGAGCCTCGTCGTCGGCGGCGAGCTCGTGCTCGACCTCATCAAGGGCGAGCCGGAGCGGCTGGTCCCGGTCGACTCCGAGCACGCGGCGCTGGCGCAGCTGCTCCGAGGCGAGCGCCGGGACGACGTCAAGCGGGTCATCCTGACCGGCTCCGGCGGACCGTTCAGGGGCTGGGCGCGCAACGAGCTCGCGCGAGCCTCCGTCAAGGAGGCGCTCGCGCACCCCGTGTGGCAGATGGGCCCGAAGATCACGATCGACTCCGCCACGTTGATGAACAAGGGGCTCGAGGTGATCGAGGCGCACTACCTGTTCGGGATCGACTATTCACAGATCCACGCCGTGGTCCATCCCGAGGGCATCGTGCACGCCATGGCTGAGTTCCGGGACGGAACGATCCTCGCGCAGTTCGCGAGCGCCGACATGCGCCTGCCGATCCAGCTCGCCCTCGCGTGGCCGGAGCGGCTCCCGACGGGCGTCGAGCCGGTTCCGCTGGCCGACCGCAAGATCTCCTTCGAGCCGGTCGACCGCGAGGCGTTTCCCGCGATCGATCTCGCGTACCGGGTCGGGCAGCTCGGGCTCACGTTCCCCGCCGTCATGAGCGCGGCCAACGAGGTCGCCGTCATGGCGTTCCTCGAGGGGAAGATCCCGCTCACGCGGGTCGTCGAGGTCGTCCAGGCCGTCGTGGACGAGCACGAGGCACCCTCGTCCGTGGTCTCGGTCGTCAACCTGGAGCGCGCCGACGCGTGGGCCAGGCACCGGGCCGCGGAGATCATCGAATCGCGTTGAACCGCCGATACTGGTTCTGATGGGCGTACTCGGACAGGTCTCGTTCTTCGTCGCGCTGTTCCTCGCGATCCTCGTGCACGAGGCGGCGCACTTCACGGTCGCCAAGGCGTTCAAGATCAAGGTGACGGAGTTCTTCGTCGGATTCGGTCCGCGCATCTGGTCGACGCGCCGTGGCGAGACCGAGTACGGCCTCAAGGCGATCCCGGCGGGCGGCTACGTGAAGATCGCGGGGATGAACCCGTACGACGAGATCCCGCCGCAGGACCTCCCTCGCACGTACGGGGCCAAGCCGAGATGGCAGCGCGCGCTGGTCATCGTCGCGGGCCCGTTCACGCACTTCGTGCTCGCGTTCGTGTGTCTGACCGCATGGCTCGGGCTCGTTGGGCAGCCGGTGACGAGCTCGCCGATCGTCGCGGCCGTCTCGCCGACGCTCGAGGGTGGCGTGCGGTCACCCGCCGCCGAGGTCGGCATCCGACCCGGCGACCGCATCGTCCGCGTCGGCGGCATCGACGATCCGACCGATACGCAGCTCATCGCGTACACGCGCGATCACGTCGAAGAGCCGATCACCCTCGTCGTCGAGCGCGAGGGCCGGCGGTTCTCGTTCACCGTGACGCCGAAGATCGACACGGTCGCGGGCCAGGAGGTCGGCCGCGTGGGCGTCGTGCTCACGTTGGCGCGCGAACGCGAGGGTCTCGTGGGATCGATCACCGGCGGCGCGCGGCTCGTCGGATCCACGGTCGCGCAGACCGTGAGCGGGCTGGGACGCGTCTTCGGACCGCAGGGCCTCGCGAACGTCGCGCGGCAGGCGTTCGGCGGTCGGACCGAGACCTCGCCGGGAAACCGACCGATCAGCGTCGTCGGCGTCGGCCGACTCGTCGGAGCGACGGCCGAGAGCGGTCACTTCTGGGACATCCTGTGGCTGTTCGCCGTGGTGAACATCTTCATCGGTCTCATCAACCTGCTGCCGCTTCCGCCGTTCGACGGCGGTCATCTGGCCATCCTCGCCATCGAGAAGGTCAGCGGCCGCGCGCTCGACGCACGGAAGATCGCGCCGGTGGCCGCCGCGGTCGCGGCGTTCTTCATCCTGTTCTCGGGCTTGGTCCTGTACCTCGACATCGTCAACCCGCTGAACCTGACGCCGTAGGCGTCTCCGTGTGGCTCGTTGCCACACGTTCTCCACACGGCCCCCGGGAGTGGCGCGACATGCCCCGGATACCATGACGCCGTGACCCAGACCGTGCTGGTGGTCGACGACGAGCAGGCGATCGCGGAGGCCGTCCGCGCGCGTCTGCAGAGCGAGGGCTACGAGGTCGTCGTCGTCGAGGACGGGCCGGCCGCCATCGACGCGTGCGCACGGTTGCGTCCGGATCTCGTCGTCCTCGATCTGATGCTTCCCGGCATGGACGGTCTCGAGGTGTGCAAGGAGATCCAGCGCGATCGGTGGGTTCCGGTCCTGATGCTGACCGCGCGCACGGAGGAGGCCGACACGATCGCCGGGTTCGCCGTGGGCGCAGACGACTACCTCACCAAGCCCTTCAGCCTGCGCGAGCTCGCCGTCCGCGTGCGCGCGATCCTGCGGCGCGTCGACCGGATCCGCACCGCGTCCACCAACGGTCCGCTCGAGCGCGGCGCGCTCCGGATCGATCCCTCGCGTCGGCGCGTCGCGCTCGACGACGAGGAGGTGCCGCTCACCCCGCTCGAGTTCGAGATCCTGGCGGTGCTCGCCTCGGAGCCGGGCGTCGTGTTCACACGCGAACAGCTCATGGATCGCGTCTGGGGCTATCGCGACTACGCGGGCGGCCGCGTCGTCGACTCGCACGTGGCTCGCATCCGCCGGAAGCTGCAGGAGGACGGGCAGGAGCCGCGGTTCATCCGAACGGTCCACGGCGTCGGATACGCCTTCCAGGACGAGCGGGAGCGCGTCTGATGCGTCTGCCGCGTCCGCTCGAGAACCTTCCGACGATCCGGGCCAAGCTCGGTTCGACGATCATCTTCGCCGTCGGCGTGACGCTGTTGCTCGTGTACCTGATCCTCGGGTTCGCCGGCGTGCTCGCGATCCGCGATTCAATGTGGCAGCTGGCGCTCGCCGGGGCCGCCGCCGCGGCGATCGCGCTCGCGATGGCCCGATGGCTGGCTCGCGGGATGACGCAGCCGCTGCGCGACATGGCGCGTGCGGCCCATCGGATGGAGATGGGCGACTACGCGCAGCGCGTGCACACCACGTCCCGGGACGAGGTCGGTCAGCTCGCCGCGGCGTTCAACAACATGAGCGCCGAGCTCGAGAGTGTGGAGCGGCTGCGTCGTGAGCTGGTCGCCAACGTCTCTCACGAGCTCAAGACCCCGATCTCGGCGCTGCGCGCGCATCTGGAGAACCTGCTCGACGGCGTCGAGCGGCCGGATCCCGACACGTTGCAGATCATGCTCAACCAATCCGAACGGCTCGGTCGTCTGGTCGAGCAGCTGCTCGACCTGTCGCGCATCGAGTCGGGCGAGGTGCGGCTGAACCGCACGCCGGTCCCGCTGCATCCGCTCGTGCGAGACGTCCTGTCGGAGATCGAGGTCGCGCGCGCCGACCGCGGTGTCCTCGTCCGGGACGCCGTCCCCGACAATCTCCCCGCCGTGCTGGTCGACGCCGAACGCGTCCACCAGGTGCTGTACAACCTGCTCGACAACGCGCTGCGGTACACCCCGCCCGGCGGCGAGGTGACCGTCGAGGCGCATCGAGCCAACGGATCCTGCCAGGTCGCCGTCACCGATACGGGCCAGGGCATCGCGCCGGAGCACCTGCCCAGGCTGTTCGAGCGGTTCTACCGGGCCGACGCCGCGCGTTCGCGCGACGACGGCGGAACGGGCATCGGTCTGGCGATCGCTCGGTCGGTCGTCGAGGCGCACGGCGGCCACATCCGTGCCGAGAGCCGGCTCGGGCAGGGAAGCGTGTTCACGTTCGATCTACCGGTCGCTGCCGCGGCCGAGACAAGGAGGGTTCCGTGAAGTCCGCGACGACGACCATCGACGTGTCCGTCCCCGAGCGCTGGGGCTACGTGGACCTGACGGAGGAGCTCCAGCGCGCGATCAAGGACTCCGGCGTGACCGACGGGGCCGCGGTCGCGTTCTGTGCCCACACGACGTGCGCGCTGCTGATCAACGAGTGGGAGGATGGCGCGCTCGAGGACTTCCGCCGCCGGGTCCGCGACCTGGTGCCGGAGGACATCTACTACGCGCACGACGATCTCGAGCGACGGACGCAGAACCTGGCCGAGTCGCACGAGCGGCGGAACGGCCACTCGCACGTGAAGTCGATGCTGCTGTCGGCGTCCTCGCACGCCATCCCGGTCGCCGCGGGCGAGCCGATGTTCGGACGGTGGCAGCGCCTGATCCTGTTCGAGATGGACGACCCGAAGGACCGGCAGATCGTCTTCCACGTTTTCGGAGACTGACGCTCCCGGGCTGGGACACTGGAGACGGATGCTCGCGAACCGGAGACCCTCGAGGCAGGTCAGCGTCGGCGGCGTGACCGTCGGCGGCGATGCGCCGATCCGCGTGCAGTCGATGACCACGACCAAGACCGCGGACATCAACGCGACGCTGCAGCAGATCGCCTCGCTCGTCGCCGCCGGCGTCGACATCGTCCGCGTCGCCGTCCCGCACTGGGAGGACGCCGAGGCGTTGCCGGCGATCGCCGCCAAGTCGACGGTTCCCGTCGTGGCGGACATCCACTTCCAGTGGAAGTACGCGATGGCCGCGCTGGAGGCCGGGATCCAGGGGCTTCGGATCAACCCCGGAAACATCAAGTACCAGGACAAGGTTCGGCTCATCGCGCGCGAGGCCAAGGCCCGAAAGGTGCCGATCCGGATCGGCGTCAACGCGGGCTCGCTCGAGAAGGACATGCTCGAGAAGTACGGCGCGCCGACGCCGGAGGCGCTGGTCGAGTCGGCGCTGACCGAGGCGCGGATCCTGGAGGACGAGGACTTCTTCGACATCAAGATCTCGGTCAAGCACTCGAACCCGCGTGTCATGATCGAGGCCTACCGGATGCTCGCCGAGAAGTGCGACTATCCGCTGCATCTCGGCGTCACGGAAGCCGGCCCCATGCCGATGGGCGGCATCAAGAGCGCCGTCGGCATCGGAGCGCTGCTCGCGGAGGGGATCGGCGACACCATCCGCGTCTCGCTCACCGACGATCCCGTCGAGGAGGTCAAGGCGGGCATCTGGATCCTGCAGTCGCTCGGCCTGCGCAGGCGTGGGCTGGACCTCGTCGCGTGTCCGTCCTGCGGCCGCGCCGAGGTGGACGTCCTCGGCCTGACGCGGCGGGTCAACGAGGCGCTCGAACGCGAGGGGATCAAGCAGCCGATCCGCGTCGCCGTGATGGGGTGCGTCGTAAACGGACCGGGCGAGGCGCGCGAGGCGGACCTCGGGATCGCGGCGGGCAAGGGCCAGGGGTTCCTCGTGGTCAAGGGCGAGGTCGTCGACAAGATCCCCGAATCCCAATTCGTCGAGCGCCTTGTGGCGGAAGCCCGGCGGCTCGCCGCGACGGGATCCACGACGCCCGAGGCCTGACCCGGTCCTTCATCGGAGCCGGATCGCCGGGTACCATCGCCGCTCCACGCCAAAGGGAGCCCGCTCGTGCGCCGTTGTCCGTTCCTCCTCGCCGCCGTCGGTTCGTCGCTCGTCCTGTCCGTCGTGGCCGGACCTGCGGCGGTCGCCGGCGCGTCGCCGCGGCACCGAGTCGTGCCCTCGAGCGGCTCGGCGGCGGACGCGCTGTCCGCGGCGCTCACGGCCGGTCGCATCTCGCCCGCCACGTACGCGCTCGAGCGGGCGCTGTCCGTGTTCGACGTCGCGGACGTGCGCGCCCGATACGGCGACGTGGCGAAGCCGGCGCCCGCCGAGGTCACGCTCGTGCTTCGGGATCTCCGGGCGGCATACGACGGGCTGACGGCTGCGGAGCGGCGCCTCGCCGACGCGTTGCTGGCGCGGCCGACGGACGGGGCGCACGATCCATACGGCTTCGGATACTCCGTTCCGGAAGTGCGACCCGTGTGCAACCGGCGCGCATGCTTCCATTGGGTCCGCCGCACCCCCGACGCTCCCGCTCGCGCCGACAAGAACGACAACGGCCGGCCCGACTTCGTCGACCGCGTGATCGCGACGCTGAACCACGTCTGGCGGACCGAGGTCGGCCGGTTCGCCTTCCGCAAGCCGAAGTCGGACGCGACGTCGAGGGACCACGGCCCGAACGGCAAGATCGACATCTATCTCGCCGACATCGGCGCCGCGGGGTACTACGGCTACTGCGCGAGCGACGATCCGCACGACTTCGGTGGCAGCTACCGGTACTGGGACGCGTCCGCGTACTGCGTCCTCGACAACGACTTCTCACGCCGCCAGTTCGGTGGCGGTGCGCACGGTGTGGCAGCCCTGCGCGTGACGCTGGCGCACGAGTTCTTCCACGCGATCCAGTTCGCGTACGACTACTTCGAGGATCGCTGGTTCATGGAGTCGACGGCGACATGGATGGAGGACGAGGTCTACGACGGCGTCGACGACAATCGTCAATACCTGGCCGACTCGCCGATCACCGATCCGCAACGCCCGCTCGACCACAACGGGACGCGGTTCGGCGTGTACGGCGACTGGATCTTCTTCCGGTTCCTGTCCGAGTTCCTCGGCTCGGCCGCCGATCACGACATCGCGGTCGTTCGCCGCTCCTGGCAGCTCGCCGACGGCTCGAGGCGCGGACCCGACGAGTACTCGCTGAGGGCTGTCGCGGACGCGATCGAGGACGAGGGCGAGGCGTTCGGCCCGACGTTCGCGGCGTTCGGCGCGCGCAACGCCGTCGCGCGCGATTGGTACGAGGAGGGGACGTCGAACCATTATCCGCCGCCGCCGTTCCGTTCCGTCACATCGTTCGGGGCGCTGGACCAGGACGCGCACACGTACGCGATGAACCACCTGACCAACCGGTACGTCCGCTTCACGCCCGATCCCGCGCTGGGCGCCTCGGCGAAGCTCGTGCTCCATCTCGAGCTCCCGGACGTCGCGCGCGGCTCGGCGGCCACGTACGTCGTCGTTCCGATCGACGGCGATCCAAACTACGGTTCCGTCGATCTCGATGTGCACGGCGACCACGGTGTGCAGGTGCCGTTCGATCCATCGACCACGCGCGAGGTCGATCTGGTGCTGACGAACGCGAGCACCCGGACGCGGTGCTGGCAGAGCGCTCGCAGCCCGTACTCGTGCTACGGCGATCCGCGGGACGACGGTCTGAACTTCATGTACACGGCCACCGTCGCCGACGGTCCGTAACGATCAGCGCGTCAGCTTCAGGAAGTTCTCGACGATCTTCGGGCCCTCGGGCGTCAGGATCGACTCGGGATGGAACTGCACGCCGAAGCGGGGAAGCTCGCGGTGCTGCACGGCCATCACGAGGCCGTCGTCCGTCCACGCCGTGAGCTCGAGCGCATCGGGCAGGTCGTCGGCGAGAACGACGAGCGAGTGGTAGCGCGCCGCCTCGAACGGATCGTCCACGCCCTCGAGGATGCCCGCGCCGGTGTGATGGACCAGCGACGCCTTGCCGTGCACCGGCGCCGCTCGCTCGACGCGGCCGCCGACCCACACGCCGAGAGCCTGGTGGCCGAGGCACACCCCGAGGAGCGGTGTCTCCTCGGGCAGGATTCGAAGGAGCTCGGGGAAGCAGCCCGCGTCCTCGGGGCGACCGGGACCCGGCGACAGGATGACGCCCTCTGGCCGCGTCGCGACGAGCGCGTCCGCGGGGCGCTCATCGCTTCTCACGACCTCGGTCTCGTATCCGAGGCTCTCGATGAGCTGCACGAGGTTGAACGTGAACGAGTCGTAGTGATCGACGACGAGGATCATCGCGGCGTCTCCCCGGACCCGAGCGTACCGGCGCCGGGCGCGACCGCCGGCAGCAATGCCTCGGCCTTGGCGCGCGTCTCGGCCAGCTCGGCGTCGGGATCGGACTCGGCGACGACGCCGGCGCCCGTCTGGACGTGCGCGACGCCGTCTTCGACGACCGCCGTTCGGATCGTGATGCAGAAGTCGAGATCGCCCGCGAACGTCCGGTACCCGACCGCGCCGGCGTACGGCCCGCGCGCCGTCGGCTCGGCGTCGGCGATGAGCTCCATCGCGCGCCGCTTCGGCGCGCCCGTGACGGTGCCGGCCGGAAACGTGACCGCGAGCGCGTCGAACGCGTCCCCGCCGTCCGCGAGCTCGCCCTCGACCGTGCTGACGATGTGCATCACGCGCGAGAACCGCTCGACGACCATCAATTCCGTCGGCCGTACGGTGCCCGGACGACAGACGCGCCCGAGATCGTTCCGCGCGAGGTCGACGAGCATCGCGTGCTCGGCCTGCTCCTTGGGATCGGCGAGCAGCTCGTGCTCGAGCAATCGATCGCGCACCTCCGTCCGCCCGCGCGGCCGCGTGCCGGCGATCGGGCGGGCCGAGACGCGCCGGCCCTCGACGCGCACGAGCGGCTCCGGCGACGACCCGGCGAGCTCCATCCCGAGGATCCGCAGGAAGAACATGTACGGCGCCGGATTGGTCACGCGCAGCCGCCGGTAGATCGGATACGCGCCGTCCGGCGCCGGGAACGAGACGCGCCGCGACGGAACGCCCTGGTAGATGTCGCCCGCCAGGATGTGCTCGCGGAAGTCGGACACGATCTCGCGGTACCGATCGTCGGGCATGTTGGAATCGCCCGCGGGACCGGCGTCATCGCGGGGGTCGGCCGCGAGCGGCGCGGGCGGGCGTGCCGAGGCGACCGTCGACGCCAGCGTCTCGAGCGTGGACGTCGCGTCGTCGTAGCCACCGGCCGACGCGTGCGCGACGAGGACGAGCCGCTGCCGCCAATGGTCGAACACCACGGCGCGATCGATCACGAGCAGGCCGATCGGCGCGCACGGTGCCTCGGCCGGGCGGGGAACGGGATGACCGTCGAGGAGCTCGGCCGCCTCGTAGGCGACGTAGCCCATCAAGCCGCCCGTCAGCGGCGGCAGATCGGGCACGCGCGGTGACGCGAGCGCCGCCGCGACCCGCCGGAGCGAGCCGCGCGTTGGCGCGCCGCGCTCGAGCGCGGGAAGCGGCAGCGCGCGTCGAACGTCCTCGAACCGGATGCCCTCGGCGTCCGCGATCACGGCCGCGGCCGGGTCGCCGGCGGCGAACGAGTAGCGGCCCCATCGCTCCGACCGCTCGACGCTCTCGAGCAGGATCCCGGCGCCGTCGGCCGCGAGCGCCGGAAAAACGCCGACCGGTGTCGAGACGTCCGCGAGGAGCTCCGTCCACACGGGGACGAGCGGCCAGGACTTGGCCTGCGTCTCGAACGTCTCGCGGTCGGGGTGGATGCGCACGGACCCTCCGGGCCGGCCGTCGGGTTGGCATACGGGCGGTGTCGCGAGTGTCGCCGCGCGCGGCGAGACCGTCAACGTTCGGGCACGCATCGCCCGCCGGTATCCTGACCGCCTGATGAGGCTCTCGCAGCTGTTCGCGCCGACGCTGCGCGACGATCCGTCGGAGGCCGAGGCCGCGTCGCACCGCCTCCTGCTCCGCGCAGGCTTCGTCCGACAGCTCGCGGCCGGCATCTACACCGTCCTGCCGCTCGGGCTGCGGTCGATGCGGAGGATCGAGACGGTCGTGCGCGAGGAGATGGACGCCTCCGGCGCGCAGGAGGTGCGGATGCCGATCCTGCTTCCCGCCGAGCCGTGGAAGGCGACCGGGCGGTGGGAGCTGTACGGCGAGCAACTCTTCCGGCTGGTCGACCGGCACGAGCGCGAGCTGCTCCTTGGTCCGACGCAGGAGGAGGTCGTGACGCCGCTCGTCGCGTCCGAGATGCCGTCGTACCGGTCGCTGCCGCTCAACCTGTATCAGATCGGGTGGAAGTATCGCGACGAGTTCCGTCCGAGGTTCGGCTTGCTGCGCGTACGGGAGCTTCTCATGAAGGACGCGTACTCGTTCGACCGCGACGAGGACGCGATGCGCGCGTCGTACGACGTGATGCTGGCGGCGTACCGCCGCATCTACGACCGGCTCGGCCTGTCCTACGTCGTCGTCGACGCCGAGGCCGGTCAGATCGGCGGCGGCGTGAACCACGAGTTCATGGCTCGAGCCGACGTGGGCGAGGACCTGTTCGTCGAGTGCGTCAACGGCGACTACCTGGCCGACGTCAAGGCCGCGCGGCCGCGGCCACCCGAGCCCGTCGACCAGACCGGGTTGGAGCCGCTCGAGGTCCTCGACACGCCCGAGACGCCGACGATCGAGGCGCTCGCGCGGTTCCTCGACGTGGCGCCCGAGCGGACGCTCAAGAACGTTCTGTTCGACGCGGGCGGACGAACGCTCGCGGTGCTGGTTCCGGGTGACCGCGAGGTCGCGGAGGAGAAGATCGAGCAGCTGTTCTTTCCGACGCCGATCCGGCGGCTCGAGGACGCCGACTTCGTCGCGCGCGGGTTCGCGAAGGGGTACGTCGGGCCGCAGGGTCTGCCAGACGACGCCATCGTCGTCGCCGACCACTCGGTCCGCGCCGGAAAGGACTGGATCACGGGCGCGAACGAGGTCGATCATCACGTTCGAGGCGCCAACACCCCTCGCGACTTCAGGGTCGACCGGTACGAGGACGTGGTCGAGATCCGCGAGGGCGACCGGTGTCCCAAGGACGGCGGCGAGCTGCGGATCGGGCGCTCGATCGTCGTGGCGCACATCTATCAGCTCGGCACGAAGTACTCGGCGCCGCTCAAGGCGACGTTCGTGGACGAGGACGGCACCGAGCAGCTGTTCCGGATGGGCTGCTACGGCGTCGGGATCTCGCGGACGCTCGCCGCGGCGGCGGAGCAGCACCACGACGAGGCGGGCCTGATGTGGCCGAAGGTGATGGCGCCGTTCGACGCGGTCGTGGTCGTGGCCAACGGTGACGACGCCGACGTCGCGGCCGCGGCCGAGCGCGTCTACGGCGCCCTGCGCGCGGCGGGTGTGGACGCCGCGATCGACGACCGCGACGTCGCCGCCGGCGTCAAGTTCACCGACGCGGATCTGATCGGCTATCCGGTGCAGGTCGTGGTCGGCCGGCGCGGCCTGAAGAGCGGCTCGGTGGACCTCAAGCTCCGGGCCACGGGCGAGCGCTCGCAGGCGCCCGTCGCCGAGGCCGTCGACGCGGCTCGTCGTCTGCTCGGAACCGCGCCGTGAGTCGGGCCCTCCGCGCGTCGAACCGCCTGCGAGCGTTCGTCGGGCTCCATCCCGACGTCGAGGCGGTCGTCCAACACGTCGGCCTGCGCACGTGGGACGTCGTCCTGATCGACCTCGCCGGTCTGTGGATCCGCGACGAGGTCCGCTCGGAGGCCGAGGCCGAGGCCGTCTGCGCGGATCTCGGCGTCCGGGTGAACCGGGGTTGGAGCGACCCGCGGCTTGCGCGACGGCTGGCGGCGCGGAACCAATGGACGACGCGCGACGGGCAGCGCCGAGCGCTCTGACCTGCGTTTCTGCGCACCCTTCGGTATACTCGATCGGCAACCGGCTTCCGGGATCGACCGACGTGGGCTCGCGCCCACGTTCTTTTTCGAGGGCCGGGACCGTTGCGCGGACGTGGCCTTCGCGGGGTAGGCGCGGGATGCCTCGAGGAGGACGGGAGATGGTGGACGTGGAGGCGCTGGTTCGGCCGGTCGTCGAAGGCGCCGGGCTCGATCTGTGGGACGTGAGCTACGGCCGCGAGGGCGGGCGCCGCGTCCTCCGGGTCGCGGTCACGCGGCCTGGGGGCGTCGACCTCGACACGATCTCCGAGACGTCCGAGAAGCTCTCTCGGCGCCTCGACGTCGAGGACTTCGGCGGACGCGAGCGGTACGACCTCGAGGTGATGTCTCCGGGCCTGGAGCGTGCGTTGAAGGAGCCCCGACACTTCCGCGCGAGCGTCGGAGAACAGGTGAAGGTGAAGACCGTCGAGCCGGTGGGCGGCTCGAAGGCGCACCGGGGCGAGCTGGTCTCGGCCGACGCGGAGGCGTTCACGATCGCCACCGACGGCGGAGAGCTGCGCGTCCCGTACGCGAACGTCGCCTCTGCGCGAACGGTCTTCGAGTGGGGTCCGGCGGCAAGGAGCTGACCATGAACGCCGACATGATCGCGGCGCTCCGAGAGTTGGAGCGCGAGAAGGGCATCGCCTTCGAGACGATCCTCGCGGGCCTGGAGGAGGCGATGGCGTCCGCCTACAAGTCGTGGTGGAAACAGCAGCACCCCGAGCTGGACGACGAAACGTTCGGCGTGCGGGCGCAGATCGACCCCGAGACCGGCGATCTTCGCGTGTGGGTGCAGCAGCTCGAAGAGGTCGAGCCCGCGACGGAGGAGGAGGACGCGACCACGCGCGTCGTCTCCGAGGACGAGGTGCCGGTCACCGACGAGTTCAAGGGGCGCATCGGCGCTCAGACCGCCAAGCAGGTCATCTTCCAGAAGCTGCGCGACGCCGAGCGTGAGATGACGTACGAGGAGTTCGCCGGGCGCGAGGGCGATGTGATCACCGGCATCGTGCAGCAGTCCGACCGTCGGTACATCCTGCTCGATCTCGGCAAGGTCGAGGCCATCCTTCCGCAGGCCGAGCAGGTGCCGAGCGAGTCCTACCGGCCGGGCGAGCGGCTCAAGGCGTACATCACCGAGGTCCGCAAGGGGACCAAGGGTCCGCAGATCGTCGTGTCGCGCTCGCACCCGGGATTGCTGCGCGCGCTGTTCGGGATGGAGGTGCCGGAGATCGATGAGGGGATCGTCGAGATCCGGGCGGTCGCCCGCGAGCCGGGACACCGTTCGAAGATCGCCGTCTCGTCCAACGAGCCCGGCGTCGACCCGGTCGGCGCGTGCGTCGGCCCCAAGGGATCGCGCGTGCGGATGGTCGTGACCGAGCTACGCGGCGAGAAGATCGACGTCGTGCCGTGGAGCGCCGATCCGGCCACGTTCGTCGCGAACGCGCTCCAGCCGGCGAAGGTGAGCCAGGCGCGCGTCGATCCCGACACGCAGACGGCCGAGGTCATCGTGCCGGACTACCAGCTGTCGCTGGCGATCGGCAAGGAGGGCCAGAACGCCCGGCTCGCCGCGCGGTTGACGGGCTGGCGCATCGACATCAAGAGCGAGACGCAGCACGCAGAGGAGGCGCGCGCGGCGCGTCCGTCCGCGGCCCGACCACCCGGCGCGGATGCCCCGACATCGGCGGGCGCCCGCGCGCCGGAGGGG
>JBKPTC010000040.1:0-18057 GCA_046735355.1 bacterium
GGCGACCAAGCGCCGCCGCAGAGGAGGGCGCGGCCGCGGCAGGTCTCGCTCGGCCACGTCGCGGGGCGTGGACGCGGAGGCGCCCGATGCCGGCGACGTCGACATCGTCGACCCCGAGCCGCGGCCGGAGGTCGCCATCGACGAGTCGATCGCGGACGAGGACGTCGTCGAGGCCGCCGAGCAGGCCGTCGCGGATCAGGCGCGTTCCCGCAAGCGGCGCCGTCGCGGCGGTCGGGGGCGCGGCCGTTCGAAGACGACGGCGGCTGCGGCCGAGACCCCGGATGCCGGGGACGCGTCGGATCGCGCGGAGCCCGCGGAGGCGTCGGACGACGCCGCCGCGCCCACGCGCACCCGCGCGCGCCGGTCGGCGGCCAAGACCAAGACCACCGAGGAGGGCGCAGACGGGCCGCCCAGGACGCGGACTCGGCGAGGCCGGACGAAGACGGCGGAGCCGACGGATGCCGAGGGCCGCGAGCACTCCGCGGTCGCGACGGCGGGCCCGACGCGGCTGCGACGCGGCCGGAGCACCTCCGCGACGACGCGCCGCCGGCGCGAGCCGATGCCGATCGTTCCGCGTGTCACCGACAAGGTGATGGTGATCACCGAGCACGGCGATCGCGACCAGATCGCGATCCTCGAGGAGCGGACGCTCGTCCAGCACTACGTGACCCGGATCGGCGCCCACTCGATGGTCGGAAACGTGTATCTCGGCCGGGTGCAGAACGTCCTGCCCGGCATGGAGGCCGCGTTCGTCGACGTCGGTCGGGGCCGGAACGCCGTTCTGTACGCCGGCGAGGTCAACTACGCGCCCGAGGATCTCGAGGGCAAGCAGCCGCCGCGCATCGAGCAGGTCCTGAAGAGCGGACAATCGGTGCTCGTCCAGGTGACCAAGGATCCGATCGGCGGCAAGGGCGCCCGCCTGACCGCGAAGATCTCGATGCCCGGCCGCTACCTGGTGCTCCAGCCCAACTGGGAGATCACCGGCATCAGCAAGCGGCTCGAGGACGCCGAACGCCGCCGCCTCCGTACGCTGCTCAAGAAGATCCGTCCCGAGGGGCACGGTCTCATCGTCCGGACCGCGGCCGAGGAGGCGACGGAGGAGGACCTGCGCGCGGACGTGGACCGCCTGCTCGCCGAGTGGAACGCGATCGACAAGAAGGCGAAGAAGGCAAAGGCCCCCGCCGTCCTCTACGAGGAGCCCGAGCTGACGGTGAAGGTCGTTCGCGACCTGTTCACGGACGAGGAGTACCGCGAGCTCGTGACCGACTCCGAGCGCGTGTACACGCTCGTCACCGAGTACCTCGGCAAGGTCGCGCCCGACCTGCTTCCGAAGGTGCGGCTGCACACCGGCAAGCTTCCGGTGTTCGAGGAGTTCCACGTCGTCGAGCAGATCCACAAGGGACTCGACCGCAAGGTGTGGCTGCCCTCGGGCGGCTACCTCGTGATCGACCGTACCGAGGCGATGACGGTCATCGACGTCAACACCGGCAAGTCGGTCGGCAAGACCAACCTCGAAGAGACCGTGGTCAACACCAACATCGAGGCGGCCCGCGAGATCGCGCGGCAGCTCCGCCTGCGCGACATCGGCGGGATGATCATCGTCGACTTCATCGACATGCTGCTCGAGCAGAACAAGCGGCGAGTCGTCGACACGGTCAAGGAGGAGATGGCGCGCGACAAGACGCGCTCGCAGGTGTTCGACATCAGCCCGCTCGGGCTCCTCGAGGTGACTCGCAAGCGCGTTTCTGGTGGACTGCTCGAATCGTTCTCGGAGACCTGCCCGACCTGCGAGGGCCGCGGCGTGATCCTGACCTACGACGCCTGAGGAGGCACAGCGATGTACGCGGTCATCAAGACCGGTGGCAAGCAGCACAAGGTCAAGGCCGGCGACGTCATCGAGGTCGAGTACCTCCACGGCGTCGAGGACACGGTCACGTTCAAGCCGCTGCTCGTCGTCGACGACGACGGCAAGACGCACATCGGCAAGGACCTCGAGAAGGCCGTCGTGACGGCGAAGGCGGCGGGTGAGCAGAAGGGCGACAAGGTCAAGATCTTCAAGTACAAGAACAAGACCGGGTACGCCCGCCGGCAGGGACACCGGCAGCTCATGACGCTGCTCGAGATCTCGGACGTCAGCCTCGGCTCGGGCGGCAAGAAGACGGCCGCCGCCGCCACGAAGGGCGACGCCTCGGCCGGAGTCGAGGCTCGCGCCGACTCATAGCCGGGTCGCGGTCGTTTGGTACGGTGGGGGACCTATGGCGCACAAGAAGGGCGGCGGCTCGTCCAAGAACGGGCGCGACTCCGAGTCCAAGCGGCTCGGCGTCAAGGCGTTCGGCGGTCAGCAGGTGACCGCCGGGTCCATCATCGTCCGCCAGCGCGGCACCCGGATCCATCCCGGTCAGGGCGTCTCCAAGGGCAGCGACGACACGCTGTTCGCCACCCGCGACGGCGTCGTCACGTTCTCCACCTCGCGCGGCCGCCGCGTCGCGTCGATCGCCGGCTCCTAGCCGGCTCCCCGGCTTCCGTCACGCATCGCCTCGACGTCCCGGACCCACTCCGCGATCTCCGCGCGCTTGTCGCGCGCCGAGAACCCCAGGTACCCGACGTTCTGCCGGCGCGCCCGGCGTCTGGAGGCGCGTCCGAACGAGAGGGGCGTCGGCCGCTCGCCCTGTCCGACCACCGGCTCGAGCGGCGGCGGCTGCACGAAGTAGAAGGCCATCTCGATCGTCGTTCCGTTCCGCTCGTGAACGACGAGCAGCACCGGGGACCCGCGCAGCCGCCGGATCCGGCGGATCGACCCGAGCGGGATCCGAACGACGGCCGAGCCCTGCGCACGCGGCTCGAAGACCAGGTGCCCCGGCTGGAGCGACAGCGTCCCCTGTCGGTCCTTCTTCGGCTCGCGGAGCAGGTCCACGGCCCAGACGTTCGCCGGCTCGGGCACGCACCGATTGTCGCGCCGGATGCCGCCGAACGCCCACCCGGTCGCCGCCGCGCTCGGTCCGGGAGAATCGAAGCGTGGCGTTCGTCGACGAGGTGACGGTCTTCGCCCGGGGCGGCAACGGCGGGCACGGCTCGGCGTCGCTCCACAGCGAGCCGTACAAGCCGCTCGGTGGGCCGGACGGCGGCGACGGGGGTCGCGGCGGCGACGTCGTGTTCGAGGTCTCGGCACGGGTCCGCGACCTGGCCGCGCTCGCGGACCGCCCGCATGTTCGGGCGACCTCGGGCGGCGCCGGCCGTTCGAACCGACGGACCGGCGCCGACGGATCCGACCTCGTCGTTCCGGTGCCGGACGGAACCGTCGTGTACGACGACGACGGTCTGCTCGCCGATCTGATCGGCGCGGGCGCCCGTGCGATCGTCGCTCGCGGCGGCCGCGGCGGTCGCGGCAACGCGTCGCTCGCGTCGTCTCGGAACCGGGTTCCGAAGACGGCCGACGCCGGCGAGCCGGGCGAGGACAAGCGGCTGCGCGTCGAGGTTCGGATCGTCGCCGACGTCGGCCTCGTCGGCCTTCCGAACGCGGGCAAGTCGACGCTGCTCGCATCGCTCACGGCCGCTCGCCCGAAGATCGCCGACTATCCGTTCACGACGATCGATCCGAATCTCGGCGTCGCCGACGCGGACGAGCGGTTCGTCGTCGCCGACATCCCCGGACTGATCGAGGGCGCGTCCGAGGGGCGCGGGCTCGGGCATCGGTTCCTTCGTCACGTCACGCGCGTGCGGGCGCTCGTGCTGGTCGTCGATCTGTCCTCGGCCGATCCCGCCGACGACCTCGCGGTGCTCTGCTCGGAACTCGAGGCGTATGACCCGTCGCTGCTCGAGCAGCCGACGCTCGTCGTCGGAACCAAGGCCGACCTCGTGGATGATCCGGACGCGGCCGCACGTACGATCGGCGCGGACGTCGTCGCGTCGGGCGTCACGGGCGAGGGGATCGTCGCGTTGAACGAGCGGCTCGCCGCGCTCGCCGCTCGGGCCGCGGAGGACGCCGAGGACCGTCAGGCGTACGTCGTGCTTCGACCCGGGCGTCCGCGGTTCGAGGTTCGGCGCGAGGGCGACCGCTACCGCGTCGTCGGGCGCGGGGTCGAGCGGTGGGTGAGCGAGACCGACCTCGACGACCCTCGACAGGTCGAGCGTTTGCAGAAGCGTCTGGTGAAGGAGGGCGTCGAGCGGCAGCTCGCGGCCGCGGGCGCGCGCCGCGGCGACGAGATCCTGATCGGCGCGGAGGCGTTCGAGTTCATCCCGGAGGACGAGCGTGGCTGAGCCAACCGACGACGCGACCATCAAGCAGCGGATGTCCGACGCGGAGCTCGCGGGCTGGGACGCACTGCTCGACGCGCTCGACCGCATGCCGCCCTCGGAGATTGAGACGGCCGGCGCCGGGCCCGCGGGCTGGACGGCCAAGGACGTGCTGTTCCATCTCGCGGCGTGGATGGACGAGGCCGCCGCGCACCTCGCCGAGATCCGCGAGGGCACGTACGAGCACCGGACGTTCGACACCGACTCGCGGAACGAGGAGTACCTCCGTGCCGGCCGTGCGCTCGACGTGCCCGCGGTTCGCACGCGGATCGAGCGCGCGCACGCGCGTCTGCTGGCGCAGTGGTCGGCTCTGGACCGGCTCTCCGCGCCCGCCGTCGAATGGTTCGGCGAGGACGGCGCCGAACATTACGCGGAGCATCTGGACGATCTCCGCGCGTTCCCCGACCGATCCGGTTCGACCGACCGGCCGGGCGCGTCGGATCGGCGGGCCGGTCTGCTCGCGGCGGAGGCCGCGGCGTGGAGCGAGATCTCGTCGCTCGTCTCCTCGATGTCCGACGAGGCGCTCGAGCGCCCGGGCGTCACCCCGGACGGATGGACCGTCAAGGACACGATGTGGCACGTTGCGATGTGGTGGCAGGACTTCGTCGACGGCGTGCCGAGGTTCTCCGATCCCGCGTTCGATCCGGACGAGGACTCGGACGACGTCGACGCGCTGAACCGAACGTGGTTCGAGGAGTCGAACCGGCTCGATCTCGCCACGGTGCGCGAGCGATGGGTCCGGGCGCGAGGCGACGGGCTCGAGGCCTTCGCGTCGATGTCGGACCCGCCCCGCGTCGCCGAGCGGTGGCTCGAGGAGTGCGGCACGATCCATTACGAGAAGCACCTGATCGATCTCCGTCGCTGGCGCGCGCGTTCCGCGCCGCCGCCGAACTAGGATTCGGCCGATGGGACGTCGCGTCGGCGTGATGGGCGGCACCTTCGACCCGATCCACTACGGCCACCTCGTCACCGCCGAGGAGGCGGAGATGCAGTTCGGCCTGGACGAGGTCGTGTTCGTTCCGACCGGACGGCCGTGGATGAAGGCGGATCGCGAGGTTTCGCCGCCGGAGGATCGCTATCTGATGACGGTCGTCGCGACTGCGAGCAATCCGCGCTTCTCGGTCTCCCGGATCGACATTGATCGCGAGGGACCGACGTATGCGGTCGACACGCTCCGGCAGCTGGCCGACGAGACGCCGGACGCCGAGCTGTACTTCATCACCGGTGCCGACGCGATGCTCGAGATCTTCGAATGGAAGGATCCGGAGGACGTCCTGTCCCTCGCGCACTTCATCGCGGCGACGCGGCCCGGATACGACCTCGCGCGGTTCGAGGCCGCGGCGCCGACGCATCATCCGCGGGTGAGCACGATGGACATCCCGGCGCTCGCGATCTCGTCCTCCGACATCCGCGCGCGGGTGCGCGAGGGCCGTGCGATCCGCTACCTGCTGCCGGAGGGGGTCAAGAGCTACATCGAGAAGCAGGCGCTGTATCGGTAGGGCGGTGGCGCCTCCTCGGTACGGTGTCCGTGGCCGCGGTACCCTCGGGGCCGGAAGCACGTCGAGGACGTCGGATAGGATCAGGAGGATCGGCTCGCTGGTGATGCCTGGGTGGTAGACGACAGCCGAGCGACCGCGCTCGCCGCGGCGCAGGCCGCAGCGGCCAAGCAGGGCAACGACATCGTGATCCTGGATGTCCGCGAGCTGATCGTGATCACCGACTACTTCGTGATCGCCTCGGGATCCAGCGAGCGCCAGGTGCGGACCATCGTCGAGGAGGTCGAGAAGGACGTCCGTGAGCGCCTCGACGTCAAGCCGGTCCGGCGCGAGGGCGAGGACGGCTGGCAGTGGGTGCTGCTCGACTACGTCGACGTCGTCGTGCACGTCTTCGACGAGGAACAGCGCGAGTACTACGACCTCGAGCGGCTGTGGCGCGACGCGCCGCGTCTCGAATGGGAATCCTCGGACGCGGTTTCATCGGGCTGAGTAGACTGACGCGGTTTCCGGGCCCATAGCTCAGCTGGTAGAGCGTCTGGCTGGCAGCCAGAAGGTCAGGGGTTCGAATCCCCTTGGGTCCACCGATCTCCCCGCGGAAACACTTGTCACCTGCTGGAGGGCCCCCGCATACCGCCAAGGCCTCGACAGCTCGAGGGATGGTGACGCACTATCACGAGTCAATCGCTCGTGAGCTGAGGGGATTCATGCGCGTTTGGCTCTTGAGGGTGGTCGGGCTGACGGCCATGGCGGGCATCACCGCCGCGTGTGGCGCTTCCCCGCGAGCCTCTTCCGGTAACGCGTCCGCCACGTCAGCATCGGGGACGGGCTCGGCAACCTGGCACATCGTGGCCCTGGGCGACTCCGACACGACCGGCTCCGGGGATCCCACAGGCGTCGGATGGGTCGGCTTCTTCGGGCGATTACTCGAGAAGAAGATCGACGTCCCGGTACAGGTGCAGAACTTTGCGGTCGAGGGCAAGACGAGCGACGAGCTGCTGTCGGAACTGCGCTCTGACGAGGCGACACGGACCGTAGTCGCCAACGCTGACGTCGTCTTGATTGGCATCGGAGGGGCCGACCTCAACTCTGGCGACTTGAATCTCCAAGCCGGCACCTGCAAGGGCAAAGCGTGCTACGAACCTGTCTTGCGCGCGTTCGGTCGAAACTTCGACGCCATCGTCGCGAGCGTCCGCGACCTTAGAGCAGCATCACCAACAACCATCCGCGCGATCACGCTTCCGAATGCCCTGCCTGGTGCAGGGAGCAACATCCCTTCCTTCATCACGCCCGAGATCAGCCTCTACCAGGCCACGACGGAGACACACCTGATATGCCAGACGATGGACAAGTACGAAGGTCGCTGTGTGGATGTCCTGCACGCCTTCAACGGTCCGAATGGCACCGAGGACGCGTACAAGACTGGTCTGATGAACCTCGATGACTGTTGCTACGCGAGCACCAAAGGACAGCGGCTGATCGCGGAACTACTGATCAAGACCGGCTTGGCACCGATCGGGCAGCCCTCGACGTAGACCTGCGCCCGCGCCCGGCGTGGCCAGACACACCGTCGTGATCCGCCGACAACGGCCCACGCAGACACCGCAGCCGGGAACATGCGCTTTCCATCGAAAGCGTATGTCCGCGGCGTCGGCTGGACATACGGCCCGCCAGGGCAGCCTCGCCCGAGTCTCGTTAGGAGCCGTCCGACCACTGAGCAAGCGAGAACATGGCGACCCAGTCGAACACGTCAAGATCGATAGGTTTCGCCTGACGGCGTATGCCGCGCGCCTCGGCGGCTCGTTTCCACGCGCGCTCGGGAATGCGTCCGCGAAGCGACCGATCAACGGGAAACCCGGCGTGCCGGAACGCGGTCCGCACGAGGCCGAGGAAGTCATCTCGGCGATCTGGCGGAAGCAGCGGCGGAACTCGCCTCGTGATCGACATCAAGGCTGCGTCAACAGATGGCCGTGGCTGGAACGCCGATGCTGGTATGTGCCGCGACAAGCGGAACTCCCACCATGGCGACCACCCGAGCGAGACGAGGCTGCTCGGCCACAAGGAGCACCGCTTCTTCGCGACGTCGTACTCCACAAGCAGGTCTGCGCGGACCAGCGCCGATGTCGGATCGTCAAGGAGCCTTCGAAGGATCGCCGTCGTGAGGGCGAACGGGATGTTCCCGAACGCCCTGAAGTCCTCCGACGGTAGCCGGACACGAAGAACGTCGGCGTGCACGACCGTGACTAGCGGGTCGTCGGCGAACCGGCCGCGAAGCGTCGCGACATACTCCGGATCGAGCTCGACTGCGATGACGTGCGCGCCCGCCTCGGCGAGCGCGGCGGTGATCCGCCCGGTCCCGGCGCCAAGTTCCAGCACGAACTCGCCGGGCGCTATGGCCGCCTGCGCTACGAGTTCGCCTGCGAGAGGTCCGTTGCGAAGTAGGTGCTGTCCGCTAGGCCGGAACTCTCGCGTTCGTGAGCGCGACCCTCGCGCGCCCACGGACCATCACCGTGAAGATGCCCATAGGTCTTCTCCTCGTCAGCGGTCCCAACCCTACCTCGGCGCCGCCGCGACGCTCCATGCTCTTCGGCGGGCTCTACATGCTCTCGCGCCCGAACAAGAAGTAGCGCCATGTCGGCGCGGCTAAGCGACTCCCCGAGGTGCGGATGAACTCCCTCGGGTGCGAAGTCGAACACGTCCGCTCATGTCTGGCAGCCGGAAGGTCAGGGGTTCGAATCCGCTTGGGTCCGGGAGGCGTTCTGGTTCCGCAGCCTGTTCCACACCCGACGCCACTCATCGGAGCGTCTCGCTGCCCGTCGATCGAGTGAGAGGTCGCTCCCGCCTCGTCCGCTGACGATGACCAAGCACCGGCGACGTCTGGGACCACAGGATCGACAGAGAGGTCGTAACCGGCGGCCCGGTCGTCCCGGGACGTTCGTCCCGTCGGTCGGCTGCGGCCGTGTGCTCAGATTTCTCTTGGAAAGCGCATGAGGGGGTGGCTGAATTGCCGGCCGCACAAGCGTCGTTCGGGTGGCAGGACGGCTTGATCGCGTACTCGATCGTCCTGACCGCCGCGTTCCTCGTCAGTTGGTTGCTGACCGGCGTGATGCATCTGCGAAGACCCGCGTACATCGCCGCGCTGACGGCGGTCGTGGTCGTCCTCGGCGCTTGGTATCTCGCCTGGTCGGGCACGACGCTCGAGGACAGCATCGGCTCCGATGCGGCGAGGGGATTGGCAGCCGGACTGCTCGTCGCGGCGATCGTCACGCCGCTCATCCGGCGGTTCCCGAAAGGCGATCCACCGACTGGTCCTCGACGCGCCGCGGCGTTCGCGTGGGACGACATCGTGTACGGCTTCTCCGAAGCGCTGCTGCTCGCTACCTATCCGGTCATCACCGTGTGGCACGCGATGAGCGACCTCGGATGGACGCAGACGGGTTGGCGGAAGATCGGCGCGGGCGCGCTCGCGGTGCTCGCATCGTTGCTCGTGATCCTGGTTCACCACCTCGGCTACGAGGAGTTTCGCACGCGAGCCGCTCGAACGAAGCTCGTCGGGGCGCTCCTGACGTGCGGCCTTCAGGCGATCGCGTTCCTGACGACGGCGTCGGTCATCGCACCGATCGTCGCCCACATCGCGCTCCACGTCGAGATCACCATGCGCGGGATCAGTCTGCCGCCGGTGTACGCAATCGGTGATGCGTCAGATCGGCGGATCCAAGAAGGAGGCGTTGAAGATGGCGACCATCTCGCTGATGGCGTACGAGAACGCCGAACGCTCGCTCGCCAAGGTTGAGGCCCGGCGCGGCGTGACGGTTCACGCGGTCGTCACCGCGGCCATAGCGGTGATCCTGATCGCCGTGAACGTTCTCGTCACTTCATCATTCCCATGGTCGGCCTTCGCCGTCGTCGGAATGGGAGTCGGACTCGTGTTCCATTACTACTTCGGGTTCGTCCGCATCGACGAGAACGTCGAAGTGCATCAGCGTCGCGTGGAGCAGCTGGCGGAGGCGAGTTAATTCCAGGGCAGGACGATTCCTCTCAAACTCGCGCCCCTCGGGGCCGCCGGATCGTCGCCCGAGTGTCTCTGGCGCCGAGTCGGCGTCCTCGAGCCGGTGCCAGATCTACGGCGACCTGCTGGCGAGGCTCGACCGCCTGACGCGGCTGCCTTGAACGTCAGAGCTCCGCACGAAGGCGCTTGCCGATATCGAGCAGGTCGGGTCGCAGTTCGTCACGACTCGATCCAGGGATACGAGCAACTACCCGGTGCTTCGCGTCCTTCGCTTCCCGGACTTCGATCGGGCAAGCTGCCGCCCTCGCTCGGTCCAGCTCGGCCGGACAGCTCAACAAGGTGGCCGACCGCTGTCAGTCCTCGACAGCGATCTCGTGACGCGCAGCGAGTCCTGATATCTCCAAGACGCGCCGAACCTGGCCCCGCGCCTTCCGGAGTACGACTGGACGTTCCATGCACACGAGCAGCATGGCCCGGATCCCCGTCGAGTCGATAAATGTCAGGTCTCGGAGGTCGAGGACAACCGGGCCGTGCCCTTCGCAGATGACCGGTAGCCAGGCGTCGAAGACCTGCTCGCAGCTCATGTCGAACTCGCCGACGAGGAAGAAGACCCGCTGCTCGACTTGGCGTATCTCGAGCGTGGTCATCGTCTGCCCCTCGCAATGGGGGACGGACTATCACACGCCGGCGGTGCAGCAGACAAGGGGCGACGTCGACGCGGTTCAGCGCACTACAGGCGTGCGATACAGACACGCGGGGTACCGTCCCCTGTGACGGCGACGAGAGGGGCTTCCTCAGGGTTGGACACGCGGCTCCAACTTCGACTACCGGCGGAGCCAATTGCGCCCGCGCTGGCCCGCGCGGGGATGCGGTCGATCATGGACGAGCTGCCCGATCGAGCCGCTGCCGATCTCGCGCTTCTGACGAGCGAGGTCGTCGCGAACGCCGTTCAGCACGGCTCGAAAACGTCCGGGGACGAGATCACCGTCCGCGTCGAGACGAACGACATCCTCCGTGTCGAGGTAGACGACTGCGGGCGAGTGTTCGAACCCCCCGAACGACGAAAGCCGTGGGAGGCGCGCACCAACGGCTGGGGTCTGTACTTGGTCGATACCGTGGCTCGGAGATGGGGCATCGATTCCGACGGGCGGGGCAAGCAGGTCTGGTTCGAGCTCGACGTGACGTCGGACTAGATCCGCCGCGAAGGATCGGCCATGTTCCAGACGGTCGAGAGATCGAGGAAGCGCTCCGGGAGCGCTTGGAGCGTTCCCTCGAACGGTTCGCGTCGAAAACGCTCCCCGTGCTCCGCTGCCCGACTTCGAACGAGTGCGCGCGATCGGCAACTGGTGTCGCTTCCGCGGTACCGGCGGTTCGCCGAGCTCCTGATGGCGCGGAGAAGGCCGCACGGTTCGGGCGGTGCTCGTCGCGATGCTCGCCGAGATCACTTCTCGGTAACGACTCGATCGCCCGAGGGGTCGGTTCTACAGCTTGACGTTCGTCGACAGCTCGGCAGAGACGTCCGCACCACCGCCCTCATTGGCGCCAAGGAAGATATCGACCGTCGCGACACCCGAGGTGAAGGACGAGCCCGCCGTCTCGGCCGCCACATTGACGACGAGTCGGTGCCACCGGTTGTCGCACGGCACGACGCCGGCCTGGAGAATCGACGTGGATCCGAACGTGGAGCCCTGCCGGATGCTCACATCCAGCTCGAACGTGCTGAGCGGGGCGCTACACCGCGCCCGAAGGACAACATCGACGGTACCGTCCTCGAGGAGCGTTGTCCGGCCCTTGTTGACTCGAACGGTGAGATCCGTCGCCGCGGACGCCGGTCCGGCCACGGCGAGCACGCTCGCGATGCTTCCTGCGAATATCAGCACGGCGATCGCTTTCCTCACGGCGATGCTCCCTTCGTACGAGTGGTTGCAACGCGTCAGCAAGTGGTAGCGCTAACGTTATCCCAGCGAATCCAGGATCAGTCGTGGCCGATCGGCCGCCTGTCTGCCGTTCTGAAGCGACGGACGA
Source organism: bacterium (assembly GCA_046735355.1). Lineage (GTDB taxonomy): Bacteria > Actinomycetota > UBA4738 > UBA4738 > HRBIN12 > DATAEU01. The sequence continues at coordinate 11,821 of JBKPTC010000040.1, forward strand.
TGGTGCGGTGTCTGACGAACTGCCATGGCAAGCCTGTTCCAGCCGAGGACGGCATCGACGTGTGTCGATCTCTCAGCGACTCCACCGGCGGAACGGCGGCCTTCGTCGAACCGTGATCGGTCGCGGTCGTGTGTCACGTCACGACGACGAGCGCCTCCCGCGGGACGTTCCGCTCGTCACGCCATGTCACCTCGATCTTGGCGGGCAGCTCGGACGCCGGGAACGATGCGCGCACCGCGTGCATCGCGAACGGAGGCATCTCGGCGACGGGGAACGGATCCTCCCACGGGTTCGTCGCCACGCCTCGACACGCGAGCGGATGCCATCGGACGCCGTACGCCGGCAGATCCCCGACGTTCTTGAACATCAGCACACGGTCGCGTCCGAGGCGCTGGATGTCGGCGACGATCCGCGCGGGGCGGCGAAGCGTCTCCGCCAGCCCGGACTCGTGGAGGAAGCGATCGGATCGCGCGAACAGCCGACCGATCTCGGCACGCCGGAGCTTGCGAAGACCGTGGTCGACCCTCACCCACGCGACGCCGTCGACGAAGTGCGGCACGCGCCGGCTCTCTGCGATCTCGACGACCAGGAAGCCGAACCCGTCCTCGGCGTCCGGGTCCTGGATGGGTGCGCACGTCACCTGCAACGGCTCGTCGATCTCGCGCGCAGCCTTGCGGACGCTCGCCTCGGCCTGCGCGAGCGGAACCGACGGCACCGACGAACGGATCGCCCGGGACTGGGCGTCCTCGTCGATGCCGAACACGATCGCACCGGCTCCCGCGTTCGCCATCGCGGCAAGCCACCGGGCGATGTCGAGGTGTTCCGGCACCTGGTCCTTGAACTCGAGGTCGGTCCGCTCCGACATCCTGTGCGCGATCAGGAACCGGACATGCTCGACCGACCAGGTGCTCACGCGGCTCGTCCTTTCACGACGAGCGAGTTGCTATCAGGTTGCGTCACCGCACGCTATCCACCGGACCGCCTAGCGCGACCGACCCTCGAACGGCAGACCGACAGCACGTAGGCCGCGACGGGATTCGGGCCCATCGGCGCCCGATGTGTCCGCGGCACCACCGGAGGGGAATTCACCCGCTCGGCCGATCGCACGGCGGGGCGTGACGAAGCCCCGGCCGGTGCGATAGGACAGGGGTTCGTGCTCGAACGGGAGGCAACGATGCTGGTTCGCAAGCTCTTCGTGGTCGGCGTGGCGCTGGTCGCGCTCGGATCCGTGGCATGCAGCAACAACGACAACGGCGAGGAGGCCGGCGGCGGCGGCGGATCGGGCTCGGGAGCCACCGTCTCCACCACCGAGAAGGACTTTGCGATCGCGCTCGATCCCTCGTCGGTTGCGGCCGGCACGGTCTCCTTCGACATCCAAAACGAGGGTCCCTCGGAGCACGAGTTCGTCGTCTTCAAGACCGACCTGGCTCCGGACGCGCTTCCGACGACGACGGACGAGAACGACGCCGTCATCGTCGACGAGGAGGGCGAGGGCCTCGAGGCCATCGACGAGGAGGAGGACATCGCGCCCGGATCGTCGGCGACGCTCGACGTCGATCTCGACGCCGGCTCGTACGTCGCGATCTGCAACCTCCCCGGCCACTACCAGCAGGGGATGCACGTCGCGTTCACGGTGACCTGAGCGACGCGGACGCCGGCGACACGGCAGACTGTCGGCGTGGCCGACGACATCGAGCGGGCGATCGATCGCCTCTACGCGGAGGCTCCGGACGGCTTCACCGCGGCGCGTGACGCGCTGGCCAAGGAGCTCAAAGCGGCCGGGGACGACGAGGGCGCCAAGCGCGTGAAGGCGCTCCGCAAACCCGTTCGCACTGCGTGGACCGTCAACCGGCTGGTTCGCGAGGACCCGGACGCCGTGCAGCAGCTGCTCGCGGCCGGGGAGCGGCTCCGCGCGGCGCAGCAGCGAACGCTCTCGGGCGGGGGAGCGGACGAGCTCCGCGACCGCTCGGACGAGCGGCGGCGCCTGGTGAACGGGCTCACCGAGCGCGCCGCGCGCTCCCTCGGCGACGCCGAGCCGCCCGCGGCCGCCGTCGAGGAGATCGCCTCGACGCTCGAGGCGGCCTCGATCGAGGAGCAGGCGGGCGCGGCCGTGCTCGAGGGCCGGCTCACCAAGCCGCTCCCGCGCCCGGCGGGGTTCGGAGACGTCGCCGGGCTGAAGTCGATCCCGGGCGGCAAGCCGCGCGAGGAGCCCGAACGTCCGGCGGCCGAGGAGCGAGCGGAACGCCGGCGCCACGAGCGCGAGCTCCGCGACGCCGAGGAGCGCGAGCGTTCGACGCGCGCGCGCGTCGATGAGCTCCGGGAGGAGTTGGAGCGGCTCCAGGCGCGGACGACCGAGGCGCGCGAGCAGCTCCGGGCGGCCGAGGCAGAGGCACGCGGCGCAGCGGTCGAGGTCCGTCGCTTGAAGCGGTCCGGATAGCGCCGGGTCAGAACATGCCGCGGACGGCGGTGACCACGATGTCGCCGACCATCCACGCCGCGAGGCCCGACCCGAGCCCCACCGCGGTCACGAAGGCGGCCAGCCGAGCCACCGCGCGCGGTCGCTCGCCGGCGAGCGGAGCCCACACCGGCTCCGGCGGAACGTAGGCGAAGGCGCCGTCGACCAGGCCGAACCCGTCGACGCCGTCGAAGGGGCCCGAAGGAACGTTCGAAACGCTCATCGCGGCAGGAACCTCAACGCGATCGGACCGACCACCACGTACCCGGCGAGGAACGTGAACAGGGCGGCTCCGAGGAAGAGGCCCGCCGCGCGTCCCGTGCGGGACCGCAGCGCCGACGTGATCGTGTCGATCATGTGGCGGGGATTCCCGGCGAACGCGCAGGTCAAACGCGGTTTCGCGCCAGCATGTCCGAAGGGACGGCCGAGGGGCTCGTGTAGCATCGACCGATCATGCCGAGGTACGAGCCGTCCGAGATCGAGCCCAAGTGGATCGACGTCTGGGAGCGCGAGGGCCTCTATCGCGCCTCCGACGATGTGCGCGATCCGCGACCGCGCTACTACGCGCTCGACATGTTTCCCTATCCCTCCGGCGACCTCCACATGGGGCACGCCGAGGCGTTCAGCGGCGGCGACGCGGTCGCACGGTTCGCGTGGATGCGCGGCTACGACGTCCTGCATCCGATCGGCTGGGACTCGTTCGGGCTGCCTGCCGAGAACGCCGCGATCAAGCGCGGCGTTCGCCCGGCGGAGTGGACGAGCTCGAACATCGAGCAGCAGGCGCGGTCGTTCCGGCGGATGGGCATGTCGTTCGACTGGTCGCGCCGCCTCGCGACCTCGGATCCCGAGTACTACCGGTGGACGCAGTGGCTGTTCCTGCGGTTGTTCGAGCGCGGGCTGGCGTACCGAAAGACCGCGCCGACGAACTGGTGTCCGAACGACCAGACCGTCCTGGCGAACGAGCAGGTCGTCAACGGGTTCTGCGAGCGGTGCGGCGCCGCGGTGGTCCGCAAGGACCTGACGCAGTGGTTCTTCAGGATCACCGACTACGCGCAGCGGCTCCTCGACGACATGGACGACCTCGTCGACTATCCCGAGCGCGTGGTCACGATGCAGCGGAACTGGATCGGCCGCTCGACCGGCGCGAGGGTGGTGTTCGAGATCGCGGAGACCGGCGACCGCGTCGAGGTGTTCACCACGCGCCCGGACACGCTGTGGGGCGTGACGTTCTTCGTGTTCGCCGTCGAGCATCCGTTGGTTCCGACGCTCGCCGAGGCGGGTGGTACGGCCGACGACGCCGGCCGGCTGATCGAGCAGCTTCGGAACACGCCGCTGACCAACCGCGAGCAGGCGGAGAGCCGCGAGGGCGTTCGCCTCGGCGTGCACGCGATCAATCCGGTGACGCGGGAGAAGGTGCCGTGCTTCGTCGCGCCCTACGTGCTGATGGAGTACGGCACCGGCGCCGTCATGGGCGTGCCGGCGCACGACCAGCGCGACTTCGAGTTCGCGCGCGCGCACGACCTTCCGATCCGCGTCGTCGTCCAGCCCGACGGCGAGACGCGCGACCCGGAGGAGATGACCGAGGCGTACGACCACGACGGCGTGATGGTGAACTCGGGGCCGTTCGACGGCGTCCGGTCGCCGGAATCCATCGACCGGGTCATCGAGTGGCTCGAGGCCGAGGGCAAGGGCGAGCGAGCCGTCACGTACCGGCTGCGGGACTGGCTGATCAGCCGTCAGCGGTACTGGGGCCCCCCGATCCCGATCGTTCACTGCCCCGTCCACGGCGAGGTCGCGGTGCCGGACGACCAGCTGCCCATCGAGCTCCCGCCCGACGCCGACTTCCGGCCCGGCGGTGAGTCGCCGCTCGCCCGCCATCCGACGTGGAAGCACACGACCTGTCCGATCGGCGGCGAGCCGGCGACCCGGGACACCGACACGATGGACACGTTCGTCGACTCGTCGTGGTACTACATGCGGTACTGCTCGCCCGGGCTCGACGACGCGCCGTTCCGGCCCGACGACGTGCGGCGATGGATGCCGGTGTCGCAGTACACCGGCGGCATCGAGCACGCGATCCTGCACCTGCTCTACTCGCGGTTCGTCACCAAGGTGCTGTTCGACATGGGGCTCGTCACGTTCACCGAGCCGTTCCCGCGGCTGATGAACCAGGGCCAGGTCATCTACGGCGGCGCGTCGATGAGCAAGTCGAAGGGCAACATCGTCGAGCCGATGCCGATCATCGAGCGCTGGGGCGCCGACACGATGCGCCTGACGATGCTGTTCGCCGGCCCTTTCGAGGACGACATCGATTGGAAGCTCATCGCTCCGAACCCCGGGCGTCCGCCGGGCGTGCGGTCCTGGCTCGGGCGGGTGCACACGGCGGTGTTCGAGGCCGCGGACCGCGCCGGGAAGGAGCCGGAGTCGCTCGTCAAGCTGACGCACAGGACGATCCGCGACGTCACCGCCGAGATGGAGCGATTCCGCTACAACGTCGCGATCTCCAAGCTGATGGTCCTGACCAACGAGATCCGCTCGACGCTCGACGGCGGTGGCGCGGCGCGCGGTGCGGCCGAGGCGCTCACGCAGATGCTCGCGCCGCTCGCGCCGTTCGTCAGCGAGGAGCTGTGGCGCGAGGCGCTCGGGCACCGCGAGAGCGTCCACGTGTCGCCGTGGCCCCCGTTCGATCCCGAGCTCGCGCGCGAGGAGCGGGTGACGCTCGTCGTCCAGGTGGACGGCAAGGTCCGCGACCGCATCGACATGGATGCCGGGCTGCCCGAGGTCGAGTATCGGTCGGCCGCGCTCGCCTCGGAGAACGCGCAACGCGCGATCGACGGCCGCGACATCGCGCAGGTGATCGTGCGGCCGCCTCGCCTGGTCAACGTCGTCACCGCTCGCTGACCGGGCGACATCCCGTTCGGCCGTTCCGGCGCGAACGCGCATGAACCGCCGATGGGCCCCCAACGTGACGGACGTCACGGTCACGCGGGCATCGAGCCCCTACCGTCCGACCCCTTCCCCGACCGGCGCACCGCGGCGACGCAAGCAGGGGAGGTTCGATGTCCGACGGATCCATACGCGAACGGCTGGCGATGCTGTCGAGGACGGAGCTCGTCGGGCTCGTCGCCGTCCTCGTCGTGACGCTCGGCGGCGCCGCCGTCTGGTACACGCGCTCGCTTCCGAAGCCCGTCCAGGTCCGCAGCGCGATGCAGGGCGGCCCGGTCGCCGCACCCGCGGGCCCCGGCGCGTCGCCCTCGCCCACGTCTACGGCGGTGCCGATCATCGTCGACGTCGCGGGTGCCGTCCGGAAGCCCGGCGTCTACGAGTTCGCCGAGGGCGATCGCGTCATCGACGCCATCCAGGCGGCGGGCGGAGCGACGCCGAAGGCGTCGCTCGACGCGCTCAATCTCGCGGCGCCGCTCACCGACGGCGTCCAGATCCTCGTGCCGAAGGCCGCGCCCGCGGCCCCCGTCGGATCCAGCGTGTCGACCTCGGGCGGCCCGACGCAGCTCGTCAACGTCAACACCGCGAGCGCGACGGAGCTCGAGGAGCTTCCCGGCATCGGCGAGGTGATCGCGCAGCGCATCGTCGACTATCGGACCGAGAACGGACCGTTCGCGTCGGTCGATGACCTCGAGGACGTCAGCGGCATCGGCGAGGCGATCCTCGGCGATATCCGGGATCTCGTGACGGTGTGACGGCCTGGCTGCTGCCGTTCGCATCCGCCGCGTTCTGGGGCGGGCTGCTGCTCGCACCCGTGCTCGGCGGTCGAGCGCCGATCC
>JBKPTC010000041.1:0-28640 GCA_046735355.1 bacterium
GGCGCTCGAGCCCGCCGTGCTCGACGCCCGTCCGTTCGGCGAGCGCACGTGCGCGCTCCGGGCTGCGGTTGAGGACGCGGATCGTCGCGACGCCGCGCGCGCGCAGACCCTTCACGGCGAGCGCGGACATCTGGCCCGCGCCGACCACGACCGCGTGGAGCCCGTCGAGGTCGCCGAGGTGCTCGTGCGCGAGGTCGGCTCCCGCCGAGATGAACGCGTCGGGCGCGGCTCCGACGGCCGTGGCGCTGCGAACCCGGCGTCCGGCGCGCGCGGCCGCGTGGAACAGCGCCGTGAGATGCGGCGTCGTGGCGCCCTCGGCCTCGGCGCGGCGGTGCGCCTCGCGCACCTGCGAAAGGATCTGCGGCTCCCCGACGACCATCGAGTCGAGGCCGGCCGCGACCTCGAACAGATGCTCGGCCGCGGAGTCCTCGTAGTGCGAGTACAGCGCGTCGCCGAGCTCGTCGGCGTCCACGACCCGCGACTCGGCGAGCAGCCGCTTCAGCGCGAGGAATCCGGCGTGGTACGTGGGCACCTCGCCGTACATCTCGACGCGGTTGCACGTCGAGAGGATGACGGCGCCCTCGATCGCGGGGTCGTCGAGCGCGTGCCGGTACCCCTTCGCGAGGTCATCGTCGGCGAACGAGAGTCGTTCGAACAGATCGACGGTCGCGCGCCGGTGCGAGATGCCGAGGGACAGGATCGCCATGGGCCTCGTCCGATTCTACGGACGTGGGTCGCGGGCGGCCCGTCGGCGACGCCGCGGTACCATCCACCGGCTTCGAGCCCAACGACCACCCGACCACGCCGCGAAGATGGGACCAAGAGCCGGAAAGGAGTGCGGTGGAACGCGGACGAGCTCGCGACCTCGGCGTGATCCTCGGGATCATGCCGCCCGGCCCGCGGAACACCATCACCGACGTGGCCGGCGTGCGCGTGGGCCACAAGACGATCGTCCGCGATCCGAACCCCGACGGCCGGGGAGCGGTGAGGACGGGCGTCACCGCGATCTTTCCGCACGACGACCTGCCGTGGGTCGAGCGCGTGTACGCGGCGACGCACGTGCTGAACGGCTACGGCGAGATGATCGGGACCAACCAGATCACCGAGTGGGGGCTGCTGCACTCGCCCGTCGTGCTGACGTCCTCGCTCGCGATCGGGAAGGCGTACGACGCGACGGTTCGTTGGCGAACCGAACGCCACGCGGTCACCACCAACGAAGGCGGCGACATGCCCGTCGTGTCCGAGTGCGACGACTCGTTTCTCAACGACGTCTCGACGTTCCCGCTGACGGACGAGGACGTGTTCGACGCGCTCGATACCGCGGCGGCCGCCGGTGACGACGTCGCCGAGGGATGCGTCGGCGCCGGAACCGGGATGCAGTGCTTCGACTTCAAGGGCGGGATCGGAACGGCCTCTCGCGTCCTCGACGCCGCGGACGGCGGCTACACCGTCGGCGCGCTGGTGCTGACGAACTTCGGCGTCCGGTCGGACATGCTGCTCGCCGGCGTTCCGATCGGCGTCGAGATCGACGATCTCATGCCCGAGGAACACACGGAGGGATCGTGCGTCTGCGTCGTCGCCACCGACGCGCCGATGCTTCCGCACCAGCTCCGTCGCGTCGCGCAGCGGGCCGGTCTCGGGCTGGCGCGGACGGGATCGACGGCGCGCAACGGGTCCGGCGAGCTCATGCTCGCGTTCTCGACGGCCAACCGCGTGCCGGTACGACCCGGCCCGACGATCACGGTCGATGCGCTCCTCGACGGTCCCGCGGACGACCAGCCGTACGTCCTCAGCTCGATCTTCGCGGCGGCGATCGAGGCGGTCGAGGAGGCCGTCGCCAACGCGATGTTCATGGCGACGAGCACCCGAGGCGTCGGCGGCAACGTGCTGCACGCGCTTCCGCTCGACCGCACGCTGCAGATCCTGGAGCGGCACGGCCGGCTCAAGCCCGGCGTTCGCGGCGCCGACGCAGGCTCGTAGAATCGGGCGTTCCGGAGACGTGGCTGAGTGGCCGAAAGCAGCCGCCTGCTAAGCGGTTAGGGGGTGTTGAGCTCCCTCGCAGGTTCGAATCCTGCCGTCTCCGCCGACCTCAGTTGTTGAGACCGGCGCGTCCGCGTCCGCGCCCGCCGATCAGCGCCGTGTACGCCCAGAGCAGCACGACCGCCAGGATGATCGAGCCGATCCACGCGATGCCGTCGTTGCCCGGGAACAGAAGCTCCCAGAGCACGCCGCCGATCACGGCCGCGATGATGCCGATCACGATCGTCGCGACGGCGCCGATCTCCTGCCGGCCGGGCAGGATGAGCCGGGCGAGCACGCCGATGATCGCCCCGGCGACCACGTACACAATGATGTCCCAGACCGTGATGTTGACGTCTGCCGCAAGCATCGAAGCCTCCCCTCCGTCGTCCGCGGCTCCTACCCGTCGGGGCCGCGTGTTAGTCGGAGGAGGCCGACTCGACGCGCTGTTTGAGGAGCTGCATCCGCTTGCGGATGTCGGCCTTGCCCGCGGTGTTGAAGATCAGCGCCGCGACGAGGTTCTTCGGCGGAGACATCCTGGGGAAGACGACCCGATACGTGACCGTCGTCGCGCCGTCCCCCGCCGGCGTCAGCGTGTAGGTGTTGAGGAACGGGCCCTCGGGATCGTCGGCGCGGAGCGCGAACCGGCGGTTCGGCTCGTTCTCGGTGATCTCGCCGACGTTCTCGTGATGCTTGTCGGTCGGGATCGATCCCATCGAGCGGTACCGGCTGCCGACCGCGTTCGGCTCGCCCGAGGTCCACTCGACGGAGTACGGCTTCGTCGACCACTCGACGTGCTTCTCGAGCCGCGACACCCACGGCCAGACACGCTCGGACGGCGCCAGGATCGTCACGCCGAACTCGCCCTCGGTCATCGAGCACCTCCTCGGGGATCGTTCGGACGATAGGCGTCGCGCGCGCGGCCGGTCAATCCGTCGTCGACCTCTACACTCCGCCGGTGCGCGCCGTGCTGTTCGATCTCTACGACACGTTGGTGTGGACCGAATGGCCGTTGCTTCGCGAGCGGCTGGCGGCGGCCGTGGGCCTGACCCCGCGAGACATCATGAAGGGATTCGTCGAGACCCGCGACGCGCGCGGGCTCGGAACCTACGGGAGCGCGGAGGGCGATCTCGCGGCCGCGCTTCGAACGGCGGGCGCGTCGGTGACCGACGAGCTGATCCGCGAGCTGACCGAGGTCGAGACGCGAACGCTCGTCGCCGGCGGCATCCATCTGTTCGACGACGCGCTCCCCGTCCTCCGCGAGCTGCGGTCGCGCGGCGTTCCGACCGCGATCGTCAGCAATTGCGACCACATGACGCGTCCGATCGTCGACGGGCTCGGGCTCGAGGAGACGGTCGACGCCGTCGTCCTGTCGTTCGAGGTGCGCTCGATGAAGCCGAACGCCGAGATCTTCCGGATCGCGCTCGAGCGGGTCGGAGCCGACGCGTCCGACTCGACGTTCGTCGACGACCAGCCCGGTTATCTCGACGGTGCGCGAGCGCTCGGGATGCGAACGCTCCAGATCGCGCGGCCGTCGGACCCGACAGCGCCGCCGCAGGTCGGGCACGAGCTCATCGAGGACCTCTGGCCGGTTATCGCCACGGACTGAATCCCGACCCCCGCGTGGCGCGGGAGCCGTTGCGCGAGCTCGAAGCGACCCCGTACGGTCGTCCGACGCCAAGAGAAGGGACGTGCACCGATGCTGCGGAACATCCGGAAACGGCTCACCTACGCGAACGTCGTCGCGACCATCGCGCTGTTCCTCGCGTTGTCGGCCGGAGCCGCCTACGCCGGCGCCTTCGTGACGAGCGAGGACATCGTCGACGGGCAGGTCAAGCGGGTCGATCTCGCCGACAGCGCGGTCGGAACGAGCAACCTCGGCGGCGGGGCCGTAACGAGTGCCAAGGTTCGTGACGGGTCGCTCACCGGCGCGGACGTGGACGAGTCCACGCTGACGGGCGTCGACGCCAGAAGGCTGGGTGGCCGGTATCCGAGACAGATCACCGGGCTCAGCGGCGCCGTCACGAGCGCCGAGACGCCCCTGCCCGGTTGCGACGATCCGGTCCAGTACGTGTCCGATGGGTTCACCGCGGCCCGGCGCGGCTACGTGATGGTCCTCGTCTCGGTGAGTGCTACGCACCCCGCCGGCACGCCCGTCGAGCCGTTCGCGGCGCGGATCGAGCAGATCGAGCCGGGACACACCGTCGGATCCTTCGAGCGCGATGCGATCCCGGCCGGCCACGGCTATGCGAACGTCTCGATCGCCGAGGCCTTCCAGGTGTTCGAGGGCCGGAATTTCTTCTCGATCAACGTCTGCGATGGAAGCGACGACGTCGGTCCGGACAGCGGCATGGCGGTGTCGGGTCACATTCAGTTCGTCTACAGCCCGTTCTATCTGTAGCCGGCGAGCGGGCTGTAACGGGGTCGCGCGTCGGACGGCCCTCGGGTCGGGGCGGCGGACCGACGCGGTACGATGGTTCCTCCGCGCCGGTAGCTCAACGGATAGAGCATCTGACTACGGATCAGAAGGTTGGGGGTTCGAATCCCTCCCGGCGCGCTGATGTGATGTCCCGGGACATCGATGCAGAATGTCCCGGGACATCGCTCCACCCTCAGCCGTGCGGCTGGTAGGTCCAGCTCGATGAGATCAGGCGAGTCGCCGGTTCCGGCCGACATCTCCCTCGGCGTCGTCGTCCCATGTGGCCCTGTCCGAAGCGCTCCGCAGCAGTGCCATCAGCGAACCCGCCATCGCGACAAGTGCGCCAGCGGCGGTGACGTAGATCCCGATGTCCGGAGAGCGCTGATCCGACCCGAGGTACACCCATAGCGCAACGACCGACACGAGAGTGACCGTCGAGAATGCGACCGCGAGGAGATCGGCGTCGAACCACGTTCCGACGCGCCTGTTGGCGGCCATCAGGATGCCAACGACGAGCAGCGCGACGCCGATCCCGAGGGCGATGCGCCCGTCTGGGATCTGAAAGCCCTGCGCCGCGGACGCAGCCTGGTCGCGACTGTCGATCCAGTCCAGGAACGACCCGACGATGATGCCGAGCGACCCGATCACGATCACGGGCGCCGCCGTACTGCTCCGGCTCGTCCGACGGTCTCTGACGGTCCGCTCGCGGCCGGCGTTGGTCCGCGTGGTCGCGGTTTCGGTACGTGACTCCTGCATGAGGACGCTCCCTTCCCGGGTCGCGCCCGGTTGCCGTGTGTGGCAACTCTTCCCCGCCCCAACCTGCATGAAACTGAACGAGACGCTGCGAAGCGCGCGCCCGGGGGCGTGACCTACTTCCCAACTGACCGATCGGCCTGCCGCCGAACGGTTACGCAGAGCCCCACGGCGGTAGATGGTCCCCGTCATCTGAGGGGAGGGACCTTGACCACGTTCCGTGTCGGATCGATCGCGCGCGTCGCCGTCCTCGCGGCGACGATCGCCGCAGTGCCGTTCGCGGGCACGGCCGCCGCGGCCGAGGACACGACGGGGCCGGCCGACGTCTCGATCGGCGACGTGTCGCTCGGGCCGGGCGGCGAGTGGATGAACGTGTCGGTGACGGCGCGCTGCGACGAGCCGAACGTCGTGGGCGACCTCGTCGTCGAGGTGTCGCAGGACGCCGGCGCGAGGTTCGGCTCGGTGGCCGGTGATCTCGGCGTCACGTGCGACGGCGCGCCGCATGCGCTCGACCTGCAGATCCCCTCGTTCGGCGGCCGGTGGCACGGCGGCACGACCCTCGTCCAGGCGTCGTTCTCGATCTACGACCCGGTCACCGGAGACCCGGTCGATCAGGCAGTGGACTCGGTGGGCGTCGACGTGCGTGCGCCCGCCGACGTCGAGCTCCGTCACCGTGCCAAGCTCCGACCGAGCGGCGCGGTCGTCCTCCGTCTCCGCGTCCGGTGCTCGGACGAGCTCGTGGTCCAGGACCTCGAGGTCGAGCTGTCGCAAGGGAGCGTCGGCGCGTCCAAGGCGGGCGACTTCGGGATCGAGTGCGACGGGCGGTGGGAGCGCGTCCGGCTTCGCCTCCGACCGTTGTCGGGCTGGTTCCATCCGGGCGACGCGGACGCGTTCGCCTATCTCACCGTTCTGGATCCGGACTCCTTCGACCCGGTGTGGCAGGCACGGGACACGGAGACGCTGACGTTGGTCTGACGCCGTCCCACCGTGGGGTTTCGTCTGTGTGAGCCGCCTCGGCGGCGGGTACCGGCACGGGAAACTCCAAGAGGGGAGCGCCTCGATGACCGGACGCAGCGCGACCATCGAAGTGACCCTGATCGAACACGGCGACGACATCACCGTGCATTTCGAAAACGACCGCTTCCCACCGCTGTGGTTCAATCGCAGGACGAGGCCGGTCGCCTACGCGAAGCTCAGAGCGATCCTCGGGGAGGTCGAAGCCGAGCGCGACGAGCGCGCGAGCTAGCCGCGTCGGGCGGCGGCGGTCCGCTCGGACAGCGCGGATCGCACCGCCGGCGAAACCTGGGTGCCGAACAGCTCGATGGCGTGCATGACCTCGTCGTGCGGCATCGAGCCGACGGTCATCTGCAGCAGGAACCGGTCGTGCCCGAAGATCTCATGCTGGAACAGGATCTTCTCGGCGACCTGTTGCGGGCTGCCGACGAAGTTCGCGCCCCGGAGCTCGGCGGCGGCGTCGTACTCGGCGCGCGACATCGGCGACCAACCGCGTTCACGGCCGATCTTGTTCATCGCCGACGACACCGGGCCGAACGATCGGTCGAGCGCCTCTTGCGAGGTGTCCGCGATGAACCCGTGCGAGTTGATGCTGAGCTCCGGCGCGCGATGGTGTCCGGCCTCGGTCGCCGCCTGCCGGTGCAGCCGGGCGAAGACCGCGAACCGCTCGGGAAGCCCGCCGATGATCGCGAGCGCCATCGGCAGGCCGAGTCGTCCGGCGCGGATCGCGGATTCGGGGTTGCCGCCGACCGCGATCCACACCGGTATCCGATCCTGCACCGGCCTCGGATACACGCCCTGCCCGGATAGCGACGGCCGGAACCGACCGCTCCATGCGACGTGCTCGTCCTCCCGCAGCCTCAGCAGCAATTCGAGCTTCTCGGCGAAGAGCGCGTCGTAGTCCTGGAGGTCGTATCCGAACAGCGGGAACGACTCGATGAACGACCCGCGCCCCGCCATGATCTCGGCTCGGCCGCCCGACAGCAGATCGACCGTCGCGAACTGCTCGAACACGCGAACCGGGTCGTCGGAGCTGAGCACCGTGACGGCGCTCGACAGGCGGATCCTCGACGTGCGAGCCGCGGCCGCGCCGAGCACGACGGCCGGCTCGGACACGGCGAAGTCGGGGCGGTGGTGCTCGCCGACGCCGAACACGTCGAGGCCGACCTGATCCGCGAGCTCGATCTCCTCGAGGAGGTCGTGCAGGCGCGTCATCGGCGGGACGGCGCCCGTCGGGTCGACCTCGGCGAACGTGTACAGCCCGAGCTCCATCGGAGCAGCGTACCGACGCGGATGGGTTACGCGGAGCGAAAGGACCGCGCGTCGGCGCCGACCTCGGCGGGCGCGGCGTCGCCGCCGTCGAGCGGCAGCCACGCCTCGACGAGCGTTCCACCCTTCGCGTTGGCCTCGATGCGCGTCCAGCCGCCGGCCGCCTCGGCGCGCTCGCGCATCGACGTGAGGCCGAGGTGCCCCGGTCGTCCCTGCGCGATCGTCTCCGCCGAGATGCCGACGCCGTCGTCGTGGATGCCGATCAGCAGACCGCCGTCGCGTTCCGCGAACCCGATCTGCACGTCGCTGGCGTGCGCGTGCCGCTGCACGTTGGCGAGCGCCTCGGCGACGATCCGGTAGGCCACCGTTCGGACCTCCTCGCCGGGTTCGCTCGAGAGCCGATCGTCGATGCGCGCGCGCGGGAAGGTGTCCGACATCTCGGAGATGAGGTCGCGCACGGCGGCCACCAGCCCTCCGCGGTCGAGCGCGGGCGGCCGCAACTCGAACATCAGCCCCCGGAGCCGCGTGATCGTCACCTCGACCGTCGACTGGAGCTGTTCGACGATGCGGACCTGCTCGGGATCCGTGAGCGTCCGCAACAGGAACCCGAGGCGGAGGCCGACGGCGGTCATCTTCTGCACCGGATCGTCGTGGATCTCGGTCGCGAGGCGCTTGCGCTCCGCCTCCTGCGCGGCGACGAGATCGGCCAGGAGCTCCCGCCGTTGCGCGTCGGCGCGGCGCAGCAGCTCGGTGCTCGTGGCGCGCTCCTCCTCGGCCTCGCGGCGAGCGGTCACGTCGAACAGCACGCCCTGCCAGACGGTCGGCGCGCCGTCCACGCCGGGGATGATGACGGAGGCCTCCTCGATCCAGACGATGCGGCCGTCGGCCGCGACGAGGCGGTACTCGATCGTGTAGGGCTCGCGCGCCTCGTAGACGCGCTCGGACAGCTCGATGGCGCGCGCGCGGTCCTCGGGATGCAGGATCGATCGCCACAGCTGCGCGTCGGAGATCCAGCGCTCCGCCGGATATCCGAGGATCGTCTCCACCTGCGGTGAGACGTAGAGCGGATCGATGCTGAACGGCTCACCCGGCGAGACGATGTCGACGAACGTCACGGCCGGCAGCTGCTCGACGAGCGTTCGATACTGCGTCTCGGCGGCGCGCGCCGCCGCCAGGAGCTCGCTCAGCCGCCGGTGGAAGTTCCTGAGCAGGAACAGGGCCAGCGGTGTCGCGACCGCGAGCACCGACACGTTGAGCGCGTCGGCGAACCATCCGGGCACCGACGCGGGCTCGTGCAGGAACACCCGTGCGGTCGCCATCCCGATCGCCCACACGAGGATCGTTCCGAAGACGACGCGGAGCAGCTCCTGACGGACGAGCGGAACGGCGACCAGCACCGCCAGGACGGCGACGACGTCGACGACGTCGAGCTGCGGCAGCAGGATCGTCACGATCGACGCGGTGAACAGCAGGCCCGCGATCGTGACGCCGACGGCGATCTCCGGCCGCTCGCGCTCGAGCGCCCGGCGGCCGAGGACGGCGACCGGAACCAGGCCGAGGACGACCACGCCGATCGTCGTCAGCTGCCACGAACCGAAGACGGCGGAGGCGCACAGCTCGAACACGCCGAACGTCCCGGCCGCGACCGCCAGCCACGCGAGGAAGCGGTGCAGATGCACGCTGGCCTCCACCGTTTCGGCCGGCGTCGCCGAGCGGCGGTGACCCTCGATCCACTTCATCGCCCCGCCTCCAGAGCACGCCCGTCGGCGCTACGGAGGCATCGGCCCCGCTGCGATGTGCCTGTAGCCGGGACGCGCCGGCCGGGCCGGCGCCGCGCGGCCCGCGTCGACGGACGCCCGGGCCTCGTGCGGTATCGTCGCCGCGGATGGCCGACGACACCCCCTCCGACGAGGAGTTTCCGCCGCTCACGCAGGAGGAGCAGGAGGTGATCCTCCAGGTGGTGCGCCTCCTTCGCAAGGTGAGGTTCGGAACCGTCCTGTTGGTCGTTCAGGACGGACGCGTCGTGCAGATCGAGATGGCCGAGAAGATCCGGCTCCGCTGACGTTCCGGACGTCGTCAAGCCCACCGCCGCACCCGGACGCACGGGTTCGTCGCAAACCCGGTCCGTCGCACACATTGGGACCGAAGGTTCCTTGACGAGCCCGGACCGCCTTTGGTACGTCTAGAGCCGCGCATCGACCGGACCACCGGAGATCGCGCTCGACCCGCCCCGCACGCATCCCGCGGCGGCGCGTGGGTACCATCCCTCGACCCTTTCGGTTGACCGGACCACCGGAGACCGAGCTCGCACGGTTTCCCCGTCCGATCGTTCCGAAAGGAGTTCCTCCCATGGCCTTGTGGCCTCTCGGCACACGTTCTCGGCGTCTCGGCGCTCGCGCGTTCGGCGTCGTGGCCGTGTTCGCGATGCTCGCCGCGGCGTGCTCGTCGGGCAACGACGGCAACAGCGCCGCCGGCGGACAGGCGAGCGGTGGCGCGTCACCCGATTGCTCGACACAGGGCGAGAGCCCCGTCGTGACCCTCGCCGCCTACAGCAACGTCTACGACGTCTACGGCAAGCTCATCTCGACCTTCCAGTCGGACTGGAAGGACGCGCACGACGGGCAGCAGGTCATCTTCTCGACCTCGTTCGGCGGCAGCACCACGCAGGCGCAGAACGTCGTCGCCGGATTCCCCGCCGACATCGTTGCGTTCTCGCTCGACCCGGACGTGCAGATGGTCCAGGACGCCGGTCTCATCACGCACGACTGGAAGAGCGACGACGAGGCCGGCATCGTGGCGTCCTCGGCGGTCGTGTTCGACGTGCGTCCCGGCAACCCCAAGCACATCGAGAACTGGGACGACCTCGCGCAGCCCGGTCTCGAGATCCTGACGCCGGATCCGGCCGAGAGCGGCGGCGCCAAGTGGAACATCGTGGCGGCGTACGGCGCGGCGATGCGCGGTCAGGTGCCGGGCTACGACAAGGGTGACACGGCCGGCGCGCAGAAGCTGCTCGAAGGCATCTTCGGCAACGTGACGGTCATGGACAAGTCGGCGAACGACTCACTCAAGAACTTCCAGGCGGGCAACGGCGACGTCGCGATCAGTTACGAGTACGCGGTCCTCGCCGCGCAGAACGCCGGGCTCGAGGACGAGATGGTGATCCCGCCGTCGACCGTCGACATCCAGACGCCGGTCGCGGTGGTGGACAAGAACGCCGAGGAGCACTGCGTCGAGGACATCGCCAACGCGTTCGTGGACTTCCTTCACACCAAGGAGGCGAAGGACATCTTCACGAGCGTCGGATACGAGCGTCCGGTCGACCAGGCCGCGGCGCGCAAGGGTGACGGCGACACGTTCCCGGCGATCAAGGACCTGTTCACGACCGACGAGATCGGTGGCTGGGACAAGCTCCTGAACGACACGGTGTTCGGCCCGGACGGCGCCTTCACGAAGGCGCAGCAGGCGACCCAGGGCTGAGCATGAGCGCCGCGACCCTCGACACGCCCGAGGTCCGAACCGCCGGCAGCGGTTCCGGACCTCGGGCCGGGGTCGTCCTCCGCCGCGAGGGCGCGCGTTGGGGCCTGCGCGCCACGGCGATCCTGTACCTCGGGCTCATGGTCGCGATCCCCGTCGTCGCGGTCATCCAGCGCGGTTTCTCCGACGGGCTCACCGACCTCACGGACGCCTGGCGCGCGTTCGGCGCCCAGCAGGCGATGCTGCTCACGATCGTGATGGCGTTCGCGACCGCCATCGTGAACGTCGTCTTCGGAACGCTGATCGCCTACGTCATCGTTCGCTACCGGTTCGCGGGGCGGCGGGCGCTGTCGACGGTCGTGGATCTCCCGTTCGCGATCCCGACCCTCGTAACGGGCGTGATGCTCGTGGCGCTCTACGGGCCGAACGCCCCGATCGGCTCGTTCCTGCTGCGGCACGGCGTGCACGTCGTGTTCGCGCAGCTCGGCATCCTGCTCGCGCTGTTGTTCGTCACGCTCCCCTTGGTCGTGCGCACCGTCCAGCCCGTGCTGCTCGAGCTCGACGAGGCCGAGGAGGAGGCGGCGCGCGTCCTCGGCGCGTCGCGCTGGGCGACGTTCCGCTCCGTCGTGCTTCCGGCGATCCGTCCGGGGATCATGGCCGGCGGCCTGCTGGCGTTCGCGCGGGCGCTCGGCGAGTTCGGCGCCGTCGTGATCGTCTCGGGCAACCTGCCGAACAAGACGCTGACGGCGCCGGTCCTGATCTCGCAGCTGACGCAGGTGAACCCGGGGCAGGCGGCCGCGCTGTCGACCGTGCTGTTCGCGCTGTCGTTCGGCCTCGTGCTGATCACCGAGAAGCTGGTCGGAAGCCGGCACGGATGGGAGCAGCCGTGAGCGTGCAGCAGATGCCCGAGGCGCGGGCCCGCGTGACGGCGCCGACGCGCCGGCGGCTGGTGCACGGGGCGTTCACGCTGATCGCGATCGCGTACGTCGCCGCGCTGGTGCTCGCGCCGCTCGCGGGGATCGCGTGGGCGGGCCTCAAGGCCGGGTGGCCGACGGTCCGCGAGACGTTCGCCGCGGCGGACGTCCAGCACGCGTTCCTGCTGACGGGCCTGATCACGCTCGTCACGATCGTCGTGACGGCGGTGTTCGGCGTGATCGTCGCGCTCGTGCTGACGCGCGACCGGTTCCCGGGCAAGCGGATCCTGAGCGCGTTCGTCGACCTTCCGCTCGCCGTCTCGCCGGTCATCGTCGGGCTGATGTGCGTGGTGCTGTTCGGCCGCGAGGGGTGGTTCGAGGCGTGGTTCGCCGCTCGGGGGATCCGGATCCTGTTCGCGCTGCCGTCGATGATGCTGGTGACCATCTTCATCTGCATCCCGTTCGTCGTCCGGGAGGTCGCGCCGGTGCTGCAGGAGCTCGGGACCTCGGAGGAGGAGGCCGCGCGCACGCTCGGCGCGTCATCGCTGCAGACGTTCTTCCGCGTGACGCTTCGGAACATCCGGTGGGGCCTCTTGTACGGGATCGCGCTGTCGACCGCGCGGGCGCTCGGCGAGATCGGGGCCGTGCTCGTCGTCAGCGGCTCGATCACCGGCCAAACGGAGACGGCGACGCTCGTCGTGCTGCGGTTCTTCGATCAGTACCACGACGCGAGCGGATACGTCGTCGCGCTCAGCCTGGCCGCCGTGTCGGTAGTCCTGCTCGCCGGCATCGAGTTCTTCAAGTTGCGTGAGGAGAAGGAGCTTCGAGGATGACGAACGCCACGACCGACACCGGCACGCAGATCCGGGTCGAGGGTCTGTGCAAGAGTTTCGGGCCGTTCGAGGCGGTCAAGGACGTCTCCTTCACCGCCGAGGGTGGCAGCATCACCGCGCTGCTCGGGCCGAGCGGGTCCGGCAAGAGCACCGTCCTTCGCATGATCGCCGGGCTCGAGGAGCCGACCGCGGGACGGATCTGGATGGAGGGCGAGGAGCACACGTTCAAAGCGGTGCAGGAGCGTCGCGTCGGGTTCGTGTTCCAGCACTACGCGCTGTTCCGTCACATGACCGTCGCGCAGAACGTCGCGTTCGGCCTGGCGGTTCGCAAGGTCTCGAGGGCCGACCAGTCGTCCCGCGTGGACGAGCTGCTCGACCTCGTCCACCTGTCCGGTTTCCGCGACCGCTATCCCGACCAGCTCTCCGGCGGCCAGCGGCAGCGGGTGGCGCTCGCCCGAGCGCTCGCGCCGCGCCCCAAGGTCCTGCTGCTCGACGAGCCGTTCGGCGCGCTCGACGCGAAGGTCCGGCAGGACCTTCGTCGCTGGCTGGACGAGCTGCACCGCGAGATCGGGGTCACCAGCCTGCTCGTGACGCACGATCAGGACGAGGCGCTCGAGCTCGCCAACCGCATCGTCGTGATGCACGAGGGCAAGGTCGAGCAGATCGGCTCGCCCGACGAGGTCTACAACGATCCGGCGACCGCGTTCGTGGCCGGGTTCGTCGGCTCGTCCAACGTCCTTCACGGCCACGTCGTCGACGGCCACGTCCAGTTCGGCGACCACCGCGTCTCGGGCGCCGACCACCTCGACGAGGGCGCCGCCGCGCGGGCGTTCGTCCGTCCGCACGACGTCCGCGTCTCGACTGCCGAGCGCAACGGCGGGTCGGTGCGCGCGACCGTCGAGCGGCTCGTGACGCTCGGATGGCTGTCTCGCGTCAGCCTTCGGCTTCCCGACGGGCAGGTGCTCGTCGCCGAGCTTCCGCGCGACGAGCTCGACGGCGTGGTCGAGGGATCGACCGTCTGGGTCGACCTCCGTCGCGCCAAGGCGTTCGACGCGCCGAATGACGGCCCGGACCTCGTCACGATCGCCGACGAGACCGACGCGCCGGTGGGCTCGCCCGCCGCCTGATGTGCCGTACTCGCTGCGGTCGATCTCGGACGGCAACGTCGTGATCGTCGTGCAGGACGGCCGGATCGTGCAGATCGAGGCGTCGGAGAAGTTCCGGCTGCGATGATGCGTGCCGCGATGCTTCGTCGAACCCTCGTCTCGACGGCGGTGGTCGCGCTCGTCGCCGTCGGCTGCGCCGGGTCGACGCAGCGTGCGCGGGGAAGCGCGGACGTGCTTCGGCTGGGCGTGTTCGCGACGCTGACGCACGGCGTCGCGCAGGTCGGTCTCGGCTCGGGCATCTTCCAGCGGACGCTCGGAGACACGCAGATCCGTCCGACGGTGTTCCACTCGGGCGCCGAGGCAAGCATTGCCCTGCTCTCCGGCGGCCTCGACGCGACGTTCATCGGGCCGTGGCCGGCGGCGTCGCTGTATCTGCGGTCCGGTGACGTCGCGATCGTGTCGGGTGCGGCCGACGGCGGCGCGTCGCTCGTCGCTCGGAGCGCCGCCGGCATCGAGCGGCCGGCCGACCTCGCCGGAACGCGCATCGCGATCCCGGGGCTCGGCAACTCACAGGACCTCACGCTCCGCACGTGGCTGCACCGGCACGGGCTCGCGGCTGCCGACGAGGGTGGAACCGTTTCGATCGTCCCGGTCGATCCCGCGGAGCTACCGCAGCTGTTCCGGTTGGGCCGCGTCGACGCGGCGTGGGCGCCCGAGCCGTATCCCACGGCGCTCGTGTCGTCCGGGCTCGCACGCCGGCTGGCCGGCGGCTCCGATCCCAGCGCCGCCCTGCTCGTCTCCTCGGCGTACCTGGCGGCGCACCCGGAGGTCGTGCGCCGCCTCGTCGAGGCCGAGGTGCAGACGATCGAGTTCATGCGGAGCGAGCCGGAGGCCGCGATGTCGATCGCGTCCCACCGGCTCGTGGCGGACGGCGCGCCTGCGATGCCCGCCGATGTGATCGCCTCCGCCTGGGAGCGCGTCTCGTTCACCTGGGACGTCGATCCCGACGCGATGGTCCGGACGGGCCGCGAGGCGTACGCGCTCGGGCTCCTGTCGGATCCGCCGAGCGGGCTGCTCGGCATCTATCGCCTTGACGTGCTGAACGCCGTCCTCAACGATGACGGCCTGCCGCCCGTTTCCGAACCCTCGCAGGCGCTCTCATGAGGATGCCCCAGCTTCGCCTCGTGCCGGACCCATCGGGCGCGCCGGCTCCGACCAAGGTGTCGCTCCGCGGCGTCTCGAAGACGTACGTGCAGGGGACCGGCGAGCTCGTGCCGGCGATCGAGGACGTGTCGTTCGACGTCGCCGAGGGCGAGTTCGTCTGTCTGGTGGGCCCGTCGGGATCGGGGAAGTCGACCGTGTTGAACCTGATCGCGGGCCTGGACCGGCCCGATCGAGGCGACGTCCTCGTCGACGGCCGTCCGGTCGGCGCTCCGGGGCCGGATCGCGCCCTGTTGTTCCAGGAGCCGTCGCTGTTCCCGTGGATGAGCGTCGTGCGCAACGTCGAGTTCGCGCTCGAGCTCGCCGGACAGCCGCGCGCCGATCGGCGCGACATCGCGCTGGCGTGGCTCGAGAAAGTGCATCTGTCGCGTTTCGTGAACGCGCGGCCGCACGAGCTCTCGCCAGGCATGCGGCAGCGTGCGGCGCTCGCTCGCGCGCTCGCGTGTCAGCCGAGCGTGCTCTTGGCCGACGAGCCGTTCGGCGCGCTCGATGCGCAGGCGCGCGAGATGCTGCAGCGGGAGCTCCAGTCGGTGTGGCTCGAGACGCGGAACACGCTCGTGTTCGTGACGCACAACGTCCGCGAGGCCGTGTTCCTGGCCGATCGCGTGTTGTTGATGTCGGCTCGGCCGGGTCGGCTGCTCGCCGAGCACCGGATCTCCTCGCCGCGCCCGCGCGACTTCGAGGACGTGCTTCTGTCGAAGGTCGTCGCCGACGTGCACGACCAGCTGCTGAGGGAGGTGGACGACGCTGTCGAGGCTGAGGGCGATCTTCGCCCAGATCTGGCCTAGGGTCGCGATCGTCGCCGTGATCGTCGCCGTCTGGGGCGCCATCGTCGCGACCGGGTACTGGAACCGCGTCATCCTGCCCTCGCCCGACGAGGTCTGGACATCGCTCACCTCGCATCTGACGGGGCCGCAGGGCCTCCTGATCGCGGCGGAGCGGAGCATCTTCCGTCTGTTCATCGGCCTCGTCGTCGCGATCGCGGTCGGGACGCCGATCGGGATCGCGATGGCGGCGTCGAGGATCGTGCAGCGGAGCGTCGGCAGCGTGATGGTCGGTCTGCAGGCGCTGCCGCCGATCTCGTGGCTGCCGATCGCGATCGTGTGGTTCGGGTTCACCGAGCGCGCGGTCGTGTTCGTCGTGATCGTCGGCGCGCTTCCGGCGGTGGCGATCGCCACCGCCGCGGCGCTCCGGCTGGTCGCGCCCTCGTACATCAGGACGGGACGAACGCTCGGCGCGAGCGGGTGGGGGCTGTACTCGCGCGTGGTGCTGCCGGCCGCGGTCCCCGGCTACCTAGCCGGGCTGCAGCAGGCGTGGGCGATCGCGTGGCGCGCGCTCCTCGCGGCCGAGGTCCTTCAGACCGGCGCCCGCGGGCTCGGACATCTCATCTTCAGGGCGGGGAGCCAGCTCGACACGCCGCTGGTGCTCGCGACGATGATCGTCATCATGACGGTCGGCGTCGGCATCGATCTGTTGTTCTCGGCGGTCGATCGTCGCGTGCGCGCCCGCTGGGGGCTCGTCGTCGCCTAGCGCCAACTAGCCCATGCTGGACTAGTTCGGCATGCCGGCGCGACGGAGCACGTCGGACCGGGTCTCGTCGGTCAGCCGACGGAGTGCGTCCGACAGCGCCGGCTGCGGGCCCTCGGGGTTCTCCAGGCGCTTCGCCCGCTCGGGCACGCGGACGAGGTCCGCCTCGAACAGCCGGCGCGCCGCGGCGAGATCTCGTCGAGGCCCGGTTCGGCGGCCTTCCCGCATCACGGGCACCAGCATCGGCTCGGAGCGGCCGGGCGGCGGCTCCGTCCGCAGGCCGATGACGTCGCCCGCCGGACCGCGGAACACTTGCTTGCGACCGGGCTCGGTCGCCTTCGAGGCGGAGAGCTTGAGGACGGGCCGCCCGTCGAACTCGACGAGCTTGTACACCGAGTCGAGGTAGGGCGCGTCGGCCGAGACGCCGACACGCGTGCCGACGCCGAACGCGTCGATCGGCGCGCCGGCGCGGACCAGGCGGTCGACCTCGATCTCGTCGAGTCCGCCGCTCGCGAAGATCCGGACGTCGGGCAGGCCGGCGCGGTCGAGGATCGCGCGCGCCTGACGCGACAGCGAATCGAGGTCGCCGCTGTCCAGCCGCACGCCGAGGTTGCGCACGAGCCCCAGCTCGCGGATCACCTCGATCGCGGTTCGAACGCCGTTGAGCGTGTCGTACGTGTCGACGAGGAACGTCGTCTGGTCCGGGAAGTCCTTCGCGAACGCTCGGAAGGCGTCGGCCTCGGACGCGAACGACTCGATGTACGAGTGCGCCATCGTTCCGGCCGCGCGAAGACCGTATCGACGGGCGGCCTCGACGTTGCTCGTCGCCGAGAAGCCCACCATCGCGGTCGTCCGCGCGACCGCCATGGCTGCGTCGGCGCCCTGCGTGCGTCGGAAAGCGAAGTCCACGATCTGCCGGTCGCGAGCGGCGATCCGGCATCGCGCGGCCTTCGAGGCGATCGTCGTCTGGAACGTCACGATGTTCAACAGGTACGTCTCGACGACCTGCGCGATCGGGATCGGCGCCGTAATCTCGATGAGCGGCTCGTCGGCGAACACGATGCGTCCCTCCGGGATCGCCCAGACCTCGCCCCCGAACCGGAGGTCGCGGAACCGCTCGATCGCGTCGGCGGAGAAGTTGAGTCCGTCGCGCAGGTACGCGAGGTCGTCCTCGTCGAACGCGAACCCCTCGAGGAAGTCGAGGCACGGCTCGAGCCCGGCGGCGACGAGGAAGCCGCGGTTCGCCGGAAGGTTGCGAACGAAGAGGCTGAACGTCGCCTCCTGTCGCATGTCGCGGCGCAGATAGCTCGCCGCCATGTTGAGCTCGTACAGGTCGGTGTGCAGGGCCAGTCCCATCGGGGCAGAGCCTAGCGGTGGACCGCTCTCGTCAGCGCGCCGACGGTCAGCTCGATGCGGGAGTAACCATCATGCGCTCGCCCGGCGACATGCACGGAACGTCCATCATGCGATGGTTGTGCCGTACCGTGAGCGTGTCGCCGTTCGCCAGCATGAGCACGTTCTCGCAGTGTGAGACACCGGCTGCGTCCGGCGCGCAGTTCGAGTCGGACAGCACCCGGGCGCTCATCGGGTGGCCCGGCATCGATCCCACGAGCAGCGACGCGACCAGTGCCGACCCGGGCGCGGAGATCGCGTCGGTTCCCTCCGGCTCCACGACGAGCGTTCGCACGTCCGTCGAGACGACGGGATCGTGACGCACCGCGGTCGACCGCGTGGTGTCGGGTGACGCCGTCGCGACGACGATCACGCCGGCGACGCCGGCGAGCGCGAGCACGAAGAACGCGATCAGACCGGCTGAGCTCGTGCGTATCCGGCGGGTCGTCGCCACGGTCTCTCCCGTCGTCGAACCGACACTGCGATGCTGCCTCGTCCCCGGCGCTCGCACCCGGTCCGATGGACCCGGCCACTTCGGGCCGTCCGTCGGCGTTTACCCGTTGACGTGCGACTCCGGGTCGAGATCCAGGCGCCGGAGGGTGAGCGCGTTCAGTGCGACGATGATCGTGGAGGCGCTCATCGCGAGAGCGCCGACGGCCGGCGGAAGCACGAACCCGATCGGGGCCAGGATGCCGGCCGCTAGGGGGATCGCGACGGCGTTGTAGCCGACGGCCCAGCCCAGGTTCTGGACCATCTTCTTGTAGCTGGCGATCGAGAGCCGCCGTACCGCCACGACGCCGCGCGGGTCGTCGCTGGCCAGGATGACGCCGGCGGACTCGATCGCGACGTCGGTGCCGGCGCCGATCGCGATCCCGACGTCGGCACGCGCGAGCGCCGGGGCGTCGTTCACGCCGTCGCCGACCATCGCGACGCTGTGGCCTTCGCCTTCGAGCTCCGCGACCTTGCCGGCCTTGTCCTGCGGCAGGACCTCCGCCATGACGTCGTCGACGCCGGCGTCGTGCGCAACCGCCGTCGCGACCTCGCGCGCGTCGCCCGTGATCATGACGGACCGCACGCCCTCGTGGTGGAGCTCACGGACGGCCTCGACCGACTCGGGACGAAGCTCGTCCTCGACCTCGATCGCGCCGATGACGGTCCGGCCGCGGACGACGTACAGGACCGTCGCGCCTCGATCGCGCCACGCCCGGGTTCGGGTGCCGAGCTCCTCGGGCTCGTCGAGGTCGAGCGCTCGGAGCAGCGCCGGGCCGCCGATGTCGACGCGGGAGCCGTCGACGAGTGCGGCGACGCCGCGCCCGGTCGTCGACCGGAAGTTCGACGCCGCCGGGATCCGACCCACGCGTTGGGCGGCGGCGACGATCGCCCGGCCGAGCGGGTGCTCGCTGCTCGCCTCGACGGCGGCCGCCAACATCAGCACGTCGTCGTCGCGGAGCGCGCCGGCGACTTCGCGGACTGCGGGCGCTCCCCTCGTCAGCGTCCCGGTCTTGTCGAAGAGAACCGTGTCGACCGTTCGCATCTCCTCGAGCGCGAGCCGGTCCTTGACGAGGATGCCGTGACGCGCGGCGACGCTCGTCGAGATCGAGACGACGAGCGGAACCGCGAGCCCGAGCGCGTGGGGGCACGAGATGACGAGCACCGTCACGGTGCGTTCGACGGCCTCGGCCGTCGTGCCGACGATGGTCCAGATGACGAACGTCAACATCCCGACGGCCACCGCGATGTAGAAGAGGACGGCGGCGGCGCGGTCGGCGAGCGTCTGCGCGCGCGACCTCGACGCCTGCGCCGTCGCGACGAGCCGGCGGATGCCGGCGAGCGCCGTGTCCTCGCCGACGGCATCGACGTGGACGCGGACGGCGTCGTCGATCGAGACCGTTCCGGCGACCACGCGATCCCCCACGTCGCGCCACACCGGCCGGGACTCGCCGGTGATCGTCGACTCGTCGAAGTGCGCTCGTCCGTCAGAGATCGTTCCGTCCGCGGGGACACGGGCGCCGGGGCGCACGAGGACCGTGTCGTCCGGCCGGAGCCGGCTGACGGGCACCGTTTGGATGTGGTCGCCGTGAACGATCTCGGCATCGTCCGGGAGAAGTTCGGCGAGGGCGTCCAACGCGCTCGACGCCTGCCCGATGGCGCGCATCTCCTGCCAGTGCCCGAGCAGCATCACGTCGATGAGCAACGCCAGCTCCCACCAGAACTCGAGGTTCAGTAGGCCGAGCTCCGACGCGAAGCTCGCGAGGAACGCCACCACGATCGCGAGCGAGATCAGGAGCATCATCCCGGGGAGCCGGTCGCGGATCTCGCGGACCGCGCCGGCTAGGAACGGCCGCGCGCCGTAGACGAACAGGATCGTGCCGAGGATCGCCGGGACCCGATCCGAGAGCGGGAACGCGGGCGCCGAGTAGCCGAGCCAGTCCTCGATCATGTCCGACCAGAAGAGGATCGGAAGCGTCAGCAGCGCGCACAGCCAGAACCGGTCGCGGAACATCGCGACGCTGTGCCCCGCGTGCTTGTCGTGGCCGGCGTGTCCCTCGTCAGCGGGAGGCTCGCCGTATCCGGCGTGGCGATCGTGTCCCACCCGCTCGTTTGAGGCGTGCTCGAGCTCCTCGACGCGCTCGAGGCCGGCCCTCGCGCCCTGGCCGTCGTATCCCGTGTGGTCCATGGCAGTGACTCCTCGGATCGATCCTCTCCTCTCGAACAACATCACGCCATTCCCGCCGGTTGAGTGACTCGTCGGCCGGCGTGTACCGTTCGCGCACGCGGCAGGCCGGGAGGGGCGATGGGGGATCGAGACTTCCGCATCGAGCGGAGCGAGCTTCGGGGCGAGAACGAGTTCGACGAGTTCGCACCCGACGAGCTGCCGTATCACACGGGGTGGCAGGGCTCGTTCCACAAGCTGCCGTGGGCGATCGACGAGGACTCGATCCAGACGGCGGGAGCGGACGTCGCGATCGTCGGCGCGCCGCTCGACGACGGAACGAGCGCCCGCGCCGGCGCGCGGTTCGGGCCGCGTGCGATCCGGATGGCGCCGTACCACTGGGGCAACGACGACGCGTGGTCGATCCAGCTCGACGTCGAGCCGTTCACGCACGTGTCGGTCGTCGACGCGGGCGACGCGCCGGTCGTCCCGACGCGCATGGAGCGCGCGCACCGCGTGATCCACGAGAAGGTCTTCCGGGTCGCGCGCGCAGGCGCGATCCCGTTCGTGCTCGGCGGCGACCACTCGATCACGTATCCGTCGGCGGCGGCGGTTGCCCGACATGCGCATCCTCGCTCGGTCGGGATCGTCCACTTCGACGCGCACGCCGACACCGGCAACGACGTGTGGGGGTCGCTGCTCTCGCACGGCACGCCGATGCGGCGACTGATCGAGGAGGGCTGGGTCGACGGCAAGAACTTCGTGCAGATCGGACTGCGCGGCTACTGGCCCGAGAAGGCGACGTTCGACTGGATGCGCGAGCGCGGACTTCGATGGCACACGATGGTCGAGATCGAGGACCGTGGCTCGGAGGCCGTCATCGCCGATTCGATCGCCGAGGCGCTCGACGGTCCGGATGCGATCTACCTGTCGGTCGACATCGACGTCGTCGATCCGGGGACCGCGCCCGGAACGGGGACGCCCGAGCCCGGAGGGATCCTGCCGCGCGAGATGCTCCGCGCCGTTCGGCAGATCGTCGGAGCGGTCGACCTCGTCGGGATGGACATCGTCGAGGTCTCGCCCCCGTACGACAACGCCGAGGTAACGGCGATGCTCGCGCACCGCATCGTGCTCGAGGCGGTGTCCGCGCTCGCGAAGAAGCGAGCGTCGTAACCTCGTTCCGTGACCGATCGGTTCGAGGAGCTCGTGGCCGAGGCGCTCGACGCGCTGCCCGACTGGGTCCTCGAACGGATGGAGAACGTCGAGGTCATCGTGGAGGATCGGCCGCCGCCCCGCGAACCGCATCTGCTCGGCCGCTACCACGGCATCCCCCTGACGCAACGGTCGTACTACGCGGGCGCCCTGCCGGACACGATCACGCTCTACCGATCGACCATCGAGCGGGCCGCCCCCGACGAGGACGGGCTTCGTGCGCTGGTCGCGCACACCGTCGAGCACGAAGTGGCGCACTTCTTCGGCATCGGCGACGACCGTCTCCGCGAGCTCGACGCGTACTGACCGTGTCGACGGAAGCGGCGCTGATGACCGTCGCGCTCGAGGAAGCGCGGCGCGCGGCGTCGTGGGGCGACGTGCCGGTCGGCGCCGTCGTCGCGCGAGGCGAGGAGATCCTCGGGCGCGCGGGCAACCAGCGCGAGCACCGGAGCGATCCGACGGCACACGCTGAGATCCTGGCCCTCCGGCAGGCCAGCGAGGTCCTCGGCTCGTGGCGGCTCGAGGGCTGCTCGATCTACGTGACCCTCGAACCGTGCGCCATGTGCGCGGGCGCGATCGTGCTGGCACGGCTGGACCGGCTCGTGTACGGCGCGGCGGATCCGAAGGCGGGGTTCGCAGGCTCGCTCGGCGACCTCGTTCGCGATCCGAGGCTGAACCACCGGGTCGAGGTCTCGACGGGCGTCCTCGAGGACGAGTCGGGCGAGGTCCTCAGGGCGTTCTTCCGCGACCGCCGCTGACGCGGAGCTCAGCCGTTGACGAGGCGGCGTTGCTCGGCGTCGCGGATGCATGAGCGACGGCCGGAACGGCGTCCATCATCGCGTCGAGGCCGCGCGCGTCCATGACGATCGCGCGGACGCGGTTGGTCGGGTCCGTCCCGGCACCTTGCTAGACTCCGCCCCGGAGGCGTGCCGGAGTGGACGAACGGGACCGCCTCGAAAGCGGTTAGGGCCTTGACCGGCTCTCGCGTGTTCGAATCACGCCGCCTCCGCCCTTTCGAGCGTGCTGCGCAACCATGTCGCCACGCGTGCGCCGCACGCGAGCGGCCGAGCGTTTCGGACGACGCTTCCACCGTCCCGACGCGACGGGATGGCTGACCGGGCGCTCGCCGCTTGATCAGGATGGCGTGCGTTCGACCGTCACCAGTCGGATCCGCAGATGATCGTGCACGCCGTCGAACGTTCCGATCATGCCGTCGTGCGCGATCTCTCCGGGCCCGATGTCCGGCACGACGGTGGTGGCGTGGCCGATCGTGTCGCCGCCGTCGGTCTCGACGGCCGCCTCGAGGAAGTACGTCAGCGTCTGGTCACCGGCGTTGATGATCGTGACATCACACGTGACCGTTCCTTCCGACGCGCGGCAGTTCTCGATCGAGACGTCGTCGACCTGCGCTTCGGCGTCGACCGTGGGCGTCGTGTTCGTCCCGGACGCGGCCGCGGCGCAGCCCGGGAGCAAGGCGGCGGCGACGAAACACGAGATGACGAGCGTGTGCTTCATCGGTCCCCCGGCGATGTGTATAAAGGACGTCGGCTCGCGTGTCCATCGGCGGCGGCGTGGGCCGGCCGCGCCGGCGCGGCTCAGTCGTCGCCGGCGGGCGGGATGTTGTGGTTCACGCGGAAGACGTTCTCCGGGTCGTACGTCGCCTTGACCCGTCGGAGGCGATCCCACGTCGGTCCCGGATACGCCGTTCGCACGGCGTCGGCGCGCTCGTCGACCAGGAAGTTGACGTACGCGGCCGCGCGTCCGCGCTGGAGGTCGGTCGAGAGCGCGCCGACCCACCGCTCGTGCGTGTCGCGCTCGTTCGGCTCCGCGTACAGCGCCGCGACGTTGATCATGTAGCGACGGTCGCGGTGCGCGAACGCCGTCGCCTCGTTCGGCACCCGTACCATCGCGCCGCCGAGCGGCCGGATCTGCACGGCGCGCAGCATCGCGCTCGAGCGATCGAGCGCCTCCAGCATCGAGCCGACGGCGTCGGCGTCGATCTCGTCGACGAACATCGTCGTCGACGAGGCGATCGGGTGGTAGGCCGCGTCCTCCGGCGGATAGATCTCCGCGTACGCCATCGGGCGAACCATGTCCGCCAGCGGCGGTGCGATCGAACGCAGCGGCGCGATCGCGCGCTCGCCGTCCGCGGGATCTCCGGCGAAGCACAGCAGCGCGAAGATCACCATCCTGCCGTGATGCTCCTCGTCCAGGAACGGCATCGGCGGCGCCGGCATCACGTTGACGATCGCCGACAGCTCCTCGGGCGCGTCCGTGGTCGCCTCGACGAACGCCGCCACCGTCTCGACGGTCGCCGGCAGCAGCAACATGCCCCCGACGATCTGCGGCAGGTCGTGCAGCCGCAGCGTGAACCGCGTGGCCACCCCGAAGTTGCCGCCTCCGCCGCGGATCGCCCAGAACAGGTCGGGATGCGAGTCCTCGTCGACGTGGATCAGCTCGCCGTCGGCCGCCACGAGGTCGGCCGACAGCAGGTCGTCGATCGTGAGTCCGTGTTTCCGCACGAGGTAGCCGACCCCGCCGCCGAGTGTGATCCCTCCGATGCCGACCGAGCCCGTGTCGCCGAACCCGGTCGCGAGCCCCTGCTCGCCGGCCGCGACCGAGTACGCGGCGGCGTTCAGGCCGGTCTGCGCGCTCGCGATGCGGGCGCCGGGATCGATCTCGATCGCGCGCATGTCCGCGAGGTCGATCACGAGGCCGCCGTCGGACGTGCCGTGTCCGGCGGCGCTGTGCCCGCCGCTTCGAACGGCGACCTCCAGGCCGTGCTCGCGCGCCAGCCCGACAACGGTCGCGACGTCCCGCTCGTCGGCGACGCGCACGACGGCGGCGGGTCGCCGGTCGATCCCGCCGTAGAAGACGGCTCGTGCGGCGTCGTAGTCGTCGTCGTCGGGGCCGATCACGCGCCCAGTGACGCGCGACCGAAGATGCTCGATCGAGATCATTGGGGTGCTCATCGTCCGCTCCTCCCGTGTCGTTCCCGGATGTGACCCGCGCCGCCGGCCGAAGTCATCGCCGGTCACGCGCCGGACGGTATCGAGCACAACGGACACGCGGCCGGGGTTGCGGAGCGCGCGCAGTCGAAGCGTCGCCAGACACGCCACGTCGCCGCGCAGGAGCCGCACCCGGCACCCGGCCGACTCGAGCTCCACCTCGCCGACCCGAACGAACACGAGCGCGTCCTGCCACTCCGTTGCGACGAACGCCCGGATCTCGCCCGGCGCCAGCACGATCGTCCGCCGCTCGAAGCCGTCCGGAAGTGGCCGATCGAGAAGCTCGCCGATCGGGTCTTCGGGCACGGTCGGCCTCCTCTCGCCCGGTTATCCGACCGGCCGGAGCGGCCGAACTCATCGGGTCAGTCGTCGAGCTCGGCCGGCAGCCCGAAGAGCGGAAACAGCTCGGTGTCGATGAAGTAGGTGATGCCGGCGACTCGACCGTCGACGACGTCGATGAGGTGCACGTTGAAGGGCTCGTGCTCGCCGTTCGGACCGGTCGGCCGGTAGATCGCGAAGCCGGGCGCGCCGTTCCCGCGGACCGGCAGCAGCCTCGAGCCGCGGCACGTGATGCCGGGTCCCAGCATCCACCGGGCGATCTGCTCGGGGCCGCGGAGCCACATCTCGTACGGCGGCATGTTGTGGGTGGCGTCCTCGCGCAGCAGCGAGACGAACGCGTCGATGTCGTACCGTTCGAACGCGTCGAGGTAGCGTTCGAGCAGCTCCCTCTGCGCGTCGTCGTCCGTCGGATCGAGCGTCCGGCCGTCGCCCACGACCGTGCCGTCGAGCGTCGCGCGCGCCCGCTGGAGCGCGCTGTTGACCGACGCGACCGTCGTGTCGAGGAGCTCGGCCACCTCGGTCGCCTGCCAGCGGAGCACCTCGCGCAGGATCAGCACGGCTCGCTGCTTCGGCGGAAGCGTCTGCAGCGCCGCGACGAAGGCCAGGCGGATCGTCTCGCGCTCCTCGACGAGGTCCGCGGGGTCGCTCGTCTCGGGAAGGACGGCCGCATCCGGGATCGGCTGGAGCCAGTTGTCCCACGACACGGGCGCGGGCAGCGGCGCGTCGACGGAGGAAGACGGAGACAGGTCCATCGGGATCGCCCGGCGCCTGCGCCCCTGCAGCGCGTCGATGCAGACGTTGGTGGCGATCCGGTAGAGCCATGTGCTCACGGCCGACCGGCCGTCGAACCGGTCGAACGCCTTCCACGCGCGCAGCATCGTCTCCTGCACCGCGTCCTCAGCCTCGTACGGAGAGCCGAGCATGCGGTAGCAGTAGCCGGTCAGGATCGTGCGCTGCTGCTCGAGTTGTCGTTCGAACTCGTCGCGGTCGAGCGTCGACGTGCCGGACCCTCCCACCACGGGTCACCTCCGGATCTCGTCGGAGCCGGTCATCATAGGCGGCCCGGACCGTTCCGTAGACTCTGCCCGGTGGCCTGCCCGAGCGGACGAAGGGGCACGCCTGGAGAGCGTGTAGGGGGCAACCCCTCGCGGGTTCGAATCCCGCGGCCACCGCCAAGGCGGCATAGGCGCGGTCCGGCCCCGCGGGCGGCTATTGGAAGTGGCAGTGTTTTCGTCGCCACGTCCCGGTTGCCTGGCGGCATCTCCGACCCTAGGGGTACAGTCGAAAAGCCCATCCAAGAGGAGAGCTTCATGAAGCGCACCGTTACCACGCTGCTGTCCCTTGTTGTTGCCCTCACGGTGACCTTCGTGCCGCTGTCGCCCGCGGGCGCGGCGCGGATCGACGGCAAGCCGAGCTGGTGGGCGAAGTACCGGTACCTCCGGAAGCATGGGGTCGTTGCCGCCTCTCCCGCGACGGCGTCGATCTCCGTGGGTGGCAACGTCGACGTCAGCAACGAGCCGGGTCCGCAGAGCGAGACGTCGATCGCGATCGATCCGTCGAACCCGGCGCGTCTCGTGGCGGGCTCGAACGAGATCTTCCGGCTGCCGATGCGCGGATACTTCTCGTCGGACGGCGGGTTGACCTGGGGCGGGGTGGATCTCCCCTTACCGCCGCCGATCCGTCACAACGGCTACGACTTCGGCTCCGATCCGAGCGTCGCGTGGGATCTGCACGGCAACGTCTACTACTCCTACATCGTGGTGTTCTTCGGGGGCGGGTTTGGCGTCGTCGGGAGCGAGATGGCCGTCGCTCGATCCTCCGACGGAGGACGGACCTGGAGGTCGACGTACTTCGATATGCAGCCGAACGAAGGGACGTTCGTCGACAAGCCGATGATCACCGTCGACGACAGCCCGACCAGCTTGCACGAGGGCACGGTCTACGTGGCCTTCGACCACGTGGGTGGCAACAAGAAGGCGGCGGTGCTCGTATCCCGGTCGACCGATCGCGGTCGCACCTTCTCCGCGCCCGTACGAGCCAGCACGTACCTGACCGGCAAGAATGGCGAGATAGCGGCGGATCCGTTCGTCTCACCCAACGGCGACGTGCACGTCGCTTGGCAGGATTGGGCCCACAGCAGGGTCGTGACGAGTACGTCCGCCGATGCGGGGCGGACGTGGGGGGCGAACGTCACGATCGCCCAGACGAGGACGGCGTTCGATCTGGATCTTCCCTCGATCAGCGTTCGGGGCGCGCTGATGTATCCGTCGTGCGATACGGACATCAGCTCGGGTCCGCACCGCGGCGCGCTCTACTGCTCCTGGTGGGACGGCACGATTGCGTCGGACACGGAGGTCTACGTGAGCCGGTCCAGGGACGACGGGCTGACCTGGTCGCGCCCGACCGTCGTCAACGACGTGCTCCAGGGTGACCAGTATTACCAGTGGCTGGCCGTCGACCCCGTCACGGGCGATGTCGACCTGAGCTGGTACGACACACGCGGCGACCCGTCCCGCGAGTCCGACAATGTCTTCTTCTCCTCGTCGGACGATGGCGGAGCGACGTTCTCGCCGAACGTCCGCGTCACGACGGCGCGCTCGAACGAGGAGGAGGGCACGAACATCAACTTCGGCAACCAGTATGGCGACTACGAGGGGCTCGACGCCTACGGCGGCGTTGCCCACCCAGTCTGGACGGACCACCGGGCGAGCCTTCCGGACGCCCTGTGGGAGGAGGTCTTCACCGCACGCGTCGAGGTGTCGTGACGCTCCGCGGCTGCCGCGTGAAGCAAACCCCGTGAAACGACGCGGCGCCGCCGAGAGGGCGCTGTGATCCGGGCGGTCGGTGCAGCACTGGTGCCCGACGTGCGAGCGCATCTGTGCACGTAGAACGCATCGACGGAAGCGCGTCCACCGCTTTTCGAACGCGGGACGCCGGGACTCCGACGATCGAGCCGTGCTACCGGGCTCGCCTAGCTTCGGTCGTCGACCGGATCGTCGACCACGATCAGACGCTCGCGCGGCTGCTCGGTCCCGGACCGCTCGGCGACGACCGTGTCCATCGCGCCGAGCGTCTCGGCGAGCGCCGCCCGCATCGTCCGGATGTCCTCGATGAGCGCGTGGCGCCTGGCGGTCACCGCCTCGAGGATACGTTCGGCCCTGGTCTGCGCCTCGCGGACGGTTCGTTGCGCGGTTCCCTCGAGCTCGTCGGCGCGTCCTTGCGCGTCGCGCTGCATCCGCTCGGCGTCCGCCTTGGCCGAGGCGACGATCGAGGCCGCGTCGGCGACCGCCTCCTCGCGCGCCAGGCGCGCCTCGCGGCTGATCTCGTCCGCCTCGGCGCGCGCGGCCGCGATCAGCTGCTCGGCCTCCTCGCTGGCGGCGGCCTGGGCGCGTCGGACCTCCTCGTCGAACCGCCGGATCACGTCGGCGATCCGCGAGCCCAGCTCCTCGTGCGTCGACGTCTCCGGCGGCTCGGGCAGGTCGAGCGC
>JBKPTC010000042.1:0-31485 GCA_046735355.1 bacterium
GTCAACAACCCCGGGCAGGGCCCGCAGGCCGCCTCGCTCGTCATCATCCTGATCGTGCTGCTGATGATCCCGATGGCGTACTACCTCCGCACGACGCGACGGGCGGTGCAGGCGTGACGGACGTCGACCTGCAGACCGTCACGCGCCCGGGACCGACCGGAACGCCGGGCCGGCCGGCCGATCCGCGCCGGCGCGGCGGGTGGTGGCGCGACCCCTGGCACAAGCCGCGCGTGCTCGCGACGGTGACGTGGGCGTACCTCGCCTGGTCGATCCTCCCGGTCGCGATCGCGGTGGTCTTCTCGTTCAACAACGGGCGGTCGCGCAGCTCGTGGCAGGGCTTCTCGATGCGCTGGTGGACCGGCGATCCGTTCAACTCGCTGTTCCACGATCCGGCGCTGCACGACGCGATCGTCCAGAGCCTCAAGTTGTCGGCCGCCACCATGTTGATCGCGGTGCCGCTCGGCACGGCGTTCGCGATCGGGCTCGACCGCTGGCGCGGCCGGCCGGCCGCCGGGGCCAACTTCGTGATGCTGCTGTCGTTCGTGATGCCCGAGATCATCCTCGGCGTCGCGCTGTTCCTGACGTTCCTGTTCACGTTCAAGAACGTGATCCGCCTCGGGACGTTCGCGCAGATCCTCGGGCTCGTGACGTATCAGATCTCCTACCCCGTGATCGTCGTACGGGCGCGGTTGTTGTCGATCGGCAAGGAGTACGAGGAGGCGGCGATGGACCTCGGCGCGTCGCCGACGCAGTCGGTCCGCCGCGTGCTGCTGCCGCTGCTCTATCCGGCGATCTTCGCGAGCTTCGCGCTGGTGTTCGCGGACTCCATCGACGACTTCGTCACGGTTCGGTACCTCTCGGGCGGCGCGAAGACCGAGCCGCTGTCCGTGAAGATCTACAGCCTCGCGAGGGCGTCCCCCACGCCCGCGGTGAACGCCGCGGCATCGTTCCTGCTCCTATCGACGCTGGTGGCGGTCGTGATCGGCCTCGTCGTCTTCCGAGCGATCACGCGCGGACAGCGCAAGGAGACCGCCACCCAGGAGTTCGTCGGGTTCCAGGTCTGACGACGGAGCGGCTCGGAACGGCTCGTCTCAGGCGACGGCGTCGGCCTCGGTCGGCGCCGTCGCCGTGTCGCGGAGCACCCTGACGGCGTCCGACGGCAGGTGCACCGTCACGGCGGAGCCTTGCGAGTACGGCAGCTCGCCGCCCTGGTTCTGCACCCACGCCTGGATGTTCTCGCCCGGCGCGAGGTGCACCATGACCTGGATGATCGAGCCGACGTAGACGACGCGCTCGACCATGCCGGGGATGCGGTTCTCGCCGGCCGACCCCGCCTGCTCGAGGCGGACGCGCTCGGGTCGGATGACGACCTTCGCGTCGCCGCGCGCGTCGGTCTCGCCCTGCGCGGCCGCGAGCTCGAAGTCGCCGAGGCGCACGCGGCACGCGCCGCCGCCGTTGGCGCCCTCGGCGCGCGCGTCCATCAGGTTCGAGACGCCCAGGAAGTCGGCGACGTACGTCGTCAGCGGCTCCTCGTATACCTCGCTCGGCGTGCCGATCTGCTCAACCCGCCCGTTGGACATGACGGCGAGCCGGTCCGACATCGTGAGCGCCTCCTCTTGGTCGTGCGTCACGTAGACGAACGTGATGCCGACCTCCTCCTGGAGCGCCTTGAGCTCGATCTGCAGCGCCTTGCGGAGCTTGGCGTCGAGCGCGCCGAGCGGCTCGTCGAGCAGGAGCACGGCCGGGTTCAGCACGAGCGCACGCGCCAGCGCGACGCGCTGCTGCTGGCCGCCGGACAGCTGCGACGGCCGGCGCTTCTCGAGCCCCTCCAGCCGGACCAGCGCGAGCGCCTCGAGCGAGCGCTTGTGCGCCTCCTGCTTGGACATGTCCTTGTACCGGAGGCCGAACTCGACGTTCTCGATGACCGACAGATGCGGGAACAGCGCGTAGTTCTGGAACACCGTGTTCACGTTGCGCTTGTGCGGCGGCGTCTGCGCCATGTCCACGCCGTCGAGAAGGATCTGACCCTCGTCTGGCCGCTCGAACCCGGCGATCAGCCGGAGCGTCGTGGTCTTGCCGCAGCCCGACGGTCCGAGCAGCGAGAAGAACTCGCCCGGCGGCATGTCCAGGTCGACCCCGTCGACGGCCGTGACGTCCGCGAACCGCTTGACGAGCGAGACGAGCCGAACCTCTCCGCCTGCCATGGTGCGCGAGGATACACGACCGCTCGTGGCGTTTGCATCGCCGTTCAATCGCGGCGCAACGGCACGGAACGACGCCGTCCGCGGCGCGTCCTGTGCCCCGGCCGGCCGGGCGGCATCAGCCGGCCGAGAACTCCCCGTCCATCCACTCGGGATCGGACTCGAGCAGGGCGCGCATCTCTCGGTACCGGCCGTCCTGACTCGGGTCGTCGGCGTTGCGCATGTAGCTCTCGCGGTCGCGGAAGATCGCGACGAGCATCACCTCGTCGTCGATCTTCTCGGGCCACACGGTGTACCCGGCGACGAACCCGTCGATCGGTCCGGCGTCGGCCATCTGCCGCCGCATGACCTCTTCGAACGCGGTCCTGTTGTCCGGCTTGATCTTGGCCCGGGCGATGGTTCCGAACATCGCGATCCGCCTCCCCTCGCCGAGTTCCGTCGAGCCCTCGACCCGACGGGCAAGCATATGTCGCGCAACCGATCCGCGCATCCGGACGTACGATGGGGGTCGTGCTCGTCTTCATCGTGATCCTGCTCGTGCTCGCGGCGGTCTTCGGCGTGCTCGCGACCGTCGTCAAGGCCGCGCTCATCCTGACGCTGTCGGCGTTGCTGACCGTCGCGCTGCTGGGCGCGTTCACCTACTACTGGGTCCGGCACCGCGTCCGGCAGTATCAGCGCGACGTCCGGCGCGCGTACGGCGGAGGGCGCGGCGGGGCCCTGCCACCCGGCTTCTAACGCCGGGCGCGGAGCCGCTCGCGGTACCGGACCGGCGCGTAGCCGATCCACGTTCGAAGGGCGCCGCGCCGTCTGCCGGCGTCCTCGCGTGCGTCGCCGGTCTCCAGCGCCCAGACGGCGGCGCGGACGAGCGGCCACCGCAGCGGCTCGGGTGGAGCCTTCGCGACCTCCGGCCCCACGACGGGCAGGGCCGTCCACTCGTCTCGAACGCCCTGCACGAGCGATGCGAGGATGCTGCCGCCGATCTTCGTCTGCGCGAGCCCGTGCCCCGAGAACCCGAGACCCGCGTGGACGTTCCCCGGCCGGAGCGTTCGGTAGAAGGGCGTGAACGAGGCGGTCTGATCGATCGGACCGCCCCACGCATGCGTGAACCGAACGCCCTCGAGCTGCGGGAACAGCCAGACGAGCCCGCGCGCGGCCGCCTCGGCCACGCGCCGGTCGTGGGTCGCGCGCCGGCCGATCGCGCCGCCGTAGACGACGCCCGTCGTGCCCCCGCCGATCGCGATGCGATGGTCGTCGGTCGTGCGCAGGTAATACAGCATCTCGCGGCCGTCCGCGATGCCGACGTGCGACGCCCAGCCGATCTCCTCCAGCAGGTCGGGGATCGGCTCCGTCGCGACGACGTAGTCGGCGATGTTGCCGAAGCTCCTTCCGAACCCCCGCCATCCCGTCGCCCACGCGCCGATCGTGAGAACCACCTGACCGGCGCGGACGGCTCCGTGGTCGGTCCGTACGACCGCGGCGGGTCGGCGGTCGATCCCGACGACGGGCGAGCGCTCGAAGATCGTCACGCCCTGCCGGAGCGCGACGCGGCGGAGCCCGCGCGCGAGACGGGCGGGCTGGACCGTCGCCGAGTCGGCGATGAAATGGCCGCCGACGAACCTCGGCGAGTCCGCGTACGCGCGGCACTCCTCGGCGGTGAGCGGAACGACACGGTCGGCGACGCCGAGCCGTTCGGCGAGGGAGACCGAGCCGACCATCGACGCCCCGCCCGACTGCCAGGTTCCGGTTCGCGCGCCGAGCACGCCCTCGCGGTGGTACCACGCGTCGACGCCGTGCTCGGACACCCAGCGACCGACGTCGGCGACCTGGTCGGCGATCAGCCGGGCGTACGCCAGACCGTCCGACTCGCCGTACAGGCGACACAACCCGTCGAGATCCCACCACGACGACGACAGGAAGCCGCCGTTGCGGCCGCTGGCGCCGCCCCCGCAGATGTCGGCCTCGAGCAGCGCGATCCGCATGCCGGGCTCGCGGCGGGACAGCTCCATCGCCGTCCACAGGCCGGCGAACCCACCGCCGACGATGCAGACGTCCGCCGCGTATCGACCCGACAGTGCCGGCGCGGGGTCGCCGGGGTCCGCCGCCAGGGCCTCCTCGAGCCAGAGGCTCCGGGCCTCGCCCGGGCTCGGCATGTCGATCCGACCGCGAGCCATCGCGCGCCGGTCACCCATCGGCGGGTCCGTCCGGAACGATGCGCGCCGCCGCTCGCCCGGCGAGCAGGAACAGCAGCGTAAACGCCATGGCGACCCCGAGGAACGCGAGCAGGTCGGCGCTCCAGGGCCCGCCGGCGACCACCGTCCGAACGAGCGCGGCGACGGGGACGGACGTCGCCCAGGCGAGCAGCAGCGTTCGGGGACCCGGAGATCGGTAGGTTCCCACAACGGCTGCCGCGGCGAACCAGCACACGAGCAGCGGCACGCCCACGCGCGCGAGCGCGTCGGCCGGCACTCCGCCGTCGTGGTTCGCAACGCCGACGACCGTGAAGGCGATCAGCGCCGCGGCGTCCGCGACGGGCAGGATCCGGCCGCGCACGCGATGACCGACCGAGGACGCCATGCGGGCCATGCTCGCAGACGGCGCAGGAACCGGCCGCGGCGCCCGCGCGTCGGTTGCGACGTGAGGGTGCTTGACCGCGTTGCGAGGATGAAGGGGTGACGGCCCGCCGTTCCCCCGGGCTTCTGGCCCCCGGGCTCCTGGCCCCCGGGCTCCTAGTCGCGGTCGTGGCGCTGGCGCTGTCGATCCCGCTGGTGCTCGCGACCCGGCTCGGCGATCCGACGCCGCCCATCCGCGTGACGCTCGACGGCCGCTCGGTCTCGATCGACGCCGGCATCAGGCTGGGCGCGGCCGTGCGATCGTTCGGCGTGCGGCCGACGCGCGGACGCCTGCTCGACGTTGACGGTCACGTCCTCGATCCGAACGCCGACGCCGGAGCGATCCTGCTGAACGGCGGGCCCGCGCCGATGAACGTCGCGCTCCATACGGGCGATGTCATCCAGACGATCGACGGCATCGACCGGACCGAGACGACGAGGCGCGTCGTCACCAAGCTCGGCCGCTCCGCCGGCGATCCGCAGTACTCGCTCGCGACCGCGCGGATGCTGCGGCTCGACACCATCGGACGGGTCTCGGGCATCGTCGTCTCAACGGTGTTCCGCCCGAACGGCGGGCTGGAGCGCCCGCGCGCCGTGGCGCTCACCTTCGACGACGGACCGTGGCCGCGAACGACGCGGGCCGTGCTGAAGGTGCTCCACCGGATGCACGCGAGGGCGACGTTCTTCGTGATCGGGTCCCTCGCCGAGCGGTATCCCGGGATCGTCGCCGACGAGCTTCGAGCCGGCATGGTGGTCGGCAGCCACTCCTGGGACCATCCCGAACCGTTCGACGCCCTGACGCCGGGCCGCATGGCGTCCGAGCTCGCGAGGACCAGCCGGTTCGTCCGGAGCGAGTTTGGCGTGGACGTGACGCTGTTCCGGCCGCCGGGCGGCAGCGGATCGAGCGTCGTCGTGACGCGGGCGGCTCTTCTCGGGATGCGGGTCGTCGACTGGAACGTCGACCCGCGCGACTGGTCACCCGCGGCCACCCAAAAGAGCATCACGCGGACGGTCCTGTCGGAGGTCGGCCCCGGCTCGATCGTCGACCTGCACGACGGCGGCGGCGATCAACGCGCGACCGTGCGCGCGCTCCGCGGGATCATCCGGGGGATCCGCAAGCGGGGGCTCCGACTCGTCGTCGTGCGATAGCGGCGCCGTCGGACGCCGCCATGACGGTGGGTCCGGTCAGCGAGCGCCGGCCGTCGTCACCGGTCGAAGACCGCGTCGGACAGCTCGCGGAGCTCGTCCAGGCAGACGTCCTCCTCGTCCTCGGAGACGACCTGGAGGCACACGTGATCGGCGCCCGCCTGCAGATGCTCCCGCACGCGGCTCGCGATCCGGTCGACGTCCCCCCAGGCGATGACCGCGTCGATCGCACGGTCGCTGCCCTGCCCGGACACGTCCTCGGCGGTGTAGCCCATGCGGCGGAGGTTGTTCGCGTAGTTCGGAAGCGCGAAGTAATCGGCGGCGAATTTCCGCGCGACCCGGCGGGCGTGGCTCGGATCGGTGTCGAGCACGACGGTCTGTTCGACGGCCAGCACCGGCTGCGGGCCGAGCCGCGCGCGCGCGAACGCGGTGTGCTCCACCGGCACGAAGTACGGGTGCGCCCCGTGCGTCCGCTCCGCGGCGAGCTCGAGCATCTTCGGCCCGAGCGCCGCGAGCATGATGCGTGGGGGAACGGCCGGCTCCGGAGCCGTCGACTCGGCGCGTTCCATCTCGTCGAGGTACTTCTTCATCCGCGTGTACGGCCCGCGGTAGTCGGCGCCGCGCCGCTCCGCCGAGGTCGAGTGGCTCACGCCCAGGCCGAGGACGAACCGGCTCGGATACGCGTCGGCGAGCATCCGGGCGCCGTTGATCGCAGACGTCTCGTCTCGCGCCCAGATGCTGGCGATCCCGGTCGCGATGGTGGCGCGCTCCGTCGAGGCCAGCAGCCACGCCGCGTGGCTGAACGCCTCACGCGACCCGCCGGCCTCCGGGAACCAGATCGCCGGATACCCCATCGACTCGATCTCGGCCGCGGCCTGCGCCTCGTTGGCGGCCGTCTGCGCCTCGAGCGCGAAGCTCCAGACGCCGATGGTGCCCAGAGACGTCCGCAGCTGGTCGCGCTCCTCGCGGAGCTCGGCCGCCCGAGCCTCGTCCATCGCCTCGACGGGATCCATCGGCAGCGAACGCTACACAACAACGGGCGGCAGCATCCGCTCCCGCCCGTCGTCGTGCCGCCAGCCCGTCGCGCGGGCTCATTCCTCGGCCGCGCCGACCTCCTGTCGGACGGCGTCGGGCGGGACGGGAAGCACCTCGACCGGCCGCTCGTCCTCCCGACCTTCGACGTTCAGCTTCGGCAGCCACTGGAGCCAGCGCGGCAGGTACCAGTTGACGTCACCGAGCAGCTTCATCGCCGACGGAACGAGGATCGACCGGACGATGGTCGCGTCAAGGAACACGGCCACGGCAAGACCGAAGCCCATCTGTTGCAGCCCCGCGATGCGCCCGGTCGAGAAGGCCGCGAACACCGCGACCATGATGATCGCCGCACCGGTGATGATGCCGCCGGTCGTGCGGAGG
Organism: bacterium; assembly: GCA_046735355.1. Classification (GTDB taxonomy): domain Bacteria; phylum Actinomycetota; class UBA4738; order UBA4738; family HRBIN12; genus DATAEU01. The sequence continues at coordinate 7,373 of JBKPTC010000042.1, forward strand.
CCGAACGCGACCGCCTCGGAGTTGTCCCTCGTCTTGTCGTACTCCTCACGGATCCGCGTCAGCAGGAACACCTGATAATCCATCGACAGACCGAAGAGGATCGAGAACAGGAACAGCGGTAGCCACGACTCGATCGCGTCGACCTGGATGAAGCCGAGCGCGTCCGCGATCGACCGCGCGAATGCAGGACCGCCCTTCTGGAAGATGAGCACGATCAGCCCGTAGGCGGCGCCCACGGACAGGAGGTTCATGACGATCGCCTTCGCCGGCACGACGACCGAGCGGAAGACCACCGTCAACAGCAGGAACGAGAGCCCCAGCACAAGGGCGATGATGAGCGGCGTGTAGAAGTCCGACACGTCGAAGAAGTCCTTGACCGTCGCCGTGTCGCCGCCGACGAGCACATCCGAGTCCGTGCCGAAGGCCTGCGGGACGTACTGCTCCCGCATCCGAGTGACGGCGTCGACCGCCGCCTCGCTCTGTGCGTCGGCCGCCGCGCCGGCGAACGGAAATCGCACGAGCGTCACGGTGCCGTCGGCGCTCGTCTGCGGCGGCTGGGAATCTCCGAACGTCGGATCGTCGGCGACGGCGGTCTGCAACCGCTCGATCCCGCTCGCCACGGCCGGGTCGGTCGCCGAACCGGGGATCACCACGTCGGCCGTCGACTGCTGGCCCGAGGTCGGAAACTTGGCAACGAGCACATCGAACGCGTCACGTGTCTGGATCCCGTGCGGGATCGTCGAGATTCCCGAGAACCCCGTCTTGATGCCCCGGCCGTTGTCCTCGGGGTGCGCCTGGAACCAGTACGGAATCGACAGGGCCAGCATGAACGCCCCGGTCGCGACGAGCCACACCACGGGTCGGCGCATGACCCCCCGCGTCAGCCGGTCCCAGAAGCCGCCCGCGCGTCCGTGCTCGAGCGTGCGACCGCGGCCGAATAGCCAGCCGGGCTTGACGAGCCGGTTCCCGAACAGCGCCATGATCGCCGGCAGCATCGTCATCGACAATGCGATCGACACGAGCACGACGATGATGGCGCCGCCGGCGAGGCCCCGGAAGATCGTCGTGGGGACCAGCAGCATCCCCGCGAGCGCAAGCACCACCGTCAGACCCGAGAAGAACACCGCACGGTTCGCCGTCGCACCCGACCGTCCGATGGCCTCGAGGTTGTCGAACCCGCGTGCACGTTCCTCGCGGTAGCGGGAGACGATGAACAGCGAGTAGTCGATCCCGACGGCCAAGCCCATCATCGACACGAGCTGCGGAACGAAGAAGCTGAAACGCCACACCGTGCCGAGAAGCGCAAGAATGCCGAGCGCGGTGCCGATCGCAAGGATCCCCATCACGATGGGGGTGAGGCCGGCGATCAGCGACCCGAAGACGATCAGCAGCACCACGATCGCGACGACGACCCCCACCGCTTCCCCGCGGCGACTGTCTTCCTCCGAGATCTTCTTGAAGTCTTCGGTCGACGTGGCCTCGCCGAGCATGTACATGGTCGTTCCGCCGGACGAGAACTCCTCTCGTAGGGAGTCGAGCTTCCCTACGTTGGCTCCGGTCTGATCGGAGTCACCCGAGAGCACGATCGTGAACAGGACCGCGGTCCCGTCCTGCGACGGGAACGGGCCGAGCGCGGCGACTGCGGGGTTTTCGGCGCCCGTCTGGGCAAGCGGGAACGACTGCGGCACCTGCTTGACGACCTTCGGACCGAGCGCGCGAAGATCGGCGAGCGCCGCATTGACGCGCTGACCGAACGCGGGGTCCTGGACGGCGCCCTTGCCGCCGGTCATCACGATCGTCTCGGTCGAGACGTCCTGCTCGAGACGCTCGCGCTCGAGGATCTTCTGCGCCCGGACCGCCTCGGGATTGTTGGTGAAGTTGAAGTCCGTCGTCAGCGCATCGGACAGGATCATGCCCGACGTGACGAAGCCCGCAACCAAGATGACGATCCAGATCCCAACCGTCTTCCAGGCGTTCCGGCTGCTGACCCTGGCCAGCGACTCCGGATTCAGACGCATGTGCTCCCCCTTCACCGTCGCCCGCCCTTGTCCGGGTGGGACGTACGCCGTATGCTTACAGCGTCAGCAGTCTACGCGTACGGTGTAAGGTGTCAACCCGGGCAACGCCGGACGCAAACGGAAACGCTTCGAGGGGACATGGCGCAGACAGGCGAACGGCTCGATGCGACGTCGCCCGGCGGCCACCGGGGGCGGCTGTCCCGCGAGGTGGTGGTGCGGACCGCCCTTCGCCTGATGGATGTCGAGGGCCTCGAGGCCGTCACGATGCGGCGGCTCGGACGTGACCTCGGCGTCGAGGCGATGTCGCTCTACAACCACGTCCGGGACAAGGACGATCTCCTCGATGGCGTGGCGCAGGCCGCGATGGCGGATTTCCAGTACCAGCCGGACCCCAACGGCCATTGGCTGGAGCAGGGTCGCGCCGTCGCGCACGAGTGGCGCCGGCTGCTCAAGCTGCATCCCAGCCTGATGACGCTGCTCGTCGAGCGGAAGCATCCGCTCACGGATGCGGCCGCGCTCCGTCCGATGGAGGTCGCGCTCGCGATCCTCCGACGCGCCGGGTTGTCCGAGCGCGACACCGTGTACGCGTTCCAGGCGATCGGCGGCTACATCTTCGGGTTCGTGATGATGGAGGTCGGCAACGTCGCGCCGGGCCGGCCGGGCTCGATCGAGGACATGCCGGCCGACGTTGCGAAGCTCGCGGCAGAGTTCCCGATGTTCACGCACCTCCTGCCCTGGCTCGTGGAATGCGACATGGACGCCACGTTCGAGTTCGGCCTCGGGCTGCTGCTCGAGGGCATCCGCTCGAAGGCCTCGGCCTAGTCGAGCAGACCAAGCTCGCGCCCGACGCGGTCGAACACGTCGAGCGCCTCCTTCAGATCCTCGGACGTGTGCTCGGCCGTCACGATCGTCCGCACCCGCGCCCGCCCCTTCGCGACGGTCGGAAACACGATGGCCGGGGTGAACACGCCCTCCTCGAACAGCCGGCGCGCGAACGCCTGCGTCTTCTCCTCGTCGCCGGTGATGACGGGCGTGATCGGCGTCTCGCTCGCGCCCGTGTCGAACCCGAGCGCGTGGAGCCCCGCTTTGAACGATCGCGTGTTCGACCACAGCCGCTCGAGCCGATCGGGCTCGTCGCGGATGATGTCGAGCGCCTCCATGCACGCCGCGACGACGGCGGGCGGCGCGCTCGTGGAGAACAGGTACGGCCGCCCGCGATTCTGCAGCCACTCGATCAGATGGCGCGGGCCGGCGATGAAGCCGCCGAGCACGCCGATCGCCTTCGACAGCGTGCCGACCTGAACGTCGACGCGCCCGTGCAGTCCGAAGTGATCCACGGTGCCGGCGCCGCCCGCGCCGAGCACGCCGCTCGCGTGCGCGTCGTCGACCATCATGATCGCGCCGTGCCGCTCGGCGACCTCGACCAGGTCGGGCAGCGGCGCGATGTCGCCGTCCATCGAGAACACGCCGTCGGTGATGAGGAGCTGGCGCCGGCCCTCGCGTCGCGTCTCGCGCAGCAGCGCGTCGGCGGCATCCGCGTCCTTGTGCGGGAACACCTTGATCTCCGCGCGCGAAAGGCGCGCCCCGTCGACGATCGACGCGTGGTTCAGCTGGTCGGAGACGATGACGTCTTCCTTCGTGAGGATCGCCGCGACGGTGCCCGCGTTCGACGTGAACCCCGACTGGAACATCAGCGCGTCCTCGGCGTGCTTGAACGCCGCGAACCGGCGCTCGAGATCGCGGTGCATCGACATCGACCCGGCGATCGTGCGCACCGCGCCCGTCCCCGCACCCAGCTCGCGGGCGGCGCGCGCCGCGGCCTCGTTCATCCGCGGGTGGTTGGCGAGGCCGAGGTAGTTGTTCGACGCTAGGTTGATCACCTCGCGCCCGTCGAACCGCGCCCGGCCGCCGGTCGGCCCCTCGAGCGTGCGCGGATGCAGCAGCAGCCCCTGCCGCTCGAGCTGCTGGAGCTCCTCGCGCAGATAGTCGAGCGCCCCCGAGCTCACGGGGCGTTCCCGTCCGACGGAAACATGATGACCTTGGCCGAGCGGCCCGAGGCGACCGTCTCGAAGGCCTCCTCGAAGCTCGAGAGCGGGAACCGGTCGGTGATGATCGGCGTGACGTCGACGCGGCCTGTCGACAGCAGCGTCGTCGTCTGCTGCCACGTTCGGAACATCTCGCGCCCGGTGATGCCGAGGACGCGCGCCTCCTTGAAGATGATCTGGTCGTTGAGGTCGAGCGTCACCGGCCCGTCGGGCAGGCCGAGGAGCGACATCCGGCCGCCGCGGGCGAGCATCCGCGTCCCCTGATCGATCGCGCGCGCGTTCCCCGACATCTCGAGAACGACCTCCGCGCCCGTTCGCTCGGTCTCGCGGAGGACCACCTCCACGGGATCCTCGGCCTTCGGGTCGACGAGGAGATCGGCGCCCATCTTCGATGCCAGTTGACGGCGATCGTCGTTCGGCTCGATGGCGATGACCTTCCACGCCCCGAGCGCCCGCGCGATCCCGACCGCGAACAGCCCGATCGGGCCGCAGCCGATGACGGCGACGGGGTTGGTGAGGAGGTCCTCCCCGCCCTCGGTGCCGAACGTCGCGTGCACCGCGTTGCCGAACGGTTCCATGATCGACGCGACGTCCGGGGGGATCCGATCTCCGACGATCCAGGCGTTCTGCGCCGGGATGACGACGTACTCGGCGAACGCGCCGTCCGTGTCGACGCCGAGAATGCGCAGGTTCTGACAGATGTGCGCCCGGCCGGTCCGGCACGTCGAGCAGATGCCGCACGCGATGTGCGTCTCGGCCGCGACGAATGCGCCCGGACGGATGTGGTGCACCTCCGGACCGACCTCCTCCACGTACCCGGCCAGCTCGTGGCCGAACGTCATCGGAACGCGGCGGACTCGTCCCTCGGCCCACTCGTTCCATTCGTACATGTGGACGTCGGTCCCGCAGATCGACGCGCCGTGGACGCGCACGAGGACCTCGCCCTCGCCCGGCGTCGGGATCGGGACCTCGACGAGCTCGGCGCCCGGTGCCCGGGTGGTCTTCCGCAGGGCGCGCATCGTCCCGGCCATGGTGTCGTCTCCGTTGCGGCGGATGTTCCCGCGAGCGAGCGTACCCCAGGGTCGTTCGGTCGAAGCCGCCCGGCCGACCCGGAACCGGCGGGACGACCCCGGCGTCCAACCGCGACTACAGCGGAGCTCCGCCCGGACCGAAAGGACCGACGATGACGACCCGCCGGATCGGCCTCCTGTTGTTCCTTCCCCTGCTCGTGACGACCGCGTGCGGACGCCTGAACGACGCCAACGGGGGAGGCGGTGGCGGGTCACCGGCGTCGATCGAGCACCCGACCGGGGCGGAGGACCTGATCGTCCGGTGGGAGTTCGTCGGCGGGTTCACGAGCCCCGAGATCGCGCTCACGCGCCTTCCGTCCTTCTCGCTGTACGGCGACGGCTCGCTGGTCACCGAGGGGCCCGTGGCCGAGATCTATCCCGGGCCGGCGCTTCCGAACCTGCTCGTCCAGCACGTCCCCGAGGACGTGGTCCAACGGATCCTCGCGGCGGCGCGCCGGGCCGGCCTGACGAACGGCGATGCGACGTACCCCAACCCGTGCGTCGCCGACGCGCCCGAGACCCGGTTCACCGTCGTGGCCGAGGGTCGCAGGAGCCAGGTGACCGCCGGGGCGCTCGGCATCGGCGGATGCGGGAGCTCCGACGCACCGGCCGTCCGGCGGCTGACCCGGTTCCAGACGGAGCTCGGCGACCTCACCACGAGCATCGCCCCGCAGGACCCGTACCGGCCGACGGCGCTCGAGATCTTCGTCCGGGCGTACCAGCGCGATCCCCAGCTGAAGGAACAGGCCGTCGCGTGGCCGGGCTCGCCGCTCGAGCACGCGGGCGCCCCCGTCGACGTGGTCCCCGGCCTGCGGTGCTCCATCGTCGACGCGGCCGACGTCGGCGCGGTGCTCGATGCCGCGGCGTCCGCCAACCAACTCACGCCCTGGACGAGCGGTGACGGGCGCTTCTCGGTCGTGTTCCGGCCGCTGCTGCCGGACGAGCGCGGCTGCTGAAGCGTCGATCGGCCATCGGCCGGTGGGTCGGCCGGGGGTCCCCCGGACTCCCGTTCAAGCGCGGGGGGTGTGATGGCCGATATCCAGAGGGACCAGTCAAAGGCGGTTCCTGGGTTGGAACACGAGCACGACCTCGCTCCGGCCGTCGGCGGCACGTCCGCCGCGGCCGCCGCCGTCGACGCGCTCCTCGCGCGCACTCCGAACCTGCCCGAGGACGTTCGGGTCGTCCTCACGGTGGTCGCCTCGGATCTGCGGCGGACCGAGGGCGAGCTCGAGACCGTCGGCAGCCGGTACCGGGCGCTCGTCGAGCAGATCCCGGCGATCGTCTACCTCGACGTCGCGGACGAATCGATGACGACGACCTACGTCAGTCCCCAGATCGAGCGGCTCCTCGGCATCTCGCCGGAGAAGTACGTCGCCGACCCGGGGCTGTGGACGCGGCATCTGCATCCCGACGACCGGGAGCGCGCGCTCGAGGAGTACGTTCGCGGACGCGAGTCCGGCGAGCCGTTCACGTACGAGTACCGGCTGATCGCGGAGGACGGTCGCGTGGTCTGGTTCCGCGACAGCGCGACGGTCGTCCGCGACGCGACCGGCACGCCCGCATTCGTCCACGGCGTGATGCTCGACGTCACCGACGTCCGCGAGGCCGAGGAGCGCGCCGCGTTCGTCTCGTATCACGATCGCCTGACGGGCCTGCCGAACCGCGCGATGTTCGAGGAGTACCTCGACCTCGCGATCGCTCGCGCGCGCCGCGGCGACGAGGCGGTCGCGGTCCTCATGATCGACGTCGACGACTTCAAGCTCGTGAACGACAGCCTCGGTCACGACAGCGGGGACGCGCTGATCCTCGAGCTCGCCGGCCGGCTCCGCGAGGCGACCCGCGACACCGATCTCGTCGCCCGGCAGGGCGGCGACGAGTTCCTGCTCCTGCTGGCCGATCTCGAGCGCGGGCCAGCGCCCGGGATGCCGAGCGCGACCGACGGCGCGATCCTCGTCGCCGAGTCCGTCGCGACACGCATCCAGGAGGCGCTCCGGACCCCGTTCGCGCTCTCGGACACGGAGGTGTACGTCACCGCGAGCATCGGCATCGCGCTGTTCCCGAACCACGCGTCGAGCGCGCCGCAGCTGCTCCGCGACGCCGACACCGCGATGTACCGCAGCAAGCGGACCGGCCCCGGCGGTTACTCGATCTACGCGGACGGCGCGCAGGATCTGCTCGAGAAGCTGTCGCTGTCGACGCGTCTTCGCAAGGCCGTCGAGAACCAGAACTGGGAGCTGCACTACCAGCCGATCGTCGACCTCGTGCAGGGCTCGATGACCGGCGTGGAGGCGCTCATCCGGTGGAACGACCCCAACGGCGGCCTCGTCCCGCCGGGCGACTTCATCCCGCTCGCGGAGGAGATGGGCCTGATCGAGGCGATCGGCGAGTGGGTCGTCGACGAGCTGGCGCGACAGGGCGCCGAGTGGCGCGAACAAGGACTCGAGCTCGAGCTGTCGTTCAACCTGTCGCCGCGGCAGCTGTGGCAGCCCGAGGTCGGCGACCGCATCATGGAGCGCATCGAGGCCGCCCGCCTCGATCCACGCCGGATCCTCGTGGAGATCACCGAGACCGCCGCGATGACCGACCCCGACCGGACGCTGCGGATCCTGCGCGATCTCCGCGCGCGCGGACTGCGCGTCGCGCTCGACGACTTCGGTCAGGGCTACTCGTCGCTGTCGCGGCTGAAGGACCTACCCGTCGACATCCTCAAGGTCGACCGGATGTTCGTCCGCGACGTCTCGGCGCAGCCGGCGAACGCGAGCATGGTCCAGGCGATCGTGCAGCTCGCGCACGCGCTCGGCATGACGCCGCTCGCCGAGGGCATCGAGACGCAGGACGACTGGCTCTTCCTCGTCGAGCGCGGCTGTCGGCTCGGCCAGGGTTACTTCTTCGGCCGGCCGGTCACGGCCGAGGACATCCTGGCGCGCCACCGTCGGACGACGATGGCCGCCGTTCCCGGCGGCATCTCGTAAGCCTCCGCGTTACGAGCGCCGTCGCGATCGCAGCGACGACCGCCGGCCGCCGGGCGCACCTGAGAACACGACCCTGGGGGCCGGCACCGCCATCCCCGACTCGCCGAACTCGTCGTGCAAGTCGAGCGCCCGCGCCATCCGGCCGACGTCGCCCTGCTGTTCGCGCGTGACGAGCGTGATGCCGGCGCCGCCGCGGCCGGCGCGGCCCGTCCGGCCGACTCGGTGGACGTATCCGCGCGAGTCCTCGGGCGGGTCGAAGTTGATGACGTGTTCGATGCGCTCGACGTCCAGCCCGCGTGCCGCCACATCGGTCGCGACGAGCACGGCCGTCGAGCCTCGCTCGAACCGCGACAGCGCGCGCTCGCGCGCGCTCTGCGCGAGATCGCCGTGCATCGCCTCGGCCTTGATGCCCTTCGCGCGGAGCCGCTGCACGAGCCGATCGGCACCTCGTTTGGTCCGGACGAAGACGAGCGTCAGACCCTTCTGCTCGCCCCTGGGAAGGAGGTTGATCAGCGCGTCGACCTTGTCGGACTGCTCGACGGAGACGAAGCTGTGCTCGACCTCCTCGATCGTCTTGCCGTCGCTCGCGACCTCGTGCCGAGCCGGATCATCGGTGTACGCCGTTGCAAGCCGGCCGGCGGCGCCTTCGAGGGTCGCGGAGAAGAACATCGTCTGGCGCTCGCGCGGCAGGCGGCGCACGATCCGATCGACCTGCGGCTGGAACCCCATGTCGAGCATGCGGTCGGCCTCGTCGAGGACGAGGATCTCGATCGCGTCGAGCTTGACGGAACGTCGGTTGGCCAGATCCTCCAGGCGGCCCGGCGTCGCGACCAGGATGTCGGCGCCTCGGGCGCGTTCGGCCTGCGGACCGATCTTCGCGCCGCCGTAGACGGGCGCCACGCGGAGGCCTTTCGCCTTCGCGATGTCGCGGAGCTCGTCGGTCACCTGCACGGCGAGCTCGCGCGTCGGCACGAGCACGAGCGCGGAGGCACGGCCGGTCGGCTTGGTGCGCTCGACGATCGGGATCGCGAACGCGAGCGTCTTGCCGGAGCCGGTCCGCGACTTCGCGAGGACGTCTCGACCGGCCAGCGCGTCGGCCATGACGAGCCCCTGGATGGGGAACGGGGCGTGGATGCCTCGGCCGGCGAGCGTCGACGTGACGGGTTCGGACACGCCGAGCGCGGCGAACGAATCGGGTGCGGTCATCTGCGGTGCTCCTTCGGTTCGGTGGCCGGCATCGACGCCGGCGCTCGGGAGAGGTTGCGAACATCCCGAGACCACCATGAAGGAGGAACCGAGGAACGAAACCTCACGGGACGACCTCGTCGTCCTTGCAGGCGAGGGTACCAGCGATCCGCGCTCGCGCACCGCACCCGTCGAGTCGACGGGCGACGGGTGTGCGTCGCCCGCGCGCGCTACCCTCCGCGCATGGACGCGGCGGCTCGGACCCTGAGCGACAGGATCGCCGTCGCGCGCGGCGATCTGCCGGCCGACGTGGTGCTGTCCGGTGGACGCGTGCTGTCGGTCTTCACCGGCGAACTGCTCGAGGCCGACGTCGCGATCGCGGGCGGAGCCGTCGCCGGCGTGGGACGCGGCTACGCCGGCATGGAGACCGTGGACGTCTCCGGGCAGATCCTGCTTCCCGGATTCATCGACGCGCACATGCACCTCGAGTCGACCAAGCTGATGGTCGACCAGTTCGCGCGCGCGGCGCTGCCGTGGGGTACCACGACGGTCGTCCTCGACCCACACGAGATCGCCAACGTCTTCGGGCTCGACGGCGTTCGCGCCATCCTCGAGTGCGCGCGCGACGTCCCGCTCGACGTGTTCGTCATGGTCTCGTCGTGCGTGCCGGCGAGCCCGTTCGAATCGAGCGGCGCGACGGTCACCGCGGACGACATCGCTCGCTTCCTCGCGGAGGAAACGAGCGCGATCGGGCTCGCGGAGATGATGGACGCGCACGGCGTCGTGGCGGCGGCGGACGACGCCATCGCCAAGCTGCTCGCCGCGGGCGAGCGCCAGGTCGACGGTCACGCGCCGGGGCTCACGGGCCGCGCGCTCAACGCGTACCTCGCCGCCGGCGTCCGCAGCGACCACGAATGCACGACGCACGAGGAGGCCCTCGAGAAGCGGCGACTGGGCATGAGCATCATGATCCGCGAGGGATCGGCGGCGCGGAACCTTGAGGCGCTGCTCCCGCTGGTGCTCGAGCTCGGACCGGCCGGATGCATGCTCTGCACGGACGATCGCGAACCGGACGAGCTCCTCGACGACGGCCACGTGAACGACGTCGTCCGGAAGGCGGTCGCGCTCGACTGCCCGGCGGCCGACGCGGTGTCGATGGCGACCATCAACGCCGCCCGATACCACCGGCTCTACGACCACGGCGCCGTCGCACCGGGATACGTCGCGGACGTCGTCGCGGTCGAGGACCTCGTCTCGTTCCGCCCGACGCGGGTCTGGAAGCGCGGCCGCCTGGTCGCGAGCGACGGCGTTCCGATCGACATCTCGCGCATCCGGCCACCCGACCGCCTCCGGAACAGCGTCCGGATCGGTTCCGTGACCGCATCGGATCTGGCCGTTCCCGCGGACGGCCGTATCCGCGTGATCGGCGTCGAGCCGGGCCAGATCCTTACACGGTCGCTCGTCGAGACGGCCCCGGTCCGGAACGGGGTCCTCGTCGCGGACCCCGATCGCGACCTCGCGAAGATCGCGGTGGTCGAACGACACCACGGCACCGGCCGCATCGGCATCGGCTGCGTCCGCGGGTTCGGCCTCCGGCGCGGGGCGCTCGCCTCGACACACGCGCACGACGCACACAACGTCGTCGTCGTCGGAACCGACGACGACGACATGGCGGCGGCGGTTCGCCGCCTGGCCGAGACGGGCGGAGGTCAGGTGGCGGTCGCGGGCGGCGCCGTGGTCGCCGAGGTCCGCTGCCCGATCGGTGGACTGCTGTCGGACGAGCCGGCCGAGGACGTCGCGGCGGCGGCCCGGAAGCTCGACGAGGCCGCCCGCGGCCTCGGCGTCGGCCTGCCGTCGCCCTTCATGGCGATGTCGTTCCTCGCGCTCTCCGTCGTGCCCGAGCTGAAGATCACCGACCGGGGCTACGTCGACGTGCGGCGGTTCGAGCTGGTTCCGCTCGCCGCCGACTGACCGCGCGGAACGGTCAGCGGCCGAGCTCGGCCCGGACGCGCTCGGCGATCCGGCCCGCCGAGATCCCGGCCCACTCCCGCAGCTCCTCCGGCGACCCGGAGGTAGGCATCTGCGTGAGGCCGATCTTGACGACCCGCCCGCCGAGCTCGCCGCCCGAGGCGATCGCGTCGAGCACCGCGTCGCCGAGGCCACCCTCGATCCAGTGATCCTCGACGACGACGAGCAGGCCGGTCTCGCGGAGTGCGCCGCGAACCGCGTCCGCGTCCACCGGCTTGACCGAGTAGCAATCGATCACGCGCGCCGGGATCCCGTCGCCCGCGAGCGCGTCGGCGGCGGCGATGCACTCGTGGACGGTGATGCCGGCACCGACCAGCGAGACTCGGTCGTCGTCGCTCCGCGCGATCGTCTTGCTTCCGCCGACGGGGAACTCCTCGTCCGGCCCGTACAGCGCGTTGGTCTTCTCGCGTGTCGTGCGCAGGTACGACACGCCCTCGAGATCCGCCATCCGGGCCGTCAGCTTCGCGGTGCTGTTGCCGTCCGAGGGATACAGCACCGTCGAGCCGTGGACCGCGCGGAACATCGCGAGGTCCTCCAGGGCCATCTGCGACGGCCCGTCCTCGCCGATCGAGACGCCCGCGTGCGAGCCGCACAACCGGATGTCGGCGCGGCTGATCGCCGCCATGCGGACGAAGTCGTACGCCCTCGACAGGAACGCGCCGAACGTTGCAGCGAACGGAACCTTGCCGAGCACCTGCATGCCGACGGCCGCACCGACCATCGCCTGCTCGGCGATGAACATCTCGATGAACCGGTCGGGCGCGACGACGGCGAGATCCTCGGTGTACGTCGAGTTCGCGACCTCGCCGTCGAGCGCGACGACATCGGTTCGCGCCGCGCCGAGCGCGCGAAGGGCGTCGCCGAACGCCTTCCGGGTGGCGATCGCCTCCTCGTACCGAGGCAGATCGAGCTGGCCGCGTGTCGGCTCGGGCGCCGACCACGGCTCCGGCTTCGGCGGGGTGAACGTGATGTGGCGCTCGCCCCCCAGCTCCTCGATCGCCTTGCGCGCGTCGTCCTCGGACAGCGCCTTTCCGTGCCAGCCCTCCTTGTTCTGGAGGAACGAGACACCGTGGCCCTTGTCCGTCCGGGCGACGACGAAGGTCGGCCGATCCGTCTCCTCGGCGCGGCGGTACGCGCGATCGATCGCCTCGACGTCGTGACCGTCGACCTCGAACGCCTCCCAGCCGAACGCGCGCGCTCGCTCGAGATACGCCTCGCCGTTCCACTCGAGCATCGTCGGGCCTCGCTGGCCGAGGCGGTTCATGTCGAGGATCGCCTTGAGGTTGGTGACGTTGTGGAACGAGGCGTTCTCCATCGCCTCCCAGACCGATCCCTCCGCCACCTCGGAGTCGCCGAGCAGCACCCACACGCGCGCCGGGCTGTCGTCGAGCCGCATCGCCAGCGCCATCCCGAGGCCGATGGGAAGCCCCTGACCGAGCGAGCCGGTCGCGACGTCGATCCACGGCATCTCGGGAAGCGGAACCGGATGGCCCTCGACCGCGCTGCCGAACCGGCGGAACGTCATCAGCTGCTCGTCGGAGATCGCGCCGGCGGCCTTCAGCACCGAGAACATGAGCGGCGAGGCGTGACCCTTCGACAGGACGAATCGGTCATTCGCCGGATTCCTCGGATCGCCGATGTCGTAGCGAAGGTGATCGGCCCACAGCACGGCCAGCAGGTGGGCCGCGGACATCGACGACGTCGGGTGCCCCGACGAGGCGGCGGTCGACGACCGGATCGAATCGACGGCGAGCTGGGCGGCCAGCTCGTTCCACTCCGCCCTGTCCATGGTGCCTCCTCCGTGCCGGATCGGTCCGGAAATCGTAGGCGCAAACGACGGACGACCGGCGGGCCGTCAGCCGGCGTCGGGCGCCGGCGGCCGGAAGCCGCCCTCGTACGATGACTTGCGCTCGCGGTAGTCCACGTCCTCCGGCGGCCGGACCTCGTCCTCGCGGCGGTCCTGCGCGCGTTCGGGGTCCGGGAGCGGCGCCTCGGCCGGCGCGGCGACGGGGCGGTCGAGCGTTCGATCCCTCGTGACATCCGCGCCGCACCGCGGACACCGCTCGTCGTCCTCGGCGAGCATCGCCCCGCAGACGGGGCAGGCGTCCCGGATCGCGTCCTCGGCCATCGAACGTCGGGTACCCACCGCCGACGGCCTGCAACCCGCCGGCGTCGGCGCAGGCCTCGCTGGTAGCCTGGGGCGCATGGCCGACTTCAAAGAGGTCCGCGTCGAGCGCCTGTACGTGAAGGTGCCCAACACGGACAAGCTGCGCAAGACCTCGGCCGGTCGGCACAAGCACCTGCTCGCGGCCGGGTGGCGGGAGGTCGATCGGAAGAACGACATCGACCACATCGCCGTCCGCTACGAGCGTGCCGGCCTCACGCCGCTCAAGCTCCGCCTGCCGCGCCCCGACACGGAGGCGCAGCGGATGGACCGGCGCGGCGGCCGCGGAGGTCCGCGCGGAGGTCCTGGTGGGCCGGGCGGCCGGGGACGCGGCCGCGGACGCTGACCCGACGATCCACGTCACGTCCGAACGTGAAGAGGGACCCGCCGAAGCGGGTCCCTCTTTCGTTTCCGGATCTCCGAAGTGACTCAGACGAAGCGAACGTTGGCCGCCTGCGGACCCTTCTGACCTGCGTCACCTCGAACTCGACCTGCTGGCCCTCTTCGAGGTTGCGGTACCCCTCGCCGCTGATCGCGCTGAAGTGCACGAAGACGTCGGGGCCACCCTCCTGGGAGATGAAGCCGTAGCCCTTCTCGGGGCTGAACCACTTCACGACACCTCTTGCCACGAGCGATCCCTCCTTTCTGTGGCACCGCACGGGTCGGGGAAGCCGCCCGCCGGGCCGCCGGTCGCCGCGGCGACCGGGAGGGAACTGCTCGCGTTGCCAGTGGAACCGATGCTGCATCCTCGCGCGGGAGGCTACCACCTGCTCGAACACGCGGGATGTGCGGAGAGCGAGGGCGACGCTGCCGAAGATCGTTCGGAAAACGGGCTGGCCGGCCGCACGAACGCACTGGTACCATCCGTTCCGGGAGCAGTTCTTTCGTTTCTCGGCGGTCGACGCCGCGCAAGGGCTCGACGGACATCGAGCCGGCGCCGAGCGGCCGCGACCGGCCGCATCGCGGCCGCACCTGAGCATCCACCAGAGGGAGGTCGGGCGTGAGCGATCGGGTCGGAGGGGACCAGCAGGTCGACAAGAAGTCGTTGCGACCCAAGCGCGAGTTCGGACGTGCGCACGCCGCCGAGCAGCCGTTCGAGTATCCGCAGGCGCGCGCCTTCGTCGAGCCCGACTGGCGCCGTCTTCCGGGATATCGGGAGGCCACGACGGAGGAGTGGGAGAGCGCGCAGTGGCAGCGCGCCCACACCGTCAAGAACCTCGTCGAATTCAAGCGCGTGCTCGGTGACTTCCTCGACGACGAGCTGTACGCCGACATCGAGCGCGATCAGCAGGAGCGCGCGACGATGTCGATGCTGATCCCGCCGCAGATGATCAACACGATGCAGGAGCGGGACCTCCACAACGACCCGGTCCGCCGCTACATGGCCCCGATGTACAGCGAGCGCGAGAAGGAGTTCCCGAGCCACCCGATGGCCTCGCGCGACTCACTGCACGAGTCCGACATGTGGGCGGTCGAGGGGCTCACGCATCGCTATCCGACCAAGGTCCTGGCCGAGCTCATCCCGACGTGCCCGCAGTACTGCGGGCACTGCACGCGGATGGACCTCGTGGGCAACGACACGCTCCAGATCGTGAAGTACAAGTTCGAGATCAAGCAGAACGACCGGTGGGAGGCGATGCTCGACTACCTGCGGCGCACGCCGTCCGTCCGCGACGTCGTCGTGTCGGGCGGCGACATGGCCAACGTGCCGATCGCTCGGCTGCAGGACTTCGTCTTCAAGCTCCTCGACATCGAGAACATCCGCGACATCCGCATCGCGACCAAGGGCCTGATGGGCATCCCCCAGCACTTCCTCCAGGACGATGTCCGCGCCGGCTACGAGGCCATGGCAGCCAAGGCGAACGCCCGCGGCGTCGACATCGCGATCCACACGCACGTCAACAACGCCAACCAGCTGACGCCGCTCGTCGCGAAGGCGGTCCGCTACCTGCTCGACGCGGGGTTCCGCGACGTCCGCAACCAAGGCGTGCTGCTACGCGGCGTGAACACGACGCCCAACCAGCTGCTCGACCTGTGCTTCACGCTGCTCGACCACGCCAAGATCATGCCGTACTACTTCTACATCTGCGACATGATCCCGAACGCCGAGCACTGGCGAACCGCCGTCTGGGAGGTGCAGGAGCTGCAGTTCGCGATCATGGGCTACCTGCCCGGGTTCGCGACGCCGCGGATGGTGGTCGACGTCCCGTTCGTCGGGAAGCGGTGGGCGCACATGCTGAGCCGGTACGACCGCGAGAAGGGCATCTCGTACTGGAAGAAGAACTACAGGACCGGCATCGAGTACGACGACCCCGAGGCGCTCGAGCGCGAGCACGAGTACTACGACCCGATCTACACGCTTCCCGAGGAGGGCCAGGAGTACTGGCGTCGGCTCGGCCACCGCGAGCGCGAGCTGCAGCCGGTCTGACCGCCGCTAGGACTGCGTGACCTCGTCGAAGAGGTCGAAGTACGTCTGGATCTCGTCCTCGGAGAAGTTCTTGTACTCGTACAGGTTGGCCTCGGCGGGATCGTCGGGCGGGAACAGCAGCGGGCTCGTCGAGAGCGTCTCGTAGTACTCCTTCGTCGCGCCCTTCGCGTTGTCCGCCTTCTGCTTCATCAGGTCCTGCACGCCGGCGACCGGCGTCATGTACAGCACCCAGTCCGTCACCTGCACGGCGATGTCGGGCTCGTAGAAGAAGTCCATGAACCGGTGCGCGTCGGCGGGGTGCTCGGCGCCCGTCGGGATGAAGTCCGCGCTCGCCCAGATGATCCCGCCCGAGTCCGGGACGACGAACTCGAGACCGGGCGCGCCGCCCAGGTACTTCCAGTAGAAGACGTCGCCCGACCAGGCCATCGACGCCCACGTGTCCTTGCTGACGAGCGCGTCGATGTAGTCCTGCCCGTAGTACTTGCGCACGATGCCGGTGTCGCGCTGCTCGAGTAGCTTGTCCTTGGCCTTCGTCGCTTCGTCGACCGTCGCGGTCTGCGGGTCGACGCCGAGCATCAGCAGGGTGAGCGTCATCGTGTCGACCATCTCGGTCAGCATCCCGACGTGGCCCGCCAGCTTGGGGTTCCACAGGTCGGAGAAGCTCGTGATCTTGCCGCCGACGAGGTCGGGGTAGTACGCGATCCCGGTGACGCCGCCCTGCCACGGAACGCTGCGCGCGTTGTTCGGGTCGTAGACCGGGTCGCGGAACGCCGGAAGCATGTTCTGCGTCGCGGTCGGCAGCGCGTCCCAATGGAGCGGCTCGGTGAAGCCGCCACGGTTCATCCGGTTGATGACCCAGTCGGCGAGACAGATCACGTCCCAGCCGGTGCTCTGGCCGGCGTTCAGCTGCGGGTACAGCTTGGCGAAGAACTCCTGGTTGTCGTTGATGATCTCTCGGTAGTCGACCGTGCTGTCGTAGCGCTGCTCGTAGGCCTCGAGCGTCGGGCGGTGGCCGCCCTTCGCGCGGTCGATGTACAGCGGCCACTGCGCGATCGAGACCGTGTTCGCGAACGGCGGCAGCGTGGCGCTCGCCCGCGCGGACGACGATGAACCCGCGGCCGATCCCGACGATCCGTTCGAGCAGGCGGCCAGGAACGCCGCCATCCCGGCGCCGAGCGCGCCTCGACCCGTCCAGCGGAACAGGTCTCGACGCGTGAGCGGCCGGTCGAGCGGCGAGGACTCCATCCAGCGCTCCAGCGATCCGAGCCTCACGTGACCCCCCATCCTCGACGCGAAGCGGACGATGCGGCCGGCCGGACGCGGGCGCCCGCCGTCGGCACGAAGCCTATAGCAGGCTTGCCGCGCAAACGCCCGCGCGCCGCTCGGCTATCGTTCGCACCCCGTGACGCCGACCCCGCTGCGACCAGTTCCGCTCGGCGACGTGGACGAGCACGCCGAGCAGGCCATGGTGCCCATGCGCGACGCCGTCCGCCTCGCGACCGACGTGTACGTCGCGCCGAACGGCGGCCGCCTGCCGACCGTCCTCGTGCGGCTGCCGTACGACAAGAGCGCGCGGTACTCGTTCATGACGAGCGTCGCGCCTCGCTTCGTCGAGCGCGGGTACGCGTTCGTCGCGCAGGACGTTCGCGGCAAGGCGCGGAGCGAGGGAGAGACGTTCGCGTTCGTGCACGAGGTGCAGGACGGCGCGGACACGCTCGAATGGATCACCGCGCAGCCATGGTCGGACGGGACGGTCGCGATGTTCGGCGACTCGTACTACGGGTTCACGCAGTGGGCGGCCGCCTGCAGCGGCCACCCGGCGCTCCGAGCGATCGTGCCGCGGCTCACGACGACGGAGATCGGAACCGACTGGATGTACCACGGCGGCGTGTTCTGTCTCTACACGATGGCCGAGTGGGCGGCGCAGACCTGGGTCGACACGCCGCTGTACGAGGGCGTCGTCGACTTCTCCGTCCGTCCGCTCGCCGACGTCGTATCGGCGGTCCAGGCGGGCCGCGGGTCCGGGAGCCTGGAGCGCTGGCGCGCGACGCCACCCGCCGATCCGTTCTGGACACGGACGATCTTCGGCACCGACGACCCGCTCGGACGGGTGTCCATCCCGGTGCTCCACAGCGGCGGTTGGTGGGACGTGTTCCAGCGCGGCCAGCTGCGCGACCACCGCGGCCTCGTCGATCGCGGCGTCGCCGGCCAGCACCTCGTGATGGGGTCGACCGATCACTTCGACGACGAGCTCGTCGAGGACGGCGAGCCGGTCGACGACATCCTCGTGGACGAGGGCGCGCTCGAGCGGTTCCTCCCCCGGTACGTCGGTCCGGCGCTCGCGTTCCTCGATCGGTACGTCCGCGGCCGCGACGAGCCCGTCGACCCGGTTCGCTGGCACCTCGCGAACGAGGGGTGGCGGACGGCGGCGGCCTGGCCGCCCGAGGGCGCGACGCATCGAACGCTGTGGGCTGCGGGCGGGCTGCTCGGCGACGACGCCGCTCGGAACGCACGGCCGCTCACGTGGGCGCACGACCCGACCGACCTCGTGCCCGACCTCGTGGAGGACGCGTGGCGGCCGCTGCTCGGCCTGCCGGACGAACGAGCCGTGGAGGAGCGCGACGACGTCTTCGTCTTCACGGGCGACGCGGCCGACGAACCGGTGGATCTCGCCGGGCCGGTGCGGGTGCTCGGCGTCTGCGGGGATCGTCACGACGCCGGCGCGCTCTGCGCCAAGCTCGTCGACGTGTTTCCGAGCGGTCGCGCCCGGCGGATCCTGCAGGGGGCCGGGCGGACCGAGCCCGGCGCGCCGTTCGAGATCGAGCTCGGCGACACCGGATACCGGCTCCGGTCCGGGCACCGCCTGCGGCTCGAGCTCTCGGCGAGCGACGCCCCGAGGTACCTGCCCGACGCCGGCCCGGGGCTCGACCCGTGGACGACCGTCGACGGCGTCCCGTCACGACGCGAGATCGGGATCGGCGGATCCGACGGCCTGCGGCTGCTCGTCACGACGCTGCCCCGCTGACGGCGTCGAACGGTCGCCCGCACGGTACGGTTGCACGCCGTGCCGCTCCCACGCCCCGCCCGTCGGGCCATCCCGCTCGTCGCCGTGCTCGTGATCGGCGCCGTCGTCGCGGTCGTGCTCGGGACGTCGCGCGGTTCGGGATGGAAGCCGTTTCCGCCGATGCGCATGGGAACCCGCCCCGAGCGCATCGACGCGTCCGCGTTCGAGACGCGATGGCCGATCAAGCACGTGGTGTTCCTGATCAAGGAGAACCGGACCTTCGATCAGCTGTTCGGTCGGTTCCCCGGCGCGAACGGGACGACGGTGGGCGACGACCAGGGCACCCCGCGCCCGCTCGCGCGCGCGCTCGACAGGCTCCCAGCCGACATCAACCACTGCTACGAGTGCGCGCTCCAGGCGTGGGACGGCGGCAAGATGGACGGGTTCGCGACGATCAGCGAGCCCGCGCGGATGTGGGCGTACACGCAGTACCGCCCCGACCAGATCCCGAACCTGTGGCATTGGGCCACCGAGTTCGTCCTCGGCGACAACTTCTTCGCGAGCGCCGTCGGACCGTCGTTCCCGAACCACCTGTACACGATCGCAGCGACCTCCGGCGGCACGCACGAGAACCCCGTTCAGGACAAAGGGGTCCTCGAGGAGCGCCACCGGCAGACCGGGCTGTTCAAGGCGTGGGGGTGCGACTCGATCGAGGGCGCGTACGTCACCGTGACGTCGAGCGAGGGCGTTCGGGAGCGCGTGCCGCCGTGCTTCGACTTCCAGACCGAGGGCGATCTCCTCTCGCGGGCCGGCGTTCCGTGGGCGTACTACTCGGCCGATCAGTACCAGAACGGCTACCTGTGGTCGGCGTACGACGCGGTTCGACACGTCCGGCAGAACCCGGACGTGTGGCAGCGACACGTCTTCGGCGTCGACGGGCTGCTCGAGGACATCCGTGACGACCGGCTGCCGCCGGTGACCTGGGTGACGCCTCGCTTCCCGCTGTCGGACCACCCCGAGTACTCGATGTGCTGGGGCGAGAATTGGACGACCGACGTCGTCGACACGATCATGCGCAGCCCGATGTGGAGCGATACCGCGATCTTCATCGTGTGGGACGACTACGGCGGGTTCTACGACCACGTCCCGCCGCCGCAGGTCGACGACTTCGGCTTCGGCGTGCGCGTTCCGATGCTGCTCATCAGCCCGTACGCCAAGGACGGCTACATCGATCACACGCTCGGCGAGTTCTCGAGCATCCTGCGCTTCATCGAGGACAACTGGGGCCTGACACGGCTGACGCATCGCGATCGCGATGCCGACGACATGACGGCGGGGTTCGACTTCTCGCAGACGCCGCGGCCGCCCGATCCGCTTGCGTCACGCGCTTCCGACTGCGTGGGCCCCGAGTTCCCCGACGCCAAGCGCTACCAGGACGGAGCGGAGGGGCCGCCGCCGGGCGGACTCACCGGCGCGGGGACGTTCGGCGTGTTCGACAACCTGCCGTTCGAGGGCGGATCTCGGTTCGGCGCGTGACGTCCCGTCCGCTCCGAGACTAGTCTGCGTCAGACTAGCGGCGGACCTGCCTCAGTCGCCGAGATCGCGGAGCCCGAACACGGACGACGACGAGATCGCCAGCTCGCCGGTCGTCGTTCCGTAGGGGCAGTCCGTTCGAAGCGGCAGGATCAGCTTCTTGAAGTTCGGGTGGTCGAAGTCGAAGGCGCCGGCGAGCGGGCTCGCGTTCGCGTCGCGATCGGTCATCGGCTTGAGCCCGAAGATCTGCTCGACGAACGCCAGGACGGACGAGAACTCGTACGTCGTGTGGTCGACGACGCCGCCGTCGGGGTTGTCGCCCGACCGCGTGTACGGCGAGATGATCAGTGCGGGCGTCCGCGGGCCGAGCCCCATGATGTCGTACTGCGGCGGCGCGACGGGATCGTAGAAGCCGCCGTAGTCGTCCCATACCTGCACGATCGCGGTCGAATCCCAATAGTCGCTCTTCATGACGGTGTTCACGAGGTTGACCGTCCAGTTCTCGCCCGCGCAGACGCTCTTGCCGCCGCCGGGATGCTCGTTGTACGGCTCGGACGGGATCACCCACGAGACGGCGGGAAGGTCGCCGTGTCGGACGTCCTTGACGAACCCGTCGGGCTCGCGGACGTCGGACCACATCGGGCCGTAGCGGACGTGGCGGATCATCTGCAGGGCGTTCTGCCACGCGTTCTCGTTGGCGTAGTAGCCCCACGAGATCCCGGCCTTCTCGAGCTCGTCCGGCAGCACCTTGATGTCGAAGCACAGCCGCATGCGCTCCCACGTCGACGAGACGTCGTTCCACCCGGACGCCGAGTGCGTGATGCGCCGTTCGGCCGTCATGATGTCCCGCTGCTGTCCGTCGGAGAGGTGACGCGGGAACCGGGACGTGAACTCGGTCGGGTCGTCGCAGTAGCTGCCGGGGTGATCGACCGTGCCCTTGTTCTCGACGATGCCATTGGACTGCGCCGCGACCGCGTACAGGTGCTCCGGCAGCGTCGGTCCGTACATCGACGTGAAGAAGTGATCGGCGAGCGCGAACCGGTCCGCGTACGCCCAGTAGTTCGGAAGGCGGTCGCGATCGAAGTAGACGTACCCGGACAGGTCGCTGCCGTACAGCTCGGCGTTGTCGCCGACGTCGATCGTCGCGCCCATCTGGTTGAAGCCGTTCATCTTGCCGCCGTTGATGGCGGTGAGCCCGCACCGGAAGCAGTGCGTGAGGTCGTGCGGCTGCACGTCCTTCGCCTTCGAGAGCTGCACCACCTGACCGTCACGACATGCCTTGGCGTCGCACGAGATCGTTCCACCCTCGGTCGCGCCGGCCGCGCCGGGATACGTCGCGAAGTAGTTGTTGAACGTCCGGTTCTCCTTGACGATGAAGATCACGTGCTTGATCGGGACGTCGGCCGGAAGCGGCGCGCCCGATCCGCTCGGGCCCGGCCCCTGACCGCCACCGCTGGAACCGGTCGGCGTCGGATGCGTGCTCGTCGATCCGCCGGAGGCCTCCTGCGCGCCGCTGCTCGGCCACACCATCCAGGCGATCACGATCGTGGCGATCACGACGAACGCCAGGAAGCCGCGTCGGCGCGCGATCTGCTCGCGGCGACGCGTGACCGGCCGGCGGCCGCGAGGGACGGGCAGACGCGATCCCGGGCCCGGGGTGTACGACATGGGGCGGCAAGCCTACTCGGCCCGTTTCGAGACGAGTCGCCGGTCCGGCCGCTCAGCCGCTGCGCGCCCGTGCGAGCGCGGCCGACAGCCGCCGGACCACGGCGGCGTACCGCGGCGAGTCGGCGACGTTGCGGAGCTCGAAGGGGTCGGCTCGCCCGAGCGAGCCGGCGACGTCGTAGAGCTCGCGCTCGCCGCTGCCGTACTCGACGTACGCGAACGTCGGGGTCCGCAGCTCCGACCAGGCCGGGATCCGGCGGTCTGACCCGACGAACTCGCAGAGCACGCTGGCCGGCCATGCGCGGACGGTCCGGCGCTCGAGCAGCGGCACGAGGCTCCGGCCGTCGACCGGCTCCGCCAGCGTCGCGCCGGCGAGGTCGGCGATCGTCGGCGCGAGGTCGACGTTCGAGACCGGATGCGGATCGGCGTCGGCGCTCGAACCCGGATATCGGACGAAGAAGGGTGTGCGGATGCACTCGTCGTACGGGCACGACTTGGTCACCCATCGGTGCTCGCCGAAGGAGAAGCCGTTGTCGGTCAAGAACACGACGAGCGTGTGCTCGAGCGCGCCTCGGGCCCGCAGCGCGTCGAGGATCGCAACGACCGCGTCGTCGAGCGCCCCGAGCGTCTCGTACGAACGGCGATGCTCCGTCCGGAGCGCGCGCGCCTCGGCGGGCGAGATCGGCGGAAGCGCCCGAACCCAGTCGGGCTTGTCCGAGACATCCCGCTCGTCGAACGACGGCGACGTCGGAACGCGCCCCGTCCACGAGCCGGCGTCGCGCGGCGCCGGCGTGCGCGGGGCGTGCGGCGCCATCGGCGTGAACAGCAGGAAGAACGGCCGGTCCGCCGGTGCCGTCTCGATGAACTCGGACGCCGCGCGCGCGTACACGTCGGTCGAGTAGTCCTCGGGCGCGTCGCCGAACGCGACCGGAAACCCGTCGTCGGTCAGCTCGTAGTTCTCGTACACCGAGTCCTGCGGGCCCTGCACCTTCGCGAGCCACGTGTCCCATCCGGGCGGAGCCGTGGGCGCGAACCCGAAGGGATACCCGTTCAGGTACTTGCCGATGAGGCCGGTCGTGTATCCGGCCGCCTGCAGCGAGGTCGCGACGGTCGCCGTGTCGTCGAGCCGCTCGCCGGTCGAGTTGTCGATCACGCCGGTGTGGTGCGAGTAGCGGCCGGTCAGGATCGAGGCGCGCGAAGGACAGCAGAGCGGCGTGCTGATGAACGCGTTCGGGAACCGGATCCAGTGTTCACGCGGATCCTCGACGAGGTGCTGCAGCTTCGGCATGACGGGCGGGTCGTGCGGGATCGACTCGACCGTCTGGTCGTCGCTCAGGATCACCACGACGTTCATCCTCGGGTCGCGCGCGGAGCCGCGCGACGGCGAGCCCTCCGCGACGACGATCAGCGCAACCAACGCCAGCGCCGCGGCGGCGGAGCGGATCCGTGGGGTCACCGCCGATCGAGCCAGCCGCCGTCGCGGCCGTTGGTGCCCGCAACCAGACCGGCGGCGATCGCGAGCGCGATCTCCTCGGGCGTGCCGCCGCCGAGATCGAGCCCGACCGGCGAGCGAACGCGGCGAAGGTCGTCTTCGCCGAAGCCCATCGACCGCAGCTCGTCGAGGTACGGCCCGACGTGACGCCTGCTGCCCATCACGCCGATGAACCGGGCCGGCGACCGGAGGGCCGTCGCGACGACGCGCGCCACGCCGGGCAGGTCGTGGTCGGTGACGATCACAACGTCGCGCGGGCCGAGCGCGAGGTTCTCGAGCGACGTCGCCGTGCGGCCCTCGCGATCGGCGGCCGACAGGCGCTCGGCGCGCGGCTCGACGACGACGGCGTCGAATCCGAGGGCCTCGGCGTGGCGCCGCAGCGCCCTCGCGACGTCGGTCGCCGCGACCACCGCGAGCGTCGGGCGGGCGCGATGCGGCTCCAGGTACACCTCGACGCTGCCGTGCTCGTGCCGGTAGACGCGTGTCGTCGGCTCGCCGGAGTCGTACAC
>JBKPTC010000043.1:0-26810 GCA_046735355.1 bacterium
ACGTATGGGACACGCTCGAGGAGCGCGTCCACGAGGTCGAGCATCGGCTGCTGCCTGCGGCGGTTCGCGCGCTGATCGAGGAACGCGTCCGCGTCGACGGCCGCCGCGTCACGGTTCTTTCGGTTCCGGAGATCGACCCGCGGTGACGACGACGTCCGTTCGGCGCGCGGTCATCGCGGTGTACGACAAGACCGGCGTCGTCGAGCTCGCACGCGCGCTCCGCGAGCTCGGCGTCGAGCTCGTCTCGTCCGGCGGAACCGCGGCGACGCTTCGGGACGCGGGCGTCGAGGTCATGACCGTCGAGGAGGTGACCGGGTTCCCCGAGCTCCTCGGCGGCCGCGTCAAGACGCTGCATCCGCGGATCCACGCGGGCCTGCTTGCGGACCGTCGCAGCGACGACCACGTCGGCCAGTTGCGCGAGCACGGGATCGAGCCGTTCGACCTCGTCGTCGGCAACCTGTATCCGTTCCGCGAGACCGTCGCGAGTGGCGCGGCGTTCGACGAGGTCATCGAGAACATCGACATCGGCGGCCCGGCGATGATCCGCGCCGCCGCGAAGAACTTCGAATCAGTCGGCGTCGTCGTGGCCCCGGACCGGTACGAGTCGGTGCTCGACGAGATCCGGCTCGACGGCGGGCTCGTGCGCTCGACCCGGCTGGCGCTCGCGGCCGAGGCCTTCGCACACACCGCGGCGTACGACGCCGCGGTCGCGGGTTGGTTCGCCGAACGCGCGACGGTCGACGAGGACGGCCTGCCGGTGTTCGTCGGAGCGGCGTTCGAGCGCGTCTCGGACCTCCGCTACGGCGAGAACCCGCATCAGCGCGCGGCGCTGTTCGAGACCGTGGGCGGGTCGGGCGCGCTCGGCGGCGCCGAGGTGCTCCAAGGCAAGGGGATGTCGTTCAACAACTGGCTCGATGCCGACTCGGCGTCCGCGCTCGCGGCGGAGCTCGACGCGCCGGCCGCCGTGATCGTCAAGCACAACAACCCGTGCGGGGCGGCGGTCGCATCGTCGTACGCGCTGGCGTACACGCGGGCGTTCGCGAGCGACGAGGTGTCGGCGTTCGGTGGGATCGTCGCCTTCAACGGCGAGGTCGACAGCGCCGCGGCCGCCGCGATGGCGGACGTGTTCACCGAGGTCGTGATCGCGCCCGCGTTCGCGCCCGATGCGCTCGAGGCGTTCGCGTCACGGCAGAACCTGCGGGTCGTTCGCGCTCCCCTCGCCGAGGCGGGCGGGC
Source organism: bacterium (assembly GCA_046735355.1). Taxonomy (GTDB): domain Bacteria; phylum Actinomycetota; class UBA4738; order UBA4738; family HRBIN12; genus DATAEU01. The sequence continues at coordinate 1,236 of JBKPTC010000043.1, forward strand.
TCGAGGTCCGGCCGATCCGCGGCGGTGCGCTCGTGCAGGATCGGGACGTCGTCGACGAGGACCCCGCCGGATGGCAGGTCGTGTCGTCACGCGCCCCCGACGATCGCGAGCGGCGCGACCTCGCGTTCGCCTGGCGCGTCGCCGCGCGCGTGAAGTCGAACGCCATCGTGTTCGCGAAGGACCTCGCGACGGTCGGCATCGGCGCCGGTCAGATGTCGCGGGTCGACGCCGCGTTCCTCGCCGCGCGCAAGGCCGGCGATCGCGCGCTCGGCGCCGCGATGGCGAGCGACGCGTTCTTCCCGTTCGCAGACGCCGTCGAGGTCGCGGCCGACGCCGGCGTGACGGCGATCGTGCATCCCGGCGGAAGCGTTCGGGACGCCGAGGTCCTCGACCTCGCCAACGCCCGCGGCATGGCCGTCGTGGTGACGGGTCGCCGCCACTTCCGTCACTGACGGGCGGCCACAGCCGTGCTCGTCGGTTCCCCCGTTAGGATGAGCGTTCGTGACCGCGACGATCCTTGACGGCCGAGCCGTCGCAGCGCAGATCCGCGGCGAGATAGCCGAGCGCGTCAAGGCGTTGGCGGCCCGCGGCATCACGCCGGGTCTGGCCGCCGTGATGATCGGCGACGACGAGGCGTCGCGGATCTATCTCGGGGCCAAGCACAAAGCCTCGGCCGACGTCGGCATGCGGTCGGAACAGATCGACCTGCCGTCCTACGTGACCGAGGGCGAGCTCCTCGCCACGCTCCGGCGGCTCAACCGGGATCCCGAGATCCACGGGATCATCGTGCAGATCCCGGTTCCGAGGCACATCTCCGAGCTCGCGGTCCAGACGACGATCGATCCCGGAAAGGACGTCGACGGACTGCATCCGCTCAACGTCGGTCTGATGGTCCGTGGCGATCCGACGGCGTTCCCGCCGGCGACGCCGTACGGGATCGTCGAGCTGTTGCTCCGCTCGGGGGTTCGGCTCGACGGAGCCGAGGTCGTCGTCGTCGGCTACGGCGAGCTCGTCGGCGCGCCGCTGTCGATCCTGCTCGCGCAGGACTCGATCCGCGGCAACGCGACCGTGACGATCTGCCACATCCGCACGCGAGACCTCGCGTCACACACCCGACAGGCCGACATCCTCGTTGCGGCGGCCGGTGTTCCCGGGCTGATCACCGCCGACATGGTGAAGCCGGGCGCCGTCGTCGTCGACTGCGGCGTGCATCGAACCGACGAAGGGCTGGTCGGCGACGTGCGGTTCGAGGAGGTCGTGGACGTCGCCGGAATGATCACGCCGGTGCCGGGCGGCGTCGGTCCGATGACGACCGCCATGCTCCTCCTCAACACCGTCACGGCAGCGGAAGCGCTCGTCGAACACCGTCGGTGAGCGACCCGGCCGGGCGGCTCGAGCGCCTCGCGCGGTCTTCGCGATTCGTCGTCACGGCCGAGGTCGTTCCGCCGAGATCCGCGGACTCGACGCCCCTGACGCGGCAGGCGCGCGAGCTCGTCGGCTACGCCGACGCCGTCAACGTCACCGACAACCCGACAGCATCGGCGCGGATGTCGCCGCTCGCAGGCGTCGCGGCGCTGTCGGCCGCCGGCATCGAGCCGATCCTGCAGATGACCACGCGCGACCGGAACCGCCTCGCGCTGGCGTCCGACCTGTTCGGCGCGTGGGCGCTCGGCGCGCGGAACCTCCTGTGCCTGTCGGGCGATCCGATGTCGGTCGGCGACGATCCCGAGGCCGCCGAGGTCCGGGATCTCGACGTGCTGGAGCTCGTCGGCATGGCGGCCGCGCTGCGGACCGACCACCGCCTGCCATCGGGCGCCGAGGTCGACCCGGCGCCGCGGTACTACGTCGGCGTGGCCGATTCGCCGCTCGCCGACCGGTACGACGCGGCGAGGCTCGAGGCGAAGCTGGACGCCGGCGCCCGGTTCGTGCAGACGCAGATCGTGTTCGACGTCGACGCGCTCCGCGGATGGGCCGACGTGGTGCGAGCGCGCGGCGTGTTCGAGCGCGCGGCGGTCATCGTCGGCGTCTCACCCCTCGCGAGCGCGCGTCAGGCTCGGTACCTGGACGAGCATCTGCCCGGCGTGTCGGTTCCGGCCGAGCTCGTGCGGACGCTCGACGAGGCGGGCGAGGAGGCGACGGCCGAGGGCGTCCGCATCGCGACCGGCATCGTCGAGGACCTCCGTCGGATCGAGGGCGTGAGCGGCGTGCACGTGATCGGCCTCGGCCGCGAACACGTCGTGCGTCAGGTGGTCGACGCCGCGGGGCTGGCGCCTCGGCCGGCGGTGGCGTAGCCGCGGGAGTGCCGGCCCTAGCCGCGGTCCTCGATCGGCACGTAGGTCTGGTCGCGCGGGCCGATGTACTCGGACTCCGGCCGGATGAGACGGTTGTCGGCGTACTGCTCGCGCACGTGCGCCGTCCATCCCGCCATCCTCGCGAGCGCGAACACCGGGGTCATCAGGTCGGTCGGGATCCCGAGATAGTGGTACACGCTCGCCGCGTAGAAGTCGACGTTGGCGTGCAGGCCCTTCTCCTCGCGGACCACCCGCTCGATCTCCGCGGAGATGTCGTACCACCGCGTGTCGCCCTTGCGTCTGCCGATCTCCTCCGAGAGCCGCCGCAGGATGTGCGCGCGCGGATCCTCGGTCTTGTAGACGCGGTGGCCGAACCCCATGATCCGCTCGTGCCGGGCGAGCTTGTCCTTGACGTACGCCTCGGCGTGATCGGCCTGCCCGACCTCCTCGAGCATCTTCATGGCCTCCTCGTTGGCGCCGCCGTGCAGCGGTCCCTTGAGGGCCGCGATGGCGCCGGTGATGGCCGAGAACATGTCGGACAGCGTGGAGGCGATCACACGTGCGGTGAACGTCGACGCGTTCATCGTGTGGTCCGCGTACAGGATGAGCGTGGTGTCGAGCGCCGCGGCGTCCTCCTGATCCGGCTCGTCGCCGCTCAGCATGTAGAGGAAGTTGGCCGCGTGGGGCAGCTTCGGGTTGGGCGGGATGACGTCCTGCAGCGTGCGCTGCCGGTGGTACATCGCGATCAGCGTCGCCGTCTTGGCGATGAGTCGGAGTGCCTTGCGCTCGTTGGCGTCCGCGTCGTTCAGCCATCCGTCGGGGTCGTACGCCGACGCGGCCGACACGCTGGTCCGCAGCATCGACATCGGAGACGTCTGCTGCGCGAGCGTCGGCATGATGCCCGCCAGGAACGGCGAGATCTCTCGCTCGGCGACGAGCCGCTCGTTCACGTCGTCGAGCTCGGCCTCGGTCGGCAGCGTGAGGTACTGCAGGAGGTAGACGACCTCCTCGAACGTCGCACGCGTCGCGAGGTCCTCGATCGTGTAGCCGACGTACCACAGGCGGCCGGCCTTGCCGTCGACGTCCGAGAGCCGCGTGGTCGCGGCGATGACCTCCTCGAGTCCCTTGCCGCCGGCCGCGAGCGTGTCCGCCGCAGCGTTCGCGGCCCGGCCCGTCGCCTCGTCCGTCATGGCGACCAGCCTACCGCCCGCGGCCGCCATCGCGCCGAGCGTGCGCGCGATCCGAGGACGCTCGGCCGGTCGCGTGACAGGATGAGGCCGGCGGTCGCGCGGGCCCGGCCCACCGGTCGGCATCCGAGCGATCAGCCGATGCCGCAACCACGACGTTCGCATCGGACGTCGCATCGAAGGAGTCGAAGATGTCGCATCGCGTCACGTTGATCCCCGGCGACGGGGTCGGTCCGGAGCTGTCCGAGGCGACGCGCCGTGTCCTCGCGGCGACCGGGGTCGGATTCGACTGGGACGTGCAGGACGCCGGCGCCGACGTGGTCGACCGGTACGGCACGCCGCTGCCCGACCACGTCCTCCAGTCGATCCGCGAGACCCGGATCGCCCTCAAGGGACCGATCACGACGCCGGTCGGAAGCGGCTTCCGAAGCGTGAACGTCGCGCTGCGCAAGGAGCTCGACCTGTACGCGTGCCTGCGCCCGTGCAAGTCGTATCCGGGCACGCGCTCGCGGTACGAGGACGTCGACGTGGTGATCGTGCGGGAGAACCACGAGGACCTGTACGCCGGGATCGAGTTCGAGCAGGGGACGCCGCAGGCGAAGGAGCTGATCGACTTCATCGCGGACAAGACCGGCCAACGGATCCGCGACGACGCCGGCATCTCGATCAAGCCGATCTCCGTGACGGGAACGCGCCGGATCGCCAGGTACGCGTTCGAGTGGGCGCGCCGCAACGGCCGCCAGAAGGTCACCGCCGTCCACAAGGCCAACATCATGAAGTTCACCGACGGCCTGTTCCTGGCGACGGCGCGCGAGGTCGCCGAGTCGTATCCGGACGTGACGTTCGAGGATCGGATCGTCGACAACCTGACGATGCAGCTCGTTCAGCGGCCGGATGAGTACGACGTGCTCCTGCTGCCGAACCTCTACGGCGACATCGTGTCGGACCTCTGCGCCGGGCTGGTCGGCGGCCTCGGCGTCGCGCCGGGCGCCAACATCGGCGACGACGCCGCCGTGTTCGAGGCCACGCACGGGAGCGCGCCGAAGTACAAGGGCATGAACAAGGTCAATCCGATGGCGATGATGCTGTCCGGCGTGCTGATGCTCCGGCATCTCGACGAGGACGACGCGGCGAACCGGCTCGAGCGCGCGATCGCAGGCGTCATCGAGGACGGCACCAGCGTGACCTACGACATGAAGCCGACGCGCGACGACCCGACCGCGGTCGGCACCTCGCAGGTCGCCGACGCCGTCATCGAGAAGCTTCAGGCATAACCCCGGATATCGGATCGAGGAGAGCAGCGATGCGTGTCACCGTGGTCGGAAGCGGGTTCGTCGGACAGACGACCGCCATGCGGATCGTGCAGAGCGGGCTCGCCGACGTCGTGCTGATCGAAATCGTCGAGGACCTGCCCCAGGGGCTGACCCTCGACATGCGGCAATCGTCGCCGATCGTCGGCTTCGAGCCGAACATCGTCGGGACGAACGACTACGCCGACACGGCCGGCTCGGACGTCGTGGTGATCACCGCCGGCTTTCCGCGCCAGCCGGGCATGAGCCGGATGGACCTGCTCGAGAAGAACGCCGGGATCATCCGGAGCGTCGTCGACCAGGTCGTGCCGGGTTCGCCGGACGCGTTGATCGTCGTGGTCACCAACCCGCTCGACGAGATGACGTTCCTCGCCTCCGAGGTCTCGGGCTTCCCGAAGGAGCGGGTGATGGGCATGGCCGGCGTCCTCGACTCGGCCCGGCTCCGGTACTTCATCGCCGAGGAGCTCGGAACGTCACCGCTGCAGGTCGAGGCGATGACGCTCGGCTCGCACGGCGAGTCGATGGTGCCGCTTCCGCGCCAAGCGACGGTCGGCGGCAAGCCGCTCACCGACCTCGTCGACGATGCGACGCTCGAGCGTCTGTATGCCCGGACGCGCGACGCGGGCGCCGAGATCGTCGGACTCCTCAAGAAGGGGAGCGCGTACTACGCGCCGTCGGCCGCGGTGACCAAGATGGTCGAGGCGATCGCCGGTCGCACGGACGAGCTCCTGCCCGTGTGCGCGTGGTGCACCGGGCAGTACGGCATCGACGGCGTGTACGTCGGCGTGCCCGTCCGGCTGTCGGCCCGGGGCGTCGAGGACATCGTGGAGCTCGACCTGTCGGACGGCGAGCTCGAGGCGCTTCGCTCCGCCGCCGAGGGGATCCGGGCGAAGTGTGAGGACGTGCGCTCGCTCTAGTCCTCGGTCTCCGCCCGGCGTCCTCGGGCCCACGCGAGCGACAGCGCGCCTCCGGCGACGAGGAGCACACCGCCGACGAGCGCCAGCGGGATCCCGGGGCCGACGTCGACGCGGACGAGCGCGCCCGTGTTCCGCTCGAGCAGCGCCCGGATCTGCTCGAACGAACGTCCCGGGACCCGCGTGGCGATCTCCCTGGCGACCCGATCGAGCCCCGACGATCCCACGAACCGGTTGTCCGCCGTGACCAGGTCGACGGTCGCGACAACGGCGACGACGATGCCGCCGAGCGCGATGGCGACGCTCAAGCCGGCGCGCGCCGTGTCCGAGCGCGTGAGGCGCATCGCGACGACGGCGATGAGCGCTCCGAGGGCGACGACGAGCACGACCGTCCCCTCCCAGATGTCGACGCCCTTGACGACGATGTCGAGCTCGTGGGCGCGGTCGGGAACGAATCCGACTGTTGCCCACGTCAGGAGCGCGCCGATCCCCGCGGCGGCGGCTCCGAGGACGACGGCGAGGAACCCTGCGGCGCGCAGGGGCGTCGGCCGAGCCGTCGAACGGAGTTCCTCGTGCATCGGCATCGTCATCGGAGTGTTCCATCGGACCGAAGCGGGTCCAAGCACATCGGACGTATGACGGAACCCCTCGTACCATCGGGTGCGTGAGCGACGAGCGTCCGGGGCTCGGTCAGTACGCCCGCTGGTTCTTCACCAACTGGCGCGAGTCGGACCTTCCGATCCCCGCCAGGCTCGCGGTCACCGTCAAGAACCGCGTCCGGGCGCTTCGGCACGGGTGCTGCGGCAGCCACGGCCAGCCGGGCTGCTGACAGATCGCCCGGGAGCCCGGTTCGGGCTCCGAGGACCGGCACCGGCACGATCACTGACGCGCGACACCGTCCCCGACGTCAGCGGCGAGCCACGATCCGAACGCTGCCCGCCGTCGGCGCAAAGGTCGACGTCGTGACGGACCTTTCCGCGTCCGTTCTATCGCGCCGCGCCGGCGGCGTACCAGCCCGAGGGTCCCGCGTCGCTCACGGCCTGCGCCACGGCGTCGGCCACCTCCGCGGTCGACGACGACCCGCCGAGGTCGCGCGTCCGGACCCGGCCGGCCCCGAGGACGTCGTCAACGGCGCGGACCACGGCGTCGGCCGCGTCCGGCTCGCCGAGGTGCCGAAGCATCATCGACGCCGACAGGATCATCGCAATCGGATCGGCGACGCCACGGCCCGCGATGTCGGGCGCGCTCCCGTGGACGGGCTCGAACACCGCGTACTCCCAGCCGAGGTTCGCGCCGGCGGCGAGCCCCAGGCCGCCGACGAGTCCGGCGCAGAGATCGGAGAGGATGTCGCCGTACAGGTTCGGCAGCAGCAGCACGTCGAACCGATCCGGCTCGCGCGTGAGGCGCATCGACAGCTGGTCGATCTGCATCGCCTCGAACTCGACGTCGGCGACCGTCGCCGCCTCCTCGGTCGCGATGTCCAGGAACAGACCGTCGGAGAACCGGACGATGTTCGCCTTATGCCCCAGGGTGATCAGGCGCCGTCCGTTCGTGCGCGCGTACTCGAACGCGAACCGGACGATCCGGCGAGCGCCCGTCACGGAGATGGGCTTGACGCTCACGCCCGCGTCCTCGCGGATGTCGGGCGCGCCGAGCGAACGAAGCTCGTCGCGGAGCGCCGTCGTCTCGGGACGGCCGGCCTCGAACTCGATGCCCGCATACAGGTCCTCGGTGTTCTCTCGGACGACGACGAGGTCGACGTCCCTGTAGCGCGTCGGCACGCCGGGGAGCGAGCGTGACGGCCGGACGGCGGCGAACAGGTCGAGCTCGTGGCGCAGCGCGACGTTCACGCTCCGGAAGCCGGTTCCGACCGGCGTCGTGATGGGCCCCTTGAGCGCGACGCGCGACCGCCGGATCCGCTCGAGGACGCGTCCGGGGAGCGTCTCGCCCTCGCCGTCGAGCGTCGTCCGGCCGGCCTGTTCGACGACCCATTCGATCTCGACGCCGGTCGCGTCCACGACCGCGCGAGCCGCGTCGGCGACCTCGGGGCCGATCCCGTCGCCCGGTAGCAACGTCACCTGGTGCGCCATGAGCAGACCTTACCGGCGCCGCATCTTCGTCCTGTTCGGCCCCGAGGGTCGATGACGCGCTCACGCGCTGCCGTCGAGATGACGGAGACGCCGACGTACTTCCGATACAGCATCGGGCGGCGTGCCCTGGAACGCCGGTCGTCCCGGAGCTAGAACCGGTCGAACAGGATCGAGCGCTTCACGTCCTGGATCGCCTTGGTGACCTCGATCCCGCGCGGACACGCCTCGGTGCAGTTGAAGGTCGTCCGGCAGCGGAACACGCCCGTCTTCTCCGAGAGGATCTTGAGGCGCTCCCGTCCTCCCCGGTCGCGCGAGTCGTAGATGAACCGGTGCGCGTTGACGATCGCCGCCGGACCGACGTACGCCTCGTCGCCCCAGAAGATCGGGCAGGACGTGGTGCAGCAGGCACACAGGATGCACTTGGTCGTGTCGTCGAACCGGTGGCGGTCTTCCGGCGACTGCCGTCGCTCCGTGTCCGGAACCGACCCGTCGTCGATCAGGTACGGCAGGATCGAGTTGTAGCCCTCGAAGAACGGATCCATGTCGACGATCAGGTCCTTCAGGACCGGAAGCCCCCGGATCGGCTCGACGGTGACGTTCGGCGTGACCTCGTGGACCAGGACCTTGCACGCGAGGCGGTTCTTTCCGTTCACCATCAAGGCGTCCGAACCGCAGATGCCGTGCGCGCAGGAGCGGCGAAGCGCAAGCGTTCCGTCGTGGTACCACTTGACCTGGTGCAGGGCATCGAGGAGCCGGTCGTTCGGCTCGGCCCGGATCGTGAACTCGTCCCACCACGAGTCCTCGCGGACCTCCGGGTTGTACCGCCGGATCTTGAGCGTCAGCTCCACCGTCGCGTCCGGGCGCGCGCCCGCGCGTCGCTCGTCCGATGTGTGGAGCACGTCCGCGGCCGTGTCGTTCGCCATCAGTATTTCCGCTCCATCGGGATGTACGGACCCATCTTCACGGGCTTGTAGTCGAGCGTGATCGATCCGTCCCCGTTCCGGTACGCGAGCGAGTGCCTGAGCCAGTTCGCGTCGTCCCGCAGCGGATGGTCGTCGCGGTAGTGCGCGCCGCGGCTCTCGTCGCGCGCGAGCGCCGCGGCCACGAGCGCGTCTGCGTTGTCGAGCAGGTGCCCGAGCTCGACGGTCTCCATCAGCTCGGTGTTGTACATCTTGCCGGTGTCCTGCACGTACACCTTGTCGAATCGCTCGCGCAGGCTCACGAGGATCTCCTGCATCTTCCGCAGGCTCTCCTCGGTCCGCACGACGAACGCGAGATCGAACATGTTGTCCTGTAGCTCGCCGCGGATGTCGGCGGCGTTGTAGCCCTCGGGCCGCCCGATCATGGAGTCGAGGCGTGCCCGCGCGGGCGCCTCGCCGCCCTTCTCGATCTCGGGCAGGGGCGCCTCGGCCGCGAACTCCGCCATGTGCCGTCCGCCGCGCCGGCCGAACACCACGATATCGAGCAGCGAGTTGGTGCCGAGCCGGTTGGCGCCGTGGACGCTGACGCATGCGCACTCACCCGCGGCGTACAGCCCGGGGATCGGCGCCTCGTCCGCGCCGTCGACCACCTGGCCGTCGAGATCGGTCGGGATCCCGCCCATCACGTAGTGCGCCGTCGGCTGGATCGGCACGAGCTCGGTCGTCGGTTCGACGTTGAGGTACACGCGCGCGAACTCGGTGACGTCCGGGAGCTTCTCCTCGATCACGTCGCGGGGCAGATGCCGCACGTCGAGGTGGACCGCGTCCTTCTGCGGCCCGACGCCGCGGCCCTCCTTGATCTCCTGATAGATCGCCCGGCTCACCATGTCGCGCGGCGCGAGGTCCTTGACGGTCGGGGCGTAGCGCTCCATGAACCGCTCGCCCTCGCTGTTCAGCAGGATCCCGCCCTCGCCGCGCACGGCCTCCGACAGCAGGATGCCCATCTTGTACACGCCGGTCGGGTGGAACTGGAAGAACTCCATGTCCTCGAGCGGCACGCCCGCGCGCCAGGCGACCGCCTGCCCGTCGCCGGTCAGCGTGTGCGCGTTGGACGAGACACGGAACATCCGGCCGCTGCCGCCCGTCGCGAACAGCACCGACTTGGCGCGGAAGACGTGCAGCTCGCCCGTCGCGAGCTCGTACGCGACGACGCCGGCGGTCCGGCCGTCGTCCGCTCGGAGCAGATCCAGGACGTAGAACTCGTTGAAGAAGCGGACGTTCCGCTTGACGCACTGCTGGTAGAGCGTCTGCAGGATCATGTGGCCGGTCCGGTCCGCCGCGTAACACGCCCGCTTGACCGGCGCCTCGCCGTGGTTGCGCGTATGGCCGCCGAACCGGCGCTGGTCGATGCGTCCGTCGGGCGTTCGGTTGAACGGCAGGCCCCAGTGCTCCAGCTCGTAGATCGCCTCGACGGCCCCCTCGGCCATCAGCTGCGCGGCCGGCTGGTCCACGAGGTAGTCGCCGCCCTTGACCGTGTCGAACGCGTGCCACTCGGGGTAGTCCTCCTCGACGTTGGCGAGCGCGGCGCACACGCCTCCCTGCGCCGCCCCGGTGTGGGAGCGCGTGGGATACAGCTTGGAGATGACGGCCGTCCGCACGCGGTCCGACGACTCGATGGCTGCCCGCAGGCCTCCGCCGCCGGCGCCGACGATGATCGAGTCGTACGTGTGCGTGATCGTCACGAGGTCCCCGGCCACCTGCTCGGGTCGAACGTGAACACGACGACCGTTCCGAGCGCGAACAGTCCGAACCCGATCACGTAGAAGAACATGTTCACCGCGAACCGCCACGCGACGGGCCGGATGTAATCCATCGCGACCACGCGGAGCCCGTTGATGCCGTGCAGCAGCGCGAGCGACAGCAGCAGCCAGTCCCACGTCTGCCAGAACGGGCTCTGCCACCGCAGCGCGACGAAGGCGAAGTTCACGCGTTCCACGCCGCCGCCGAGGACGTGCATCACCAGGACGTGCCCGACGGCCAGGAACAGCAGCACGACGCCGCTGATCCGCATGAACAGCCAGGTCCAGAGCTCCCAGCCGCCCGCGGGTCGCTCTCGCCCGCCGTAGCCCATCACGCCGCGCGCACGAGCCGCCTCCGGCTGGTCGACCGCCGGGCGCGTCTGGGTCGCCGCCATCAGAGGTTCCACCCGAACGCCAGGTCGACGATCTCCCTGCCCATGATGATGGTGATCGGGATCATCGCGAGCACGAAGATCCCGGTGCTGACGAGCGACATCGCCTTGTAGTGCCGCGTGGTCGAGGGCCAGAAGTCGATCACGATGATCTTCATCCCGTTGATCGCGTGATACAGCACCGCGGCCACCAGCCCGAGCTCGAGCAGCCGCACGATCCAGTTGTGGTAGACGGCGGTGACGCGGTTGTAGGCCTCGGGGCCCCAGCCGACCACCGCCGTGTCGATGACGTGGGCGAAGAGGAAGAGGATCACGGCGACGCCGGTGACGCGGTGGGCGATCCAGGACCATTGCCCCGGACTGCCCTTGTAGAGCGTGCCGACGTCGGATCTGCGCTTTGCCACGACGAATCCTCAGCCTATCGCCCGGAACGCGCGATTGACGCGCCGAACCGTTGCGTCCGGCATGCGCCGGTGCGCCGGACCGGAACTCAGGCGATGCGGATCGCGACCAGGTCGCCCTCGCGGGTCGGGACGATGGCGCTCACGTATCCGGCGTCCTGCGCGATCAGGCGATTGTGCTCGCGGATGTGCTCGGCCGTCTCGGTGTCCTCGAGCACCGTCGTGCTGCCTGTGCCGAGCGCGTTGTCCGCGATGTACAGACCGCCGACCCGGATCCGGTCGCGGGCGGCGCGCCAGGCGCCTGGGTACTGCGCCTTGTCGATGTCGACGAACACGACGTCGAACTCGCCCTCGGCGGACACGAACGCCTCGAGCGCGTCGCCGGTGTGCCACCGGACGCGGTTGCCGAGCCCGGCCCGGTCGAGCCAGGCCTCGCCGGCGCCGACGTTCTCGGGATCGTTCTCGGTCGCGTGAACCTCGCCGCCCTCGCCGACGGCGCGGGCGAACCAATAGGCGCTGTAGCCGAATCCCGATCCGAGCTCGAAGACCCGCCGCGCCCCGATCGAGCGGGCGAGCAGCTCGAGCGTGACACCCACGATCCGGCCGACGGCCGGGAACCCGCGCCGCTCGGTCTCCTGCTCCATCTCGACCAGCACGTCCTCGTCGTAGCGGTCGAGCAGCGACCGCATGTACCCCTCGATCTGCGCGTTCACGATGTCCATGCGCGGATGCTACCGGCTACCCTTACGCGCTGATGGCCGACGAGCGCCGAACCGATTCGGACATCGAGATCCGGCCGGTGTACGACGCCGGAGATCTCGAGGGCTTCGATCCCGAACGCGACCTCGGTGCCCCCGGCGCGATGCCGTTCACGCGCGGTGTGTATCCGACGATGTACCGGGGCCGACTGTGGACGATGCGCCAGTACGCGGGGATGGCCACGGCGGAGGAGACCAACGCCCGGTTCCGCTATCTGCTCGAGCACGGGCAGACGGGCCTGTCGATCGCGTTCGACCTGCCGACGCAGATGGGCTACGACTCCGACCATCCGCGCGCCGAAGGCGAGGTCGGCAAGACCGGCGTCGCGATCGACTCGGTCGAGGACATGGCCCGGCTGCTCCACGGCATCCCTCTCAAGCAGGTCTCCACCTCGATGACGATCAACGCCACGGCCGCGATCCTGCTCCTGCTCTACGAGCTGGTCGCCGAGGAGCGCGGGATCGAGCCGTCGGAACTGTCGGGGACCGTGCAGAACGATCTGCTCAAGGAGTACGCGGCGCGCGGGACGTACATCTATCCGCCGAAGCCGTCGATGCGGATCATCACGGACCTGTTCGCGTACGCGGGGGAGCGGATCCCGCGGTGGAACACGATCTCGATCAGCGGCTACCACATGCGCGAGGCGGGCGCGACGGCGGTGCAGGAGATCGCGTTCACCCTCGCGAACGGCATCGCGTACGTGCGCGCCGCGGTCGATGCCGGGCTGGACGTCGACGACTTTGCTCCGCGCCTGTCCTTCTTCTTCGCGTGCCACATGAACTTCTTCGAGGAGGTGGCGAAGTTCCGAGCGGCGCGCCGCATGTGGGCGCGGATCATGATCGAGCGGTTCGGGGCGAAGGATCCGCGCAGCGCCATGCTCCGGTTCCACACCCAGACGGGCGGCGCGACGCTCACGGCGCAACAGCCCGAGAACAACATCGTGCGGACCGCGTACGAGGCGATGGCGGCGGTCCTCGGAGGAACGCAGTCGCTGCACACCAACTCGTTCGACGAGGCGCTCGCGTTGCCGACGGAGCACGCCGCGAAGGTCGCGCTCCGGACGCAGCAGATCCTGGGATTCGAGACGGGCGTGGCCGACACCTCGGACCCCCTCGCGGGCTCCTACTTCCTCGAGACGCTCACCAACGAGCTCGAGGAGCGCGCGAGCGCGTACGTCGACAAGGTCGACGGGATGGGCGGCGCGGTCGCGGCGATCGAGGCGGGGTTCTACCAGGACGAGATCCACGAGTCGGCGTTCCGGATCCAGCGGGGGATCGAGTCGGGCGAGCGCGCCGTCGTCGGGGTCAACCGATACGAGGAGCCGGAGGAGCGCGTGATCGAGATCCAGCGGATCGGCGAGGAGGAGGTGGCTCGTCAGATCGAGCGTCTGCGTGCGCTGCGGGCCTCGCGGGACGCGTCCGCCGTCGAGGCGACCCTCGCCGCGGTCGAGAAGGCGGCGCGGGGAACGGACAATCTCCTGCCGCCGATCAAGGAGGCGCTCCGGGCGCGCGCGACGCTCGGCGAGGTCTCCGACGCACTGCGCCGCGTCTTCGGCGAGTACCGTGCGCCGTGATCCGATCCGGCTGACGCCGCGTCGGGGCGCGATGCTAGGCTCGACGCACATCGACCAGCGCTCCCCCGGAGGAGACGTCGTCGGATGGAGGTCCTGAACAGCGCGATCAACGTGATCGTCGTCGCGGGTGTCGGTCTCGCGCTCGCCTGGCTCGGAAAGGGTCAGTTTCGGGCGATCGCGCAGCGGTTCGACGCGGTCGACCAGCGGTTCGACGCGGTCGACCAGCGGTTCGACGCCGTCGACCAGCGGTTGGATCGGATGTATCAACGGTTCGACGGGCTCGATCGGCGCATCGACCGGCTCGAGCAGCGGCTCGACCATCGGATCGACGGTCTTCAGTCGTCGGTCGACGGCATGCGGTCCGGCCTCACCCGCGTCGCGCTGGCCGTCGGCGTCCGCCCGAGCGCGAGCAACGGCTGAGCCGAGATCCTGGATGATCCCGATCCGATCCGGTCGCGCCTCCGTCGAGAGGTTCGGTTCGTGAACGTCGCGATCGTCGGTGGAACCGGCGACGAGGGGTTCGGCCTCGCGCTTCGATTCGGGAGGGCGGGCCAGCACGTCACGATCGGCTCGCGTTCGCACGAGAAGGGGACCGCCGCCGCCGACCGGGCGCGCGAGCTGCTCGGGGACGCCGACATCGACGGTGCCGCCAATCAGGCCGCGGTGCGCGATGCAGACGTCGTCTTCGTGACGGTGCCGTTCGAGGGCCAGGCCGAGATCTACCGATCGATCAAGGCGGACGTCGCGGCCGGGACCGTCGTCGTCGACTGCACCAGCCCCCTCGCGACGGCCGTCGGAGGGCGCGCCTGGCACGTCATCCGCCCGTGGCACGGCTCGGCCGCCGAGCAGGCGAAGGCGATCCTCGATCCGGCCGTGCGGATGGTCTCGGCGTTCCACACGATCGCGGGCGAGCAGCTCAACGACCTCGCGCGCCCGATGGACAGCGACGTGTTCGTCTGCGGCTCCGACGCCGACGCGAAGGCGACCGTCGGCGAGCTCATCGAGGCGATCCCGAACCTCCGATGGGTCGACTGCGGCGAGCTCTCGATGGCGCGCATCGCCGAGACGATGACCGCGCTGATCATCTCGGTGAACCGGACCTACAAGCTGCACGAGGCCGGCTTCCGCGTGACCGGCCGCGACGCGTGGGGCAAGCCGCCGGCTAGGTCCTGACGCCGACCACGTCGTTCGGGATGGGTAGGGTCGATCCATGACGAACGCACCGATCATCCTGGTTCCCGGCTTCTGGCTCGGCGCGTGGGCGTGGGACGAGGTCGCAGACCTGCTGCGCGCCGACGGCCACGAGGTCACGGCGCTGACGCTGCCCGGTCTGGAGTCCGTCGACGCGGACCGGTCCTCCATCGGGCTGTCCGACCATGTCGACGCGATCGTCGGCGCAGTTCGCGCGGCGGAGCGGCCCGTCGTGCTCGCCGTCCACAGCGCCGCGGGGTTCTCGGGCTACGCCGCGAGCGATCGCGTCCCCGAGCTCATCGCCGCGATGGTGTACGTCGACACGGCGCCGGGAAAGGGCGCGCTCGATCCCGAATTCGACGGCCTCGACAAGCCGATGGTGTTCGACGACGTCGCCACCGAGGAGAACCTCGACGGGCTGTCCGACGAGCAGCTCGAGACGTTCCGCCGGCGCGCCGTGCCGGTGCCGGGAGCGGTGTTGCGCGAGTCGATCGACCTGACGAACGACGCGCGGCTCGACATCCCGAGCACCGTCGTCTGCACGGGCTTCTCGTCGGACGACTACCGGAAGGGCGCGCAGGAGGGCTATCCGTTCCTGGCCGGGCTGAACGAGATACGAAACGTCAGCTGGATCGATCTGCCGACCAGTCACTGGCCGATGTGGTCCAGGCCGCGCGAGATCGCCGAGATCATCGGCGGCGTCGCGGTGGACGCGGGATCGTGAGGATCAGTCGATGACGGCGATCGTCTCGCCGGGCTGAACCACCTGGCCCGCGGAGATCGGCAGCTCGGAGACGACGCCCTCTCGAGGCGCCGGGATCGCGTTCTCCATCTTCATCGCCTCGAGGATGCAGACCACGTCGCCGGCCTGGATGTCCTGCCCCTCCTCCACCAGGACGCGCAGGATCGTTCCCTGCATCGGCGCCGAGATGACGCTGTGCACGCCCTCGCCGTGATGTCTCGAGCCCCGCGAGGGCGCACGCGGGGCCGTCGCGCGCCGCCGGTCGAAGATCCGGATCGGGACGCGCCGGCCGTCGACCTCCATCAGCAGCTCGGCGGGCACGGCCGCACGCGGCTCGACGCCGGGCGCTGGCACGTCGGCCTGCGGCAGCTCGGCGTCGCGGAGCGCACGCTCCAGCCACGTCGTCGTGTGCGTTCCGCCCCTGAACTCCGGTGTGTCGAGCACCCACCGATGGAGCGGGATCGTCGTCGGAACGCCCTCGACGGTGTACTCGTTCAGCACGCGGAGCATCCGCCGGCGCGCGTGCTCTCGGGTCTCCGCCGACACGATGACCTTCGCGAACATCGAGTCGTAGTCCGGTGGGATCTCCTTGCCCTCCGTGATGCCTGCGTCGACGCGCGCGAACGGCCCGCTCGGCTCGCGGTACCGGGTCACGCGGCCGGGTCCGGGGAGGAAGTTCCTCGACGGGTCCTCGGCGTTGATGCGGCACTGGATCGACGCGCCCTGCGGCACGACGTTCGACAGGTCGATGCGCTCGCCGTGCGCGACCGCGATCTGGATCGCGACGAGGTCGAGGCCCGTCACCATCTCGGTCACGGTGTGCTCGACCTGCAGGCGGGTGTTCATCTCGAGGAAGTAGTAGTTGCCGTCCTCGTCGACGATCCCCTCGACGGTGCCGGCGTTCGTGTAGCCGGCCTCCTTCGCGAGCGCCATCGCCGCCTCGCCGATCCGCATCCGCAGGTCCGTGTCGACGACGGGCGAGGGCGTTTCCTCGATCAGCTTCTGATGCCGCCGCTGCACGCTGCAGTCGCGCTCGCCCACGAAGAACACGTTGCCGTGCTGGTCCGCGACGATCTGCGCCTCGACGTGATGCGCGCGCTCCACGTAGCGCTCGAGGAACACCTCGGGACGTCCGAAGTACGCCTGCGCTTCGCGCGTGGCGCGCCTGAGCGCCGAGTCCAGCTCCTTTGGCGAGCGCACGACCTGCATCCCGCGGCCCCCGCCGCCGAACGCGGCCTTGACCAGGACGGGGTAGCCGATGCGCTCCGCCTCGCGCGGCGCGTCCTCCGGCGTGATCGCCTCCGGCGTGCCCGGCACGATCGGCACGCCGACGCGATCCGCAGCGTTCCTCGCAGCCGACTTGTCGCCCATCATCTCGATCGCGTCGGCGGGCGGCCCGATGAACGTCAGCCCGGCGTCCTCGACCGCGCGCGCGAACTGCGCTCGTTCCGAGAGGAACCCGTATCCGGGATGGACGGCCGTGGCCTTGGACTTGCGGGCGGCCTCCAGGATCGCGTCGATCGACAGATACGAGACCGCCGACGGCGGCGGGCCGATCCGGTACGCCGCGTCCGCCATGTCGACGTGGAGCGCGTGCCGGTCGGCGTCGGAGTAGACGGCGACCGACGTCATGCCGAGCTCGCGGATCGTCCGGATGATCCTGACCGCGATCTCTCCTCGGTTCGCGATCAGGATCCTCGGCGTCTTGGGCATCTCGCTCCGCTCTCAGCGCGCTCCGTCTCGGAGCGTCCGAACGTCGGTCCCGCGGTGTGGCAGCATCCACCCCGATGCTCTCCGAGGACGCACTGAGGCGCGCGCTCGAACGGATCGGCGTGAACGCCCCCGTCGGGTTCGAGGAGGTTACCCGTTCGACCCAGGTGACCGCGCGCGGCTTGGCCGAGGCGGGCGCCCCGGAGTGGACGCTCGTCGCGTCGGGTCATCAGACCGAGGGTCGCGGCAGGCTCGGTCGCTCGTGGCAGGACGAGGCCGGCTCGGCCCTGTTGTTCTCGCTCGTTCTCCGGCCGGAGCTTCCCCCGGATCGGGGGGGACTCATCACGTTGCTCGCGGGGTGGGCGATGGCCTCGGCGTGTCGAGATCTCGGACACGAGGTGTCGTGCAAGTGGCCCAACGACCTCCTCGTCGGGCGGGCGCCGGACGAGCGGAAGATCGGCGGCATCCTGGGCGAGTCCGAGCTCGACGGCGACCGGTTCGCGTTCGTGCTGCTCGGCGTCGGGATGAACGTCGGGGCCGCGCCGTCCGACGTCGCGCGCGCCGCCGCGCTCGGGGGCGTCGACGCGGGCGAGCTGCTCGAGGCGTTCCTGCGCCACTTCGCGGCTCGGTACCAGCCGGGTCATCCCGCGTTCGCCGGCGCGGTGCTCGAGGGGTATCGGGGCGTCTCCGCGACGATCGGCCGGACCGTGCAGGCGATCACTGCCGACGGACATCTCGGCGTCACCGGGGAGGCCGTCGACGTCGACGAGACCGGGGCATTGATCATCCGAACCGACGACGGGCTGAAGGCCGTCGGTTTCGGCGAGGTCGAACACCTCTGGGTGTAGGGTTCGCGCCGTGGCGTTTCCGAGGAAGCTCCTGATCGCGGGCGAGGACGTCGTCGTCGAGCTCCGCCCACACTGGATCGCACTCGTGGCACCGATCGCCGCGCTCGTCCTCGTCGTGATCGCGTGGCTGCTCATCCTGCCGAAGCTTCCCGACGGCTCGGCGCACGGGCCGTTGCAGTTAGCGACGATCCTCGTCGGGGTCGTGATCGTCGTCGCGTATGCGGTTCCACGCATCGTCGCCTGGGCGACGTCGTACTTTGTCGTCACGACCGATCGGATCATCCACCGCAAGGGCCTGATCGCGAAGTACTCGATGGAGATCCCCTTGGAGGCGATCAACGACGTGCGGTTCGAGCAGGGCGTGTTCGAGCGGATGATCGGCGCCGGCGATCTCGTGATCGAGTCGGCCGGCGAGCGCGGCCGGCAGCTCTTCGGCGACATTAGGCACCCGGAGGAGGTTCAGCGCGAGATCTACGCCCAGGGCGAATCGAACAAGCAGCGGATGTACCAGGGCGGGCCTCCGCGAACGACCCCGTCCACGGCCGGTGAGCTCGAGCGTCTGGCCGATCTGCGCGACCGGGGCGTCCTCACGCGGGAGGAGTTCGAGGCGCAGAAGCGCCGGATCCTCGGCAACTAGTCCATCGTGGACTAGGAGCGCCCGCCCACCCGAGGACGTCGAACGGCGCTCGCGTCACGTTGTTCGCGGGCGGTAAGGTCGCAGCCGTGGAGCGGGCGGCGATCGTCGGGGTGGGGCATGCGGGGTTCGCGCCCGTCACGTTCGGAGTCTCGTACAAGGAGCTGATGTTCGAGGCGGCGACGCGCGCGTACGCCGACGCCGGCGTCGATCCGCGAACCGAGGTCGATTCGTTCGTCGGTTGCTCGGAGGACTATCTCGAAGGCACGAGCATCTTCGACGAGTACCTGCCGGATCAGATCGGCGCGGTGCAGCGGCCGGTGCAGACGGTCGCCGGCGACGGGCTCTTCGGTCTCGCGACCGCGGCGATGCTGATCCGGTCGGGCGTCGCGAGGGTCGTCGCGGTCGAGGCCCACTCCAAGGTCTCCGACGTGCGGACGCTCGGCCGGATCGAGGCGTTCGCGCTCGATCCGGTGTTCAATCGCCCGCTCGGCATGCCCGCCGTCGCCGTCGCCGGGCTCGACATGCACGCGTTCCTCGACCGCTCCGGCCTGACCGAGGAGCATTGCGCGATCGTCGCGGCGAAGAACCGCTCGAACGCGCTCGACAATCCCCGAGCGGCGTACGGAGCCGCCCTCGACGCGTCCGACGTCGAGGATTCGCCGCCGGTCGCCTGGCCCCTTCGCGAGCTCGAGATCGCCGGACGCGCCGACGGATGCGTGGTGGTCGTGCTCGCCGCCGAGGATCGTGCGCGCGAGTTGAGCCAAGCGCCGGTCTGGCTCCTCGGCGTCGGCTGGACGTCCGGCTCGCCGACGCTCGAGAGCCGGACCTGGGGCGAGGCCGACACGACCCGCCTCGCGGCCGGACACGCGTACGACGAGGCGGGGATCGATGATCCCGCGGAGGAGATCGACCTGGCCGAGGTCGACGACCGGTACGCGTTCAAGGAGCTCGATCACGTCGCGGCGCTCGGCCTCGCCGAGCCGCCCGATCTCGCCGCGCTGCTCGAGGACGGCGAGCTGGAGCCCGACGGCGAGCTCCCGGTCAACGTCTCCGGCGGATCCCTCGGGCAGGGAAACCTGTTCGAGGCCAACGGGCTCGTGCGCGTGCTCGAGTGCGTCGAGCAGCTCCGCGGCGAGGGGGGCGAGCGGCAGGTCGACGACGTCTACACCGCGGTCGCGCAGTCCTGGCGAGGCGTTCCGAGCACGTCGGCCGCCGTCGCGGTGCTCGCGAACGACGAGGCTCTCCAGGCATGACGGTCGGCGAGCTCGACCACGTGTGGTTCTGGACGTCCGACATGGATGCGGCGGTCCGCTTCTACGAGCAGACGCTCGAGCTGCCGGTCCTCGCGCGGTACGGGAACGAGTGGAGCGAGCTCGACGCCGGCCCGATCCGGCTCGGGCTGCACGGCTCGACCGACGGGACCGTGCCGCACGCGGGGACTGTGGTGTTCCGCGTCCGCGACCTCGAGGCCGCCAAGGCGCGGCTCGAGGACCGCGGCGTCGCGTTCGACGACCACGTCGGCGAGGTGCCCGGCGTCGGCCGGTACGCATCGTTCGCCGATCCAGACGGCAATTCGCTCCAGCTGTTCGAGTACGTGGAGCAAGCGTCGTGATCGGCCGGCGCGTCGCGGTGGTCGGTGCCGGCATGACGAGGTTCGTCCGGCGCGCGCAGGAGACCGGCAAGGAGCTCGCGTGGGAGGCGTCGCGCGCGGCGCTCGACTCGTGCGAGCTGACGCTCGAGGACGTCGACGCCGTGTGCCTCACGAGCGCGCCCGACGCGTTCGACGGCGTCCACATGAAGGGCGAGTACCTCTCCGACGGCGCCGGCGCGTTCGGCAAGCCGTTCATGCGGACGTACGTCGGCGGCGGCAGCGGCGTGTTCACCGCGATCCAGGGGTGGTACACGGTCGCGAGCGGCATGTTCGACGTCGCGCTCCTCGTGGCCGAGGAGAAGATGTCGTCGACGCAGCCGCATCCGCAGGGCGCGTTCCTCACGATCTTCGACAGCATCCTCGAGCGCCCGCTCGGTCCGAACCTGCTCTGGATCTTCGCGCTCGAGATGAACCGCTTCATGACGGTGCACGGGCTGGACAAGCGTGACATCGCGACCGTCGCGGTGAAGAACAAGCGGAACGCCGCGGACCACCCCGCGGCGCTCCTCGGGCAGGCCGACATCACCGTGGACGACGTCCTGAACAGCGAGACCCTCGCCTGGCCCGTGCAGCGCCTCGACGTGTCGCCGATCAGCGACGGCGCGGTCGCGCTCGTCATCGCGTCGGAGGAGGCGGCCCGCCGCCTCACGGACAAGCCCGTGTGGATCGACGGCGTCGGCTGGAACCTCGACACGACGTACTGGACCAACCGCGACCTGTACTTCCCCGAATACGTCGAGAACGCGGCGCGCATGGCCTACGACATGGCCGGCATCAAGGAGCCGCGCAAGGAGATCCACGTCGCCGAGCCGTACGACCCGTTCGACTACAAGGAGCTGCACCACCTCGAGGGGCTGCTGCTGTTCGACAAGGGCAAGGCGCCCGAGGCCGCCCGCGACGGCGTGCTGAACCGCGACGGCGACCTTCCGACGTGTCCGAGCGGCGGCCTGCTCGGCGTCGGCAACCCGATCGCCGCGGCCGGGCTGATGAAGATCGCGGAGCTGTTCTGGCAGCTGCGCGGCGAGGCCGGCGCCCGCCAGGTGCCCGGCACGCCCGAGCGCGGCGTCGCGCAGGCGTGGGGCGACCTGATGCAGGTCGGGACGGTCGTGGTGATGACGCGGGACGCCGCCTCGTCGGCGGGCGCTTCGCTCGCTCAGCCGGCGTCGTCGGGTTCCGAGCCGCCCGGCGAGCCCGTCGCCGTCATCCAGACGCCGCCGTATGCGACGGGTGGGCATTCGCTGAGTGACGCGGACTTCCGCTCCGCCGTCGGCGCGGTCGACGTCTCGCTCGATCCGCGGTACTCGTGGGACGCGGGCGTGGCGATCTCGCGGTTCCTCGACGGGCTCCGGGACGGGAAGGTTCTCGGGCGCACGTGCCGGGTCTGCCGACGCGTGCTCGTGCCGCCGCGGATGTTCTGCGAGCGCGACTTCCGTCCGACGGACGGGTGGGTCGACGTCGCCGACACCGGTGTGGTCGAGACGTTCTCGATCGCCCATGTCTCGTGGGACATGCGGGACCTCGAGACGCCCGACATGCCGGCCGTCATCCGGATCGACGGAACGTCGGACGGAGGTCTCCTCCACAAGATCGGCGGCGTCGAACCGGATTCGGTGTCGATCGGGATGCGCGTTCGAGCCGTGTGGAAGCCCGAGTCGGAGCGCACCGGGTCGATCCTCGACATCTCGCACTTCGCGCCGGCGGACGGTTCGTGATGCTCGAGCGGATCTCGAATCCAGGCGACGTTCGGCGGTGGGAGGGCGGGCTGCCCGTCGCGCACCGCTACACGCCGGGCGTCGCCGGCGGCGTGTTCTTCGAGTCGCTCCGCGACCGCGGGGTGCTGCTCGGATCGCGGTGCGGATCGTGCGACTACACGTACGTGCCCGCGCGGATGTTCTGCGAGCGGTGCTTCGCCGAGCTCGACGCCGACACCGAAGTCGGCCCGGCCGGCACGATCGTCTCGTTCACCGTCGCCTACGTCGACGCGGACGAGCGGCCGCTCGACGAGCCGGTCACGTACGCGCTCGTCCGGGTGGACGGCGCCGACGCGGTGCTGGTGCATCGGGTGATCGACGCGGGTGAGAAGCCGCTCGAGATCGGCGCCCGCGTCGAAACGGTCCTCGAGGAGCAGCGGTCCGGAACGATCCTCGACATCCGCGGCTTCCGCGTCGTGCCCGACGCGAGCGAGGAGTGAACGAACGCCGCTCCGCGCTCGACCGGGTCGCGATCCTGCGCCCGCTTCGCGTCCGAGACTTCCGGCTGCTCTGGCTCGGCACGACGATCTCGTTGCTCGGCGACGGGATCTTCCCGGTGGCGCTCGCCTGGGAAGTGCTCCATCTGTCGAACAGCCCGACCTCGCTCGCGCTCGTCGGCGTGACGTGGAGCCTGCCCGAGGTGCCGCTCGTCTTGCTCGCGGGCGTCGTCGCCGACCGGCTCGATCGCCGGCACGTCGTGGTGGCGTCCTCGGTCGTGCAGGGGCTGGCCGTGTTCGCGATGGCGATCCTCTCGCTGACCGGTCGGCTGGAGCTCTGGCACGTGTTCGTTATCGCGGTGGCGTTCGGCGCCGGCGAGGCGTTCTTCATGCCTCCGGTCAACGCGCTCGTCGCCGACGTCGTGCCGCAGGACCTGCTGGTCGAGGCGAACTCGAACCGCCAGACCGTCCGACCGCTCGCGATGCAGTTCATCGGCCCGGCCGTCGGTGGCCTCATCGTCGGCACGGCCGGAACGGGATGGGCGTTCCTGATCGACGCGCTGTCGTTCGCGGCGGCGGCCGGGTTCACGCTCGCCGTCGGACACCGACCGGTGCGGCAGGTGAGCGAGGAGGAGAGCGTCTGGCACGACGCGCGCGTCGGTCTCCGCTACGTCCGGGAGCGGACGTGGCTGTGGGGCGCGATGGTGGCCGCGACGGTCGTCCTGCTCGTCTGGATCGGCCCCTTCGAGGTGCTCATCCCGTACATCGTGAAGAACGGGCTGCACGCGTCCGCCGGCGATCTGGGCCTCGTGTACGCGGCCGGCGGCGTCGGCGCGATCGCGCTCTCCATCGTCGTCGGCCAGCGCGGGCTGCCGAGGCGAGCGGTGACGTTCATGTACGTGGCGTGGATCGTCTCGACGGGTGTCCTCGCGGGGTTCGCCGTCGTTCAGACCGTGTGGCAGGCGATGCTCGTGTCGGCGGTCATGAACGGCGCGTTCTCGGGTCTGATCGTCGTCTGGTACACGCTGATGCAGCGGCTCGTGCCGAGCGAGCTGCTCGGTCGCGTGACGTCCGTCGACTGGATGATCTCGCTCGCGCTGGTGCCGGTCTCCTTCGCGATCACGGGACCGGTCGCGGGGGCGATCGGAGCCCGTCGGACGGTCGCGATCGCGGGGACGTTCGGCGCCGTGTTCCTCGTCGCGTTCGTACTCCTCGTGCCGGGCCTGCGCGGCCCCGAACGGGACGGGTCGCTCGAGGGCGACCGTATGCTGAGCGCGTGACGCAGGAACGGTGCGAGCGGTGCGGCGAGCTCCTTCCGCCCGGCGCTCGCTTCTGCCCCAACTGCGGGTTCCCGGTCGCGGCGCCGCCCATCGCCGAGCGCAAGGTCGTGACCGTCGTCTTCTCGGATCTCGTCGGCTCGACGCGGCTGTCGTCGCTGCTCGATCCGGAGCTGTACCGCGAGGTGATCGGCGCCTACTACCAGGTCGTGACCGAGGAGCTCGAGACGCTCGACGGGCGGGCCTACAACTTCGCTGGCGACGCGGTGGTCGGCGTCTTCGGGATCCCGCTCGCGCACGACGACGACGCCGTCCGCGCCGTCCGCGCCGGGCTCTCGATCGCGGATCGGATCGGCCGCGTCGGCGAGCGGCTGCGGCTGCCCGTTCCGCTTCGGTGCCGCGTCGGCGTCAACACGGGCCCCGTCGCGATCGGGTCCGAGGCGGCCGAGCGCGGCCTGCTGTTCGGCGCGGTCGTGAACGCTGCCGCGCGGCTGCAGCAGGCGGCGGCTCCCGGCGGCGTGCTCGTCGGCGGGACGACGCACACGTTGGCGCAGGCGCACGTCGAGTTCGGGGAGCGCGTCGAGGTCGAGGCCAAGGGGTTCGAGGACGCGTTGGCGGCCTGGCCGGTGATCGGCATGTCGAGCACGT
Organism: bacterium; assembly: GCA_046735355.1. GTDB lineage: Bacteria > Actinomycetota > UBA4738 > UBA4738 > HRBIN12 > DATAEU01. The sequence goes on from JBKPTC010000043.1 coordinate 25,764, forward strand.
CGGCGCGCCGATCGACGGCGTTCGTGGATCGCCGGCGCGAGCTGCGTCTGTTGAGCGAGACGTTCGAGCGTGCGGTCGAGGCTCGGCGCGGGCACATGGTGTCGCTGTTCGGAGAGGCCGGCATCGGGAAGAGCCGCGTGACCGAGGAGTTCCTGTCCCGTCTGCCCGAGCACGTCCGCGTGCTGAGCGGTCGGGCCAGCCGGTTCGAGGAGGACGTGACGTTCGCGCCGATCGGGCAGGTGCTGCTGCAGCAGCTCGGCGAGCGGCCGGACGCGCCGTCCGAGCGCATCCGCGGCAAGCTCGAGGAGCTCGTCAACGAGTGCTGTCCCGTCGACGAGCAGCACGACGTGCTCGTGCGCCTCGGCTACGCGCTCGGGTTCGCCGACGAGGCGCACGGCGAACACCGGTACCAGGTCGCCGAGATCCGTTCGGCGCTGCTCGCGCTGCTCGAGGGGATGGCCGTCGAGGCGCCGCTCGTCCTCGTGTTCGAGGACATGCACCTGGCGGAGCCCGCGCTGCTGGATCTCGTCGAGCAGGTGGTGCGCGAGGCCAAGCGAATCCCGCTTCTCGTCTTGTGCGTGGCTCGCTTCGACCTCCTCGACGAGCGTCCTGACTGGGGCGGCGGGCTCGGCGACTCGCTCAACCTGTATCTGGAGCCGATGGCCGTCGAGGACGGCGCGCAGCTCGCGCGGGAGGTCGGCACGGGCATCGACGACGCGGCCGCCGAGCAGATCGCCCTGCACGCGGGAGGAAACCCGTTCTTCATCGTCGAGACGACGAACATGGTCTCGCACGAGCGCGCCGGGTTGTCGATGGACGCTGACGGCCCGGCGATGCGGCTGCTGCCTCCGACGGTGCAGGCGGTGATCGCATCGCGGATCGACCATCTGTCCGCGCCGGCGCGCGACCTGGTCCGCAAGGCCTCGGTGTTCTCGCGCTCCACGTTCTCGACGACCGACCTCTCCATGATCACGGACGTCGATCCGGACGTGCTCGCCGTGCTCGAGGACGAGGAGCTGCTCGTCCGCGACGACGACGACCGCGAGA
>JBKPTC010000044.1:0-4525 GCA_046735355.1 bacterium
GGAGGTGGACGCCCGGCTGAAGGACATCATGAAGGCGATCCACCGTCAGTGCGCCGAGACGGCCGAGGAGTACGGCACACCGGGCAACTACGTGAACGGCGCCAACATCGCCGGCTTCGTCAAGGTCGCCGACGCGATGCTGGACCAAGGCGTCGTGTAGCCAGGGCTCGTGGAGAAGGAGTCGCCATGACGGCCATCGCGACGGCATTCGACCGACCGGTCGATCGTCAGGACGAGCTCAGGGTGCGCCGTGGGCAGGTTCGATTCCTGCGCGTGCCGGCGCATCGGTTCGTGATGATCGACGGCACCGGGCCGCCCGCTCCGGAGGCGCTCGGGATCCGGATGCCCGCTCTCTTCGGGGTCGCCTACGGTGTCCGTTCGGTCCTCAAGCGACGCGGCGTCGAGGAGCGGGTCGGCCCGGTCGAGGGCCTGTGGTGGGTCGCCGACGGCCGAACGGATCTCGACACGATCCTTGCCGGTGATCGCGACGCGTGGCGGTGGACGCTCGTGACCGCGATGCCCGACGCTGCCACGGACGACGAGGTCGACGCTCGCCTCCGCGATGTGCGCGACAAGCTCGACCCGGCCATCTGCGAGACGCTCCGGGTCGAATGGTTCGACGAGGGGGACGCCGCACAGCTGCTCCACGTCGGTCCGTACGACGCCGAGCGTCCGTCGATCGAGCGGTTGCACGAGGCGATCTCCGGCGCAGGCTTCGAGCCGACCGGACGCCATCACGAGATCTACGTCGGCGATCCGCGCCACGCGTCGCCGGGTGGCCTCCGCACGATCCTGCGGCAGCCGATCCGGCGCTAGACCTCCGGCGGTCGGCGCCGGCGTCTGCCCGAGGCGGAAAAGTTCGACGGCACACCCGTCGAACGAGAAACGTCGTCCGGGCCGGTCGAGCTACGGCGGGCCGGACGACGCTCGTAACTCAGTCGACTCGTCACTCAGTCGACCGGACGTTGAGAAGCGCGACCGCCATGCAACGAGATCACCCTTCTTGAGAGTGCGCCCGACGGCCTCGTGCACGGTTCGGGACCCGGCGGTGCGTCCCTCGTCGCACGGGACGGGGGGCCCTTCCGAGCCGGGATCGCATCGCGCGAGGATCGGTCCGGAGGTGCACCGGTCATGTGGGATCAATGGGACATCGGCGTTCGAGGGCTGGCCGTTCTCGGCGCCTATTCGGTCGGGTTCGGCGTCGTCGCGCAGATCCTGATGTGGCGATCCACGACGCACTGGCTGTGGCTGATCGCTGCGGGGACGTTCTTCGTCACCGGCCTGCTCATCAGTGAGTGGTGGTTCGGATCGGCGACCGGGAGGACGCTCCAGCCGAACATCGACGGGCTCTCGCGCGACGAAGCACTGCTCGCGCTCGTTCCGGCCACGGCCGTCGTGTGCGCGGCATGGTTCTTCGGACGCGGGCGGATCCATCGTCTGTCGAACGGTCGGTAGCGGTCGTCGCTCGCGGTCCGCTCAGCAGATCCGGGGGAGCTGATCTCCGGCCAGCATGATGAGCGGCCGCGTGACGCCGAGACCGGTCCGGAGCATCACGCGGGCCGGTCCCTCGGACACGGTGCCGACGATACGCGCGCCGACGCCGTCGGGGATCCGCCGCGCGGCGTCGACGACCGTCTCGGCGTCGTCGGGCGCGACGATCGCGACGGCGACGCCCTCGTTCGCCACGTAGAACGGATCGAGGCCGAGCATCTCGCACGCCGCCCGCACCGGATCGAGCACGGGCACCGAACGCTCCTCGATCTCGATGCCGACGCCCGAGGCCTCCGCGAGCTCGACCAGGACCGTCGCGAGCCCGCCCCGCGTCGCATCGCGCAGGCAGCGGACGCTGCCGGCGCCGAGCATCGCCTGGACGAGATCGACGAGCGGCGCGCTGTCGGAGGAGATCGCGCCGTCGAACTCGACGCCGGACCGGCGGGACATCACGGCGACGCCGTGCGAGGCGATCGGGCCGGTCACGACGACGGCGTCGCCGGGCCGGGCGTGCTCGGGCCCGACCTCGACGCCGTCGGGAACGACGCCGATCCCTGCGGTCGTCACGAAGAGCCCGTCTCCGCTGCCGCGCTCGACGACCTTGGTGTCGCCCGCGACCAGCGCGACGCGCGCCCGCTCGCAGGCCTCGGCCATCGACGATGCGACCGCGGCGAGCTGTGCGACCTCGAGGCCCTCCTCGAGGATGAACGCCGCCGAGAGGAACGCCGGCCGCGCGCCCATCATCGCGACGTCGTTGATCGTTCCGTTCACGGCGAGCTCGCCGATGTTCGAGCCGGGGAAGAACTTGGGCGACACGACGAACGAGTCGGTCGAGAACGCGATGCGTACCCCGCCGATCTCGACGACCGCCGCGTCGCCGAGGCGCGACAGCTCGCCCCCGCCTCTTAACGGCCCGAACGCGGGCAGGAAGACGTCGCGGACGAGCCGAGCGCCGAGCGTGCCGCCGCTGCCGTGGCCGAGCAGGATCCGCTCGTCGGGCGCGATCGGGGCGGGGCATCGGAGTGCGAACGCGTCGTCGACCGTCACGCCGGTACCTCCTCGCGCCGGCGTCCCGCGAGGAAGTACGCGGCGCACGCGCCCTCGCTCGAGACCATCGGGGCGCCGAGCGGCGTCTCGGGCGTGCACGCCGTTCCGAACGCCGGGCACTCGTGCGGCTTCGCGCGGCCGATCAGCACGTCCCCGGAGATGCACACCTCGGACTCGGATGCCGGCACGCCATCCGGACGCGGGAACCGGCGTTCGGCGTCGAACCGCGCGTACCGCTCGCGCAGGCGCAGCCCGCTGTTCGGGATGAGCCCGATCCCGCGCCAGGCGCGGTCGCACGTCTCGAACACCTCGTCCACGACCGCGCGCGCCGCGGCGTTCCCGTCGCGGACGACGGCGCGGACGTACTGGTTCTCGACCTCGCACCGTCCCTCCTCGAGCTGCATCACCAGCATGCGGATGCCCTCGAGCAGGTCGAGCGGCTCGAACCCGGTGACCACGAGCGGAAGCCGAAAGTCGTGCGCGAGCGTCTCGTACTCGCGCCAGCCCTGGATCGCGCAGACGTGCCCGGGCGCGAGGAACCCCTGGACACGGTTGCCGGGCGACACGAGGATGGCCGCGATCGCCGGCGGGACCAGCACGTGCGCGACCAGCAGCCCGAAGTTCTCGACGCCGAGCTCGGCCGCCTGCCGGACGGCCATCGCGTTGGCCGGCGCCGTGGTCTCGAACCCGACGGCGAAGAACACGACCGTCCTGTCGGGCGTCCGACGGGCGATGTCGAGCGCGTCGAGCGGCGAGTAGACGACCCGAACGTCCCCGCCGGCCGCGCGCGCGCCGAATAGATCGGTCGTCGAGCCCGGCACCCGCAGCATGTCGCCGAACGAGCACACGATCGTGTCCGGAGCGGCCGCGATCACGATCGCCTCGTCGATCAGGGCGAGCGGCGTGACGCACACCGGGCAGCCGGGCCCGTGCACGAGCCGGATCTCCGGCGGCAGGACCTGGTCGATGCCCTGGCGGATCAGCGTGTGCGTCTGACCGCCACAGACCTCCATCAGCGTCCACGGGCGCGTGACCGTCGCGCGGATCTGGTCGAGGATCTGGCGCGCGAGCCGGTCGTCGCGGTATTCGTCGACGAACCTCATGACGGCCCGCTCCGTCCGGCCGGTCGGTAGTGCTCCGCAGGAACGCCGTCGGCGTCCTGCGGCAGGTCGATGTCCTCGAGGTTGCCCATCGCCGCGAGCAGCTCGTACGAGCGCGCGGCCTCCTCCTCGTCGACCACGGAGATCGCGAACCCGACGTGGATCACGACGTACGACCCGACGCCGATGTCGGGCGCGTACTCGAGGCACGCCGTCCGCGTGATCCCGCCGAAGTCGACGGTTCCCATCGCGATGCCGTCGCGCTCGAAGACCTCGACGACCTTGCCCGGGACGCCGAGGCACATCGTCATCGCCTCGCCCGCGCGTCGGCGACGACGACCTGACCGAGCGCGATCCCGCCATCGCCGGCGGGCGCGACGCGAGGAACGAGCACGCGGAACCCGACGGTCTCGAGCCGCGCAACGAGGTCCGACGTCAGCAGCGCGTTTTGGAACACGCCGCCCGCGAGGCAGACCGTGTCGAGCCCGTTCGCGCCGCGGATCGCCCGGCACACCTCGAGCGTCGCGGCGGCCATCGTCCGATGGAACCGTCCGGCGATCGCGCCACGCGACCGCCGCCGGCGAACGTCGTCGGCGATGGCCGCGATCGTCTCGCGCGGATCGAGGATCAGCGCCCCGCCGTCGAACGAGACGTCGAACGGATACTCGCGCGTCGCCTCGCCGTCCGCGATCTGCTCGAGCAGGACGGCCGGCTGTCCGTCGAACGTGACCTCGTCGACGAGCCCGACCAGCGCCGCGACCGCGTCGAAGAGCCGCCCGACGGACGAGGTCGGAACGGCGTCGGCGAGCTGTGCGAGCGCGACGGCGCCGGCCGTTCCGTGCGCCGCCGCGAGCCGCCCGGCCTCGTCGGTCCTCCCCGCGTCCACG
>JBKPTC010000045.1:0-6895 GCA_046735355.1 bacterium
AGGCGCTCGACGATCGCCAGCGCCTGGATCATGCAGAAGCCCTGCGCCGTCGGCGGCGATGTGCGGATCTCGAGCCCTCGATAGGGCAGCGCGAGCGGCTCGAGGACGTCGGCGCGATGTCGGCGCAGGTCCCCGACCGACATCGTCGAGCCGGCCGCCCGGAGGCCGTCCGCGTACGCGCGTCCGACCTCGCCACCGTAGAGCGCGCCCGGACCGTCCTCGGCGATCGCGGCGAGCGACCGACCGAGCGCGGCGTTCAGGAGCGTCGCGCCCGCAGCGAGCGGCCGTCCGTCGGGGAGGTACACGGCGCGGGCGCCCGGATCCTGCCCGAGGAGATCGACGGCCGCGTGGAACGACTCGGCCAGGCCGGGCACGACCGACACGCCGTCGTTCGCGAGCGCGATCGCACGCGCGAACGCCGAGCTCCACGGAAGCCGCCCGCCGATCTCGAGCGCGGTGAACCATCCGGCGACGGCGCCCGGAACGGTGATGCTGGCGGGGCCGCGCACCGGCATCGACGTCGACGACGAGCGGATCGCGTCGACGTCGAGCGCGGCGGGCGAGGCGCCGGTCGAGTTGATCGACACGACCCGGCCGTCCGGCGTCTGCACCAACGCGAACACGTCGCCGCCGACGCCGCACATCTGCGGATAGGCGACGGCGAGTGTCGTCGCGGCCGCGAGCGCCGCGTCGACGGCCGTTCCTCCCGCCTCGAACGCGTCGACGGCCGCGGCGGTGGCCTCGACGTGCGGTGTGGCGACGGCGAACCGGCGGCCGCGGGCCGAGAGCCGGCGACCGCTCATCGAGCCCGGTTCGGAACGGATGGCGGTTGGCATGAGGGGCACCAGTACGTTACGCGAGCGTGCTCGCCCTGACGCGCCGACCGGACCGTCGATCCGCACCGCGTGCACGGCAGGCCCGATCGGCCGTACACCGCGAGCCCGCCGCCGCGAATCGTGACCCTCGGGCCGGCGCGCTCGGTGTTGTGGCGCAGCAACGTGGCGGCCGTCTCGAGCAGCCGGGCGCGCACGTCCTCCCCGAGCCACGCGACGGGCGCGAACGGGTCGACGCCGCACGCGAACAGCACCTCGGACTTGTAGACGTTGCCGATGCCCGCCGCCACGCGCTGGTCGAGGAGCGCGACGCCGATCTCGACGTCGCCCATCGACGACAGTCGCCTCGACGAGGCAGCCACGTCCGGCGCCGGCGCGGTCAGATCCGGGCCGAGCGCGGACAGACGTGGATGCCGTTGTACCTCGGCATCGGTCAGCATCTCGACGACGGGGGCCGAGAAGCACACCGCCTCGGTGTCGTCCGTCTCGATCCGCACGCGCATCGACGACCGTGGGCGCTGCCATCGCTCACCCGGGCGGTACACGTGCCAGCTGCCGTGCATCCGCATGTGCGTGTGCAGCATCGTCCGGTCGTCGAACTCGACCAGCAGGTGCTTCCCGCGCGCGTGCACGGCGACGATCGACGCGCCCACCGCGGGACGCCGCCGCAGCGGAACCGCGGCCTCGAACGCGACGACGGTGCGCCCGGCGAGCGCGCGATCGAGCGTCGAGGCCGTCTTCCAGATCGTGTCGCCCTCGGGCACGTCGCTCTCGTCCTCAGCCGCGGAACGACAGCCCTCGGTATCCGTCGACGAAGCCGCGCTCGCGGAACGCGTCGCCGAGCGGGGACTCGGCGATGGGTACGCCGTCGATGCGCGTCAGCTCGATCCGGCGCAGCCTGCCGTCCTTCACGAGCGCGACGAGCGGGTCGATCCATCCCGCGTCGTCGGAGACGTCCTCGAACGTGAAGAGCGTCCGGGCGCCTCGCTCGAGGAACGCCGCCGGCCGCCCGTCGGACAGCACGACGTACGACCCGGCCGAGCGGGCCGGTCGCCCGGCCGACGCCGGCCAGGCGAGCGTCGCGCCGTACGGTTGGGCCGGATCGGCCGCCGGAAGCGCGACCGGACGCGCATCGCCTGCGGTCTCGCGATGCTCGCGCAGCCGGTCGACCCCGCCGGGGAGCGCGAACTGCGCCGCGCCCAGGCCCTCGACGAAGTAGCCGCGCCGCACCTTGCCGGACTCCTCGAGCGCCTTCAGCACGCCGTAGACGCCGGCGAAGCCGCCGGGCGCCCCCTCGGCGAGCGCGGTCTCGCGCGTCACGACGCCGTACCGGTCGAGCAGCTGCATCGCGCGGGCGTGCGAGGTCTCGGTCGGCGACGCCGGCGGGTCGAGCGCCGGCGCGACGAGCGACCACCGGCCCTGTCCGGCGGGCGGACCGAGCCGGCGCAGCGCGCCGGGCCTCGGACGGCCACCCGTCCTCGAGCGCGGCCGGCGGCCGAGCACCGCGCGCAGCGGCGCGAGCGTGTCGTTGGTGACCTCGCCCGCCCAGACGAGGTCCCACAGCGCGCCGAGCAGCACCGCCTCGTCCGCCGTCCCCACCGCCGCGACGAGGTCCGGCCAGAACGACGCGCCTCGGGCTGCCAGATGCGTCCGGATCGCGTCGTGGATCGGTCCGGTCGGCGTCTCCTCGGCCGGCGCCGGCGCGAGGAGGCGGAGCGAGCCGCGGAAGAACAACGCAATCCGCCCGTCGTCGGCCCCGATCCCGCCCGCGCCCGCCCAGATCACGTCGCCCGAGGCGCACAGGGCGTCGAGATCGGCGCCCCGGTATCCCGAGACGCGGGCGGGAAGGACGTCCGTCTCGAGGATCGACGCGGGGATGGCGGCGCCCTGCAGCTGCTCGATCGCGTCGACGAGCGCCGAGGGACCCTGCCGGGGCCGGGCGATGGCCTGCCAGCCGAGCTCGAACCGCGCGAGCGCGTCGCCGCCGACGGGCTCGATCTCACGCCGCAGCACCGCGAGCGACCGGCGTCGGACCGCCCTGAGCACCTCGACGTCGCACCACTCGCGCTCGGATCCGCCGGGACGGAACTCGCCGCGCGCCACGCGCCCCTCGGCCTCGAGCTCGGCGAGTGCCGACGCGGCCCGGTCGCCGGCGACGCCGAAGCGTCGCGCCGCGTCGGCCGCGCGGAACGGCCCGCGAGTGCGCGCGAACCGTGCGACGAGCGAGACGAGCGCTCGGTCGACCGGCTCGGTGAACACGTGCGGCACGCCGACGGGCAGCGTGACGCCGAGCGCGTCGCGAACCCGCCCCGCGTCCTCGACCGCGATGAGCCGCTCCTCGCCGGCGACGCGCACGCGCAAGACGCGATGCTCGGCGACGAGCCGGTCGGTCCAGACGTGGGCATCGCCCTCCGAGCGCACGTCGAGCTCCTCGGCGGTCAGATCGCCGAGCCGCCGAAGCAGGTCGTGCGCGTCGTCGGCGTTCCGCGCGCGCCGGCCGTCGGCCAGTGACTGAAGCTCGAGCTCGACGTCGGCGAGCGCGCCCGCGTCGATGAGGTCCCGGAGGTCCTCGGAGCCGAGCAGGTCCTGCAGCAGGTCACGGTCGAGCGCGAGCGCCGCGGCGCGCCGTTCGCCGAGCGGCGCGTCTCCCTCGTACATGTAGACGGCGATCCACGCGAACAGCAGCGACTGCGCGAACGGCGACGCCTTCTGCGTCTCGACGGCGATGGTCCGGATGCGACGAGCGCGCAGATCGCTCATGACCGCGCGCAGGCCGGGCAGGTCGAACACGTCGCGCAGACACTCGCGGGTGGCCTCGAGCAGGATCGGGAACGTGGGGTGCTTTGCGGCCACCTGCAGGAGATCCGCTCCGCGCTGACGCTGCTGCCACAGCGGCGTGCGCCTGCCCGGCATCCGACGCGGCAGCAGCAGCGCCCGCGCGGCGGCCTCGCGGAACACGCTGCCGAACATGCCGGTTCCGGGCAGCTGCCGCACGACGAGCGTTTCGATCTCCTCGGGGTCGAAGACGAGGTCCTCGACGGGAATGCCCTGTCCGTCGTCGGCGTCCGGCAGGCGAAGGACGATGCCGTCGTCGCTCCACAGCACCTCCACGTCGAGGCCGGTCCTCTCGGTCAGCCGCTCCTGGATCGCCATGCCCCACGGCGCGTGGACGCGCGCGCCGAACGGCGTCAGCACGCACACGCGCCAGTCGCCGAGCTCGTCGCGGAACCGCTCGATGACGACGGTGCGGTCGTCGGGCACGACTCCGGCCGCGTCGCGCTCGTCGCGGAGGTACTGCACGAGGTTGCGCGCGGCGAGGGCGTCGAGCCCGAAGCGTTCGCGAAGCGCCGTCTCGGCGAGATCGTCGGTCATCGACGACAGCTCGCGCGTCACGGCGCCGAGCGCGCGCCCGAGCTCGAGCGGCCTCCCGGGCTTGTCGCCCTTCCAGAACGGCATCTTGCCGGGCTCGCCCGGCGCCGGATCGACGATCACGCGGTCGTGCGTGATGTCGGCGATCCGCCACGAGCTCGCGCCGAGGAGGAAGACCTCGCCGCGCCGGCTCTCGTAGACCATCTCCTCGTCGAGCTCGCCGACGCGGCGCCCGTCGGCGGTGAACACGCCGAACAGCCCGCGGTCGGGGATGGTCCCGCCGCTGGTGACGGCGAGCCGCCCCGCACCCTCGCGCGCGCGCACCATGTTGCGACGCCGGTCCCAGACGATCCGCGGCCGCAGCTCGGCGAACTCGTCCGAGGGATACCGCCCGGCGAGGAGGTCGAGCACCGCGCGCAGGACGTCGTCGGAGAGCTCCGAGAAGTTCGCCGCACGCCGGACGACCGCCGCGAGCTCGTCGACGCTCCACTCGTCGACCGCGGCCATCGCGACGATCTGCTGCGCCAGGACGTCGAGCGGGTTGCGCGGATAGCGGGTCTCCTCGATCAGCCCCTCGCGCATCCGCTGCACGACCACGGCCGCCTCGAGCAGATCGCCGCGGTACTTCGGAAACACCTTGCCGACGGACGGCTCGCCGACCGAGTGGCCGGCGCGCCCGATGCGCTGCAGCCCGCGCGAGACGGATCCCGGCGACTCGACCTGGATCACGAGGTCGACCGATCCCATGTCGATCCCGAGCTCGAGGGAGCTCGTCGCGACGAGGCCGCGAAGCACGCCGCCCTTCAGCTGGTCCTCGATCTCGAGGCGCTGCTCGCGCGCGATCGATCCGTGGTGCGCGCGCACGAGCTCCTCGCCGGCGAGCTCGTTCAATCGGGCGGCGAGCCGTTCGGCCAGGCGGCGAGCGTTGGTGAAGATCAGCGTCGAGCGGTGCTCGCGGATCAGCTCGAGGAGTCGTGGATGGATCGACGGCCAGATGCTGATGCGCTCGGGCCCCGCAGCGGCCGGTCCCGAGCGGAGCTCCTCGCTGGGCTGCCCGATGCTCGACATGTCCTGGAGCGGAACGACGACCTCGACGTCGAGCGGCTTGCGCACGCCGGCGTCCACGACGGCGACCGGTCGCGGGCCATCCGGGAGCACGCCGCCCAGGAACCGCGCGATCTCCTCGAGCGGTCGCTGGGTCGCCGACAGCCCGATCCGCTGCGGCGGACGCTCCGTGATCCGCTCGAGGCGCTCGAGCGACACCGCCAGATGCGCACCGCGCTTGGTTCCCGCGACCGCGTGGATCTCGTCGACGATGACGGTGTCGACGCTCCGGAGGACGTCGCGCGCGGACGAGGTGAGCATCAGGTAGAGCGACTCCGGCGTCGTGATGAGGATGTCGGGCGGCCGCCGCTGCAGCGCGCGCCGGTCCGCCGCCGATGTGTCTCCGGTGCGCATGCCGACGACCGGCTCGCGGACGTCGGCACCGATCCGCTCCGCGGCGAGCCGGATGCCGGTGAGCGGCGCGCGGAGGTTCTTCTCGACGTCGACGGCGAGGGCGCGCAGCGGCGAGACGTACAGCACCCGACACCGGCGATCGGCCGGCGGCTCGGGCTCGGTCACGAGCCGGTCGATCGACCACAGGAAGGCGGCGAGCGTCTTGCCCGAGCCGGTCGGGGCGAGGACGAGCGTGTGCTCGCCACCCGCGATGGCGGGCCAGCCCTGGGCCTGGGCGGGCGTCGGCGACGCGAACGCGCTCTCGAACCAGGCGCGGACGGCGGGGGAGAAGCGGTCCAGGGCCACGCGCACAGCGTACGGCCCGGCCGAGACAGGCCGCGTCGATAGGATGCGCGGCATGGCATCCCAGCGCGCGGGGTCTGTGCGCGCGCTCACGGTCGGCGCGATCGCCGGGATGTGGCTCCTCGCCCTCGCGGCGCCGGCCCTTGCCGCGGCCGACGCGCCGGATCAGATCGTCCTGAGCGGTCAGGTCGTGATCCCGCGCGGCGCCGAGGTCGGCGAGCTCGTGGTGCTGCACGGATCGGCGCGCGTCGACGGCATCGCGCGAGGCGACGTCATCGTGTTCGATGGGCCCGCGGCGATCCGCGGGCAGGTGAGCGGCGATGTCGTGGCGGTCGACGGCCGCGTCGTCCTCGGTCCGGGGTCGCAGGTCAACGGCGACGTGTCGGCGCGAGGCGCCGTGGTCGTCGGCGCGGGCGCGCGCGTCGGAGGGCGGCTTCGGCAGCACGTCGCCTACGGCTGGCGGACGCCCGTCGAGGTCGCCGGGCGGTTCGCGTCGTGGCTGGCCGTCTCGGTGTCCACGCTCCTGCTGGGGCTCCTGTTGGTGCTCCTCGCGCCGAGGGGCCTCGACGGCTCGGCGGGCGTCGCGCGCTCGTCGCCGTGGCGCGCGGCCGGTTGCGGGCTCGCGCTCGCCGTCGCGGTACCGGTCGCGGCGGTGTTGCTGTCGGCGTCGCTCGTCGCGCTTCCGCTCGGGCTCGCGATGGTGCTCGCCCTCGGGCTGCTCGCGTTCGTCGGATACGCGGTGTCGGCGTACGCGATCGGACGCGCGATCCGTCCGGCGCCCGCCAACCGGGGCGTCGCGTTCGCGATCGGGTGGCTGATCGTTCGCGCCGTCGGGGCGATCCCGGTCGTGAGCGGGATCACGTTCGCGGCCGCGGCCGCCTACGGCCTCGGCG
>JBKPTC010000046.1:0-8432 GCA_046735355.1 bacterium
CCTCGGACGCCTCGCGCACGATCCGCTCGGCCTCCGCCTCGGCCTGCGCGCGTCGGCCGGCGGCCTCGGCCTCGGTGCGCTCGGCCGTCGCGCGCGCGTCGGCGAGCCGGGCGGTCGCCTCGGCCTCGTGGTCGGCGCGCAACCGCTGGACGTCCTGGTCGAACGTCCGGACCAGATCCACGACGCGCGCCGCCGCGCTCTCGTACGCCCGGTTGCGGGCGGCCTCGTCGTGCGGAGCGGCCCGCTCACGCTCTCGGAGCTGCGCCTGGAGGTCCGCGATCGTCGACTCGAGATCGGCGACGTGCTCGGCCGTCCGACCGAGGTGCGCGAGCACCGCGTCCGGGTCGAACCCCTTACGGACCTGTGGGAAGTCGGCTCTGACGATCGTCTTCGCCGTCAACGGCGCCGGCGGCTCCGGCATGTCGTTCTCAGGGGCCATCGTGCCACCTCCACGGTCGAGCCGTTCCGGCACGCTACCGCGGCCGGGGGTGCGTCATCCACTTCGACGCGCGCCGCGCCGCGGTCACGAGCGGCTCGTCAGTACCTCGGGTCCGTCGTTCGTCACGGCGATCGTGTGCTCGAAGTGCGCCGAGAGCGACCCGTCGCGCGTGACCACGGTCCAGTCGTCGGCCAGCACCGCCGTCTCCCATCCACCCATCGTGAGCATCGGCTCGACGGCGATCACCAGCCCGGGCCGCAGCTCGGGTCCTCGACCCGCGGCGCCATAGTTCGGAACCTGCGGATCCTCGTGCATGGCGCGCCCGATGCCGTGGCCGACGTACTCGCGGACGACGGAGAATCCGGCCGCCTCGGCGCGCTGCTGCACGGCGCTCGAGATGTCGCCGATGCGGCCGCCCGGGCGGATCTGCGCGATGCCGGCCTCGAGCGCCTCCTCGGTGACCCGCACGAGCTTCTCCGCCTCGGACGACGGCGGCTCGCCGACGAACACCGTGAGCGCCGAGTCCGAGTGGAACCCCTCCCAGATCGCGCCGAAGTCGAGCGACAAGAGGTCTCCCTCGCGGAGGACCCGCCGCTTCGACGGGATGCCGTGGACGATCTCGTCGTTCAGCGAGGCGCAGATCGAGGCCGGAAAGCCGCGGTACCCCTTGAAGTTCGGCACCGCGCCCCGCTCGCGGATGGACGCCTCAGCGACGGCGTCGAGATCCGCGGTGCTGACGCCCGGCCTCACGGCCGCGACGACGCGCTCGATCGTTGCGGCCGTGATCCGGCCCGACACACGCATCTTGTCGATCTCGTCCGGTGACTTGTAGATGATCATTCGCTCAGATCCGACAGGTCGCTGATCGCCTCGATCGTTCGGTCGGCCACGACCTCCTCCGGCGCGTCGGCGTCGATGTCGCGGAGCAGGCCTCGCTCCCAGAAGTACAGCACGAGCGGGTGGGTCTGCTGAAGATACACGCCGAAGCGGTGTCTGATCGTCTCCTCGTCGTCGTCGGTTCGCGACTGCAGCGAGGTGCCGTCCACGTCGCAACGCATCTCGATACGCGGGGGCTTGAAGACGAGGTTGTACGTCCGCTTGCAGGTCGGACAGACCAGCCGGCTCATCAACCGCTTGACGGCCAGCTCCTCGCTGATCTTGAAGTTCAGCACGGCCCCGAGCGGCCGATGGTCGGCCGCGAGCGCGCTCTCGAGCGCCTGCGCCTGCGGCACGGTCCGCGGAAAGCCGTCGAGGATGAAGCCCTCGCGCGCGTCGGGCTGCGCGAGCCGCCCGAGCACCATCTTGGTCGTGATCTCGTCCGGCACGTACTCGCCGCGATCGACGTACGCCTTGGCCTGGAGCCCGAGCGGCGTTCCGCGAGCGATCTCGTCGCGGAAGATGTCGCCCGTCGCGATCGTCGCGAGCCCGTATCGGTCCGCCAACCGTCTCGCCTGGGTGCCCTTTCCTGCGCCGGGTGGCCCCAGGAGGACGATGCGCATCGGCCTATCCGAGGAAGCCCTCGTAGTGACGCATGAGCAGCTGCGACTCGAGCTGCTTCATCGTCTCGAGGGCGACGCCGACGGTGATGAGGAGCGAGGTACCGCCGAACGGGAACTGCTGGATGACCCAGAAGGCCAGCACGATCGACGGAAGCAGCGCGATGGCGGCCAGGAAGATCGAGCCGGGAAGCGTGATCCGGACGAGCACGTCGTTCAGATAGTTGGCGGTCGGCGCGCCGGGCCGGATGCCGGGGATGAATCCGCCGTTCTTGCGAAGGCTGTCGGCGGTCTCGACGGGGTTGAACGCGATCGCCGTGTAGAAGTACGCGAAGAACACGACGAGCGTGGCGTAGATGACCATGTACACGAGGCTGCGCGTGTTCGTGACGTAGTTGCTCACGAGGCCCGTGAACCACTCGGCGTGGTAGATGCTGCCGATCAGCGTCGGGAAGTACAGGATCGACGAGGCGAAGATGATCGGGATGACGCCCGCCTGGTTGACCTTGAGCGGGATGTACGTGCTGCCGCCGGTGGTCATCCGCCGCCCGACGACCCGCTTGGCGTACTGGACGGGGATGCGCCGCTGACCCTGCTCGATGAACACCACCGCCACGATCAGCGCGAGGCCGATCAGCAGGATCGCGACGAACGTCGCCATCCCGCTCTGCAACAGGATCGCGTGGCCCTCGGATGGCAGGCGCGAGATGACGCTGGTGAAGATCAGCACGGACATGCCGTTGCCGATGCCTCGCTGCGTGATGAGCTCACCCATCCACATGATCATCGCGGTTCCCGCCGTGAGGATCATGACGATCAGCGCGATGTGCGCACCGGTGAAGGTTCCGGGCGGAAAGACGTCCACCCCGTTCAGCTGCTGGGCTCCGGAGTGGAACAGGAAGACCAGACCCGTCGACTGCAGGAGGGCGAGGACGACGGTGACGTATCGGGTCCACTGGTTGATCTTCTTCTGACCCTGCTCGCCCTGCTTCTGCCACTGCTCGAGCTTGGGGATCACGACCGTGAGCAGCTGCATGATGATGGAGCTGGTGATGTACGGCATGATGCCGAGCCCGAACACCGCCATGTGCGTCAGCGCGCCGCCGGAGAACAGGTCGATGAAGGACAGGAACCCCGTGGTGCCCGAATTCTTGAGGGCCGTCTGCAGCCTGCTGATGTCGACGATCGGAACCGGCACGTGCGACCCGAACCGGTAGACCGCGATGATGAACAGCGTGAAGAGGATCTTCTTGCGCAGGTCGGGGACCTTGAACGCGTTGACGAAGGCTCTCAGCACGAGGCACCCATCCTACCGCCGCGTTCCCTGGCTAGCGCCCGATGAGCTCGGCGCGCCCTCCGGCCCCCTCGAGCTTGGTCCTCGCGGTTTCGGAGAACGCGTGGGCGCGGACGACGAGCGCCGAGGACACCTCGCCGCGGCCGAGCACCTTGACGGGACGGCCCTTGTGAACAAGGCCGTGCGCGTACATGGCCGCGGGATCGATAGCATCTCCCGCCTGGCCGAACACCTGCTGGAGCTGCTCGACGTTCACGACGGAGTACTCGACGCGGTTGGGGTTCGTGAAGCCCTTCAGCTTGGGCACGCGCCGCTGGTACGGCATCTGACCGCCCTCGAACCCGAGCATCGGGTTGTGGCGCGAGAGATAACCCTTGGTTCCGCGCCCGGCGGTCTTGCCGCGGACGCCGGCGCGGCCGCGACCGACGCGCGACCGCTGTTTCTTGGCGCCCTCGGCGGGCTTGAGGTGATGCAGCTTCATCGTTCCTCCGAACCCTTCTTCGCGTCCTTGGCGCCACCGGCGGGGATCTCCTCGATCCTGACGAGGTGACGGACCTTCGCGGCCATGCCGCGGATGTCCGGCCGGTCGTCCTTGACGACCGAGTCGTTGATCCGGTGCAGGCCGAGCCGGCGGACCGTGTCCTTCTGGTCCTTGGGGCGGTCGATGACGCTTCGGATCTGCGTCAGCCGGATCTGCGTCATCGCCGCCCGCCTCCGGGTCGACCGCCGGGGCGTTGGCCCGGACGCTGGCCGGGACGGCCGCGGCCCCGCTCGTCACGGGGAGCGCGCCCCTCGTTCTCGGCCTGGTCGGCGTACACCTCCTCGAGCTTCGCGGCCCGGGTGGCGGCAAGCCGGTCCTGCGCCGCCGCGACGGCCTCGAGCATCGGCTTCGGTGCGACGTCGTGCACGTCGCGCCCGCGGAGGCGGGCGACGTGCTCCGGGCGACGAAGCGCCCGCAGCCCCGCGACCGCCGCCTTGACGATGTTGATCTGGTTGGACGAGCCGAGCGACTTCGAAAGGATGTCCTTGATCCCCGCGCACTCGACGAGCGCCCGGACGGGCCCGCCCGCGATGACGCCGGTGCCGGGCGCGGCCGGCTTGAGGAGGACCACGCCGGCGCCGTCCTCGCCGACGATCTCGTGCGGGATCGTCGTGCCCATCATCGGAACGTCGAACAGCTTGCGCTTGGCCTCCTCGACGCCCTTGGCGATCGCGGCCGGAACCTCCTTGGCCTTGCCGTAGCCGACGCCGACCCGACCCGCACCGTCGCCGACGACGACCAGCGCGGCGAACGAGAAGCGCCGGCCGCCCTTCACGACCTTGGCCACCCGGTTGATCGAGATGACCCGCTCCTCGTAGATGCTCTTCTGATCGCCCTGGTCGTAGCGTCGCATCAGATCGAAAGCCCTCCCTCTCTGGCCGCCTCGGCCAGCGCCGCGACGCGGCCGTGATACAGCCGTCCGCCGCGATCGAACACCGCACGGTCGATCCCCGCCTGCTTCGCGCGCTCCGCGATGACCGCGCCGACCGCCTTGGCCGCGTCGGTCTTCGCGCCCGTCGCCTGCCCGTCGGCGTCGGATGCCGAAACGATGGTTCGGCCGGCGACGTCGTCGATCAGCTGCGCGTAGATGTGACGGTTAGACCGATACACCGCCAGGCGCGGGCGGTCGGCGGTGCCGGTGACCTTACGACGAACGCGCGCGTGCCGACGAACCCGCGCCTCGCGCTTCGCCTTGGTGTCGCTCGTCCCGCTCACGTCGATTCCTTCACGTCGGTCACGCGCTGCCCTTGGCGGCCTTGCCCGCCTTCTTCTTCACGACCTCGTTCTCGTACCGGATGCCCTTGCCCTTGTACGGCTCCGGCTTGCGGATCATCCGGATCTTGGCGGCGATCTCCCCGACCCGCTCCTTGCTGTTGCCGCGGATCACGATGCTGGTCGGCGTCGGCACCTCGAACTCGATGCCGTCCGGAACCGGCACCACGACCGGATGCGAGTAGCCGACCGCGACCTCGAGGTCGTTGCCGCGCATCTGGGCCCGGTATCCGACTCCGACGATCGCGAGCCGCTTCTCGTAGCCCTTGGTCACACCCTCGACCATGTTCGCGATGAGCGTCCGCGTCAGCCCGTGCAGGCTGCGGTGGAAGCCGTCGTCGGTCGGGCGCTCGACCCGGATGGTGGCGTCCTCGCGAACGATCTTCATCTCCGGGTGCAGCCGCTGCGACAGCTCCCCCCGAGGGCCCTTCACCGTCACGACGGCGTCGTCGCCGATCGCCACGTCGACGCCGCTCGGAACCTCGATGGGCTGTCTGCCGATCCGACTCATGGTTGCCTCTTCCGCCTCCGCTACCAGACGAACGCGAGGACCTCGCCGCCGACACCGCGACGAGACGCTTCCTTGTCCGTCATCAGGCCCTGCGACGTGGACAGCACGGCGATGCCGAGCCCGCCCATGACGCGGGGCAGTTTCGTTCGAGGCGTGTAGACGCGGCGCCCCGGCTTGGAGATCCGCTTGAGCCCCGTGATGGCGCGCTCTCGGCGCGCACCGTACTTCAGCGTCACCTTGTAGACGCGATCGAGCCCCTCGCCCTCGACCGCGTGACCGGCGATGAATCCCTCCCTCGCGAGGATCCCGAGCAGCGCGTCGTTCATCTTCGAGAACGGCACCGCGAGATCGTCCTTGTACGCGAGGTTCGCGTTCCGGATCCGCGTCAGCAGGTCGGCCACCGGATCGGTGACGTGCGTGTTGAGTCGCTTGGTCGAACCGGTGCTCACCATGAGGCCTTCGTCACCCCCGGCAGCTCGCCGGCGTGCGCGAGCTCCCGCACGCACACCCGACACAGGAGGAACTTTCGGTACACGGCGCGCGACCGTCCGCAGCGGCGGCATCGGGTGTACTCGCGCACGCGGAACTTCTGTCGTCCCTGCTGCTTATTGATCAGAGCTTTCTTGGCCACGTCGAACCCCTCTACGCGCTCGCGGTCACGGCCGGCATCCCCTCGAAGGGAAAGCCGAGCGCGACGAGCAGCGCTCGTCCCTCGTCGTCGTTGCGTGCCGTCGTCACGATCGTGATGTCCATGCCGCGGATCTTCGCGACCTTGTCGTAGTCGATCTCCGGAAAGATCAGCTGCTCGGTCAGGCCCAGCGTGTAGTTGCCGTGGCCGTCGAACGCCCGTGGGTTCAGCCCGCGGAAGTCGCGGATCCGCGGGATGGCCGTCGCGATCAGCCGGTCGAGGAACTCCCACATCCGGTCGCCGCGAAGCGTCACCTTGGCCCCGATCGGCATCCCCTCGCGAAGCTTGAAGCCGGCGATCGACTTCCGTGCCTTGGTGACGATGGGCTTCTGGCCGGTGATCGTGGTGAGGTCCTCGACGGCCGCCTCGAGCAGCCGGGAGTCGCGGAGCGCGTCGCCGATCCCCATGTTCACGACGATCTTCTCGAGCCGCGGCACTTGCATCGGGTTGGACAGCCCGAGCTCGCGCTGGAGCCGGGGCACCAGCTCGTCGCGGTACCGCGTCTTGACGCGCGCCGAGTAGCCGTTGGTCGCCATCGTTACAACTCGCTCCCGCACTTCCGGCAGATCCGAACCTTGGTGCCGCCCGCGTCGACGTGATGGCCGACGCGCGTCGGCTGTCCGCACGTCTTGCAGACGATCTGGACGTTGGAGATGTTGAGCGGCATCTCCGAATCGATGATCCCGCCCTGCTGCAGCTGCTGCGTGCTGTCCTTGCCACGACGGCCGGTGGTGCGCTGATGCTTCTTGGCGAGGTTCCCGCCCTCGACGAGGACGCGCCCCTCGCGCGGCAGCACGCGGATCACGCGCCCGGTGTGCCCGCGGCTCTTGCCCGTCATCACGCGGACGGTGTCGTCCTTCTTGATGTCGACGCCGGCCATCACAGCACCTCCGGAGCGAGCGAGATGATCTTCATGAAGCGCTTGTCGCGGAGCTCACGCGCGACGGGACCGAAGATCCGGGTGCCGCGGGGGTTTCGGGCGTCCGTCGTGAGCAGGACGACCGCGTTGTCGTCGAAGCGGATGTACGAGCCGTCCGGCCGCCGGCGCTCCTTGGCGGTTCGAACGACGACCGCCTTGACGACGTCGCCCTTCTTCACGCCGCCACCGGGCAGCGCGTCCTTCACGGTGCCGACGACGACGTCGCCGACGCCCGCGTAGCGACGCTGCGAGCCGCCGAGCACGCGGATCACGAGGACCTCTCGAGCCCCCGTGTTGTCCGCCACGCGACAGCGCGTCTCTTGCTGGATCACCTACTTGGCCCTCTCCACGATCTCGATCACGCGCCAGCGCTTGTTCTTGCTGATCGGCCGCGTCTCCATGACGCGGACGGTGTCGCCCATGTGCGCCTCGTTGCGCTCGTCGTGCGCCGCCAGCTTGCTCGAGCGCCGGACGATCTTCTTGTAGAGCGGATGACGCATCTGCCGGTCGATCCGCACGAGGACGGTCTTGTCCATCTTGTCGGACACGACGACGCCCTGCCGGACCTTGCGACGGCTCCGCTCCGCCTGCTGCACCTGCTGCTCCGACGCGCTCACGAGGACTCCTCGATGTCCGCGGACGCCGAGTCGAGCTCGGCCTCGATCTGTCGCTCGCGCAGCACGGTGAGGATGCGCGCGACGTCGTGCCGGACCTGCTTGATCCGCATGGGGTTGTCGAGCTGCCCGGTCGCGAGCTGGAACCGGAGGTTGAACAGCTCCTCCTTGTTGGAATCCAGCCGTTCGAGCAGCTCGTCGTCGCCCAGGTCCCGGAGCTCGGCCACGCGGGTCACTCGCCACCTCCGGCCCGGGTGATGAACTTGGTCTTGATCGGAAGCTTGTGCGCCGCGCGGAGCATGGCGGACTTCGCGAGCTCTTCGGGAACGCCCGAGAGCTCGAACATCACGCGCCCGGGCTTCACCACCGCCACCCATCCCTCGGGGTTGCCCTTGCCCGAGCCCATGCGCGTCTCGGCCGGCTTCTTGGTGTACGGCTTGTCGGGGAAGATGTTGATCCAGACCTTGCCGCCGCGGCGGATGTGCCGCGTGATCGCGACACGGGCCGCCTCGATCTGGCGGTTGGTGATCCAGGCCGGCTCCATCGCGACCAGGCCGTAGTCGCCGAAGTGGATCTCGGTGCCGCCCTTGGCCTGGCCTCGCATCCGGCCGCGATGCACCTTGCGATGCTTCACCTTCTTGGGAGCGAGCATCAGGCG